>JAGUZU010000099.1 GCA_020060625.1 Anaerolineales bacterium | reverse complement strand
CCAGCAGGGTGTAAAGCGTGACGGTTTGCGCCGGCACTTCGTACAGGACGCGCTGGTTGATGGGCAGGTGCATGGCGTAAAGCACAGCCGCGCCGATCATCAGCAGGACGCCTGTCAGGTCTACTTCGCGGTTTTGCGGTTTGGTAAGCAATAGAACGGCAAGCGTGGCAAGCCCCACACGAAAGATTGTCAGGCGGGTGGGAGGCTGGTGATCGAGAATCAACCAGATGGCGACGAAGAACGGATAGAGCGAATAGAGAAGCTGCCCAACGCTGGCATTCAGCCGGGCGAGGGCAAGGTAGTACAGCAAAGAGCCAAGTCCGTTGATGACCCCCGCGAGAATGCAGCCGATCAGCCCCACCGTGAAGATGTAGAGATACTGGCGGTAGAAGACCAGCGTGACGACCAGCATGATCCCCGCTGCAAAGCCGGTGCGCAGGGCAACGACCGCCAGCGGGCTGAATCCCTGCGTGATGGCAAGTTTCCCGAACACGGGAGCCATGCCCAGAAATACCGCCGAACTAAACGCCGCGAGGATTCCGGCTGTTTGTTTTTTTGACAATCACACCAGCCTTAAAGTTGTCTTTATCCGGTCATTTGATCAGTGATTTCACTTCTTCGAGGAATTCGTCGTTGAGAAAATCGCCTTTTTGCAAAAGCGCCTGGATATGCCCGCCGAGCCGGTTCTTTTCATCGGGAGTGAGTTCCTTCGCCGTCGCCACAATCACCGGGATGGTGGCGGTTTCCTGGTTGGCGCGCAGCGCTTCGATGACGGTAAAGCCGTCCATTTCGGGCATCATCAGGTCGAGAATGACCAGGTCCGGCAGTTCGCGTTGGATGAGGTCGAGTCCTTCGCGTCCGTTCACCGCTTCGAGGATGGTGAAATTCCCCTGCGATTGCAGGATGCGGCGGATCAGGCGGCGCGCCTCGGCGGTGTCTTCCACGATGATGATCTTCGGGAAGCGCTCCGGCGCGACTTGAGTCAACGCCGAGAGCAAGCCTTCCTGCGGGGTTTCGTCTGCGGTTGGGAACTTCACATCGCGCGACCAATTCTCGCCGAGAACGCCCGCCTCGGCAGGCATGGTGTGACCCGTGCAATTGACCACGACCGTATCGTTCGGCTTGATGACGCCCGCCCGAATCAATTTGAACAGACCCGCAAAGGCGACGGCGGCGGCAGGTTCCGCCGACAGTCCCTCCATTTTTGCAAGGACGTGCATCGCCCGGAACGCCTCTTCATCACTGACGCTTTCGAATGCGCCGTTCGTGTTGTTCACAATATCCCGCAGGAATTCATAGGAACGCCCGGGGTCGCCCGTCGCAAGCGTTTCGATGCGGGTCTTGGGCGAAGTAACGACCTCCGCCTTCTGCAACCCCTTTTTCCAACTGGTCACCATCGGGGCGCATCCGTCTGCTTGAATGGGCGCAAAGGACGGAGTGCTATCCGTCCAGCCCATTTGCCGCATCTCGCGGAAGCCTTTGTAAACCCCAATGGGTCCCATGCCTCCGCTGATCGCCTGCACGTACCAATCGGGCGCGCGCCAGGGCGTGTTTTCGCCCGCTCCCTGAATGCCGGTCAACTGCTCCGTGATCTCGAAGGCAATGGTCTTCATCGCCTCGATGGATGTGATGGTGCGCGCGCCCAGGTCTTGATACAACTTGCGCTGCCGCGCGAACTCGGACGCAACCTGCTTGCACTGATCGTACGATCCGGTGATCTTGATGACCTGGCTCCCGTACAAGGCGATCTCGCGCATCTTGACCGCCGGAACGAGGCTGGTGACAAAAGCCCAAAGTTTCATCCCCGCCCGGGAAGCATACGCCGAATACGAAATGGCGACGTTCCCCGTGGACGCCGCCACCATTTCGGTGATACCCGCCTCCTTCAACGCCGCAATCGTCACCGCTGCCTGGCGGTCTTTGAACGACGAAGTAGGTCCCTGCCGCTCGTCCTTGATGTAGATGTTCGGGCACCCCAGCATCATGCCGAGATTCGCGGCGCGGATGAGCGGGGTATAGCCTTCGCCCAGGGAAAGGCTGATGTTTGGATTGCGGACAGGCAAAAGTTCCCTGTATCTCCAAAGGTCGGGGTTCCTGCCCGGAAGCCTTTCGAGCAGGGTTTTGCCGATCAATTCATAGTCGTATTCCGCCTCCCGCCACTGGCTGCCGCATTTCGGGCACGTGGTGGATGTCGGGTAATACGGCGCGTTATGACCGCAATCGAGGCACTTGATGATAAACGACACAGCGTTCACAGTCTCCTTATTTTTTCGCCTGGATCCGGTCGAGCGCCCGTTGAATGGAGGTAAACAGTTCCTTTTCGCTGAAGCTGCCCTTGGTCAATAGATGCCGCCCGAATTCTTCGAGTTGTTTCCTTTGTTCTTGCGTTACTTCCATTCCACTGATGACGATGACCGGAATCTCGCGCAGGGTTTTGTCGGTTTGCAGTTTTTCCAGGATGTCGAATCCGTTCATGTCCGGCATAAACAGGTCGAGGACGATGGCGTGAGGCGGGCTGCCGGACGAGATGATGTTCCAGCCGCTCCGTCCGCCCTCGGCGAGGATGGCTTTGTACCTGCCGTCGTCGTTCAACATTTTCCCGATCAGCCGCAGGTCGTCGCGGTTGTCGTCAATGACAAGCACTTCGCGGATCGAGCCGTCCGCGTTCAGATGGTCGAGCGCATTGACAAGGTCGTCTTCGATGATCGGTTTCACGAGGTAGTCGGAGGCGCCGAGGCTGAACCCTTTTTCGAGGTCGTCTATGATGCTGCATACAATGACGGGGATGTTCCGCGTCTCCGAATCGCTTTTCAATGCCTCCAGCACAGACCATCCGTCAATGCCGGGCATCATGATATCCAGCGTGATGGCAAACGGCTTGAGCAGTTTTGCGCGTTCCACAGCCCGCGAGGGGTCTGTCAGCGGAGCGACGTGATAGCCCTGCGGCTGCAGGTATCTTTCGTAGAGCCCGATCACCTGCGAGTCGTCGTCGATGGCGAGGATCGTTTTGCTGCTTTCGAGCCCGGTTTCGCTTTCCTTGCGGTAGAGCGGAAGCGTGAAGTGGAAGGTGGTTCCATGACCCACCTTGCTTTCCACCCAAATGCGCCCGCCGTGCATATTGATCAACTGCCTGCAGATGGACAAGCCCAGTCCCGTGCCGCCGGTTTTGCGGGTGGGCGAGGCGTCCACTTGCGAGAACGGCTGGAAGAGCTTTTCCTGGTCTTCTTCCAAAATGCCCGGTCCCGTATCCGAAACGCTGACGATCACTTCGCTCTTGCCGCCATCCCCTTTTTGCAGCCCAACGTTGACGGTGATATCGCCCTCCTCGGTGAATTTTGCGGCATTGGAAAGCAGGTTGATCATCACCTGACGGACACGGATCGCATCCGCCCGGACTGTGGGCAGGTTCTCCTCCACGTTCCGCTTCATCTGAACCGGCTTGTCCTTGATCAGACCCGACATGGTGGAGAGAACGTTTGCGGTCAGGTCGGCGATGTTCACCTCGTCGAACGCCAGTTCCATTTTGCCGGCTTCGATCTTGGCGGAATCAAGGATGTCGTTGATCAGACCGAGCAGGTGCTGCCCTGAGTTATAGATTGCGGTGAGGTCTTGCTGCATCAATTCGGTGACGGGACCGTCTATGCCTTTGAGGATCACGCGCGAGAAGCCAATGATCGAGTTCAACGGGGTGCGCAATTCATGGCTCATATTGGCGAGGAACTGGCTTTTCATCTGGTCCGCTTCGCGCATTTCCATGACCGCCTGCTGGGAGAGTTCGAAGGAGCGGGCGTTGTCGATGGCGACGGCGACCTGGTCTGCCAGCGATTGCAGGATGGATATCTCGTCCTCCAGGAAGGCGTTGGGAACTTTGGCTTGAACGTCAATCGCGCCGATGATGCGCGAACCGATCCGCAGCGGAATGGCGGCTTCCGCGCGCGTTTCGGGAAGCAGCGGGTTGAATTTGTGTTTTTCGCTTTTTTCCGTATCGTTGACGACAACCGGAACGCCTTCCGAAGCCACCCTGCCCACGATGGATTTGTTGCCGAGGGGGAGGGAATGTTCGCGTTGCTTCATTTCCGCCCCCGCCTCGCCGGTGCCTTCCTTTAACACGGCGTTGAAACCTGTCTCCTCCACGATGAAGATGGCGGCATGGTAATAACTAAACCGTTCCGTGATCAGGTTCACTGTGCGGGCAAAGATCGTGTTGAGGTCCAGGGTGGAGGTGATCAACCGGCTGATCTCGGCGGTGGCAGCCAGGTACTCGTTGCGGCGGCGGATGGTTTCCTCCGCCTTCTTGCGCTCGGTGATGTTGTGATGGACCGACAGAAAACCGAGAATATCGCCTTTTTCGTCCAAAATGGGGCTGTTCACCTCGGAAACATAAACGAGATTTCCGTCTTTGGCTCTGTTGGGGATTTCCTCGTTGAACGTGGTTTGTTTATCGAGCAGGGCGTTCCAAAGCCTGCTGTAATACTCTTCGTCGAGCAGCCCCGATTTCAATAGGCGCGGCGTATTGCCCAGAGTCTCTTCGGGCGCGTAGCCATAGATATGCTCGAAGGCTGGGTTGACGTAATTAATTACGCCGTCAATATCGGTTGTGAACACGGCGTCGGCGGAGTTATCGATGCCGAGTTTGAACTTGGAGATTTCCTCCTCCGCCTTCCTGCGCTCGGTGATGTCCCTTGCCACCCAGAAGACCTTGTCCTCGTCCATTTTTGTGAGGTTTGCGAGAAACCAAAGAGTTTGGTCCCCAATCGGCAGCTCGTATTCGATTTGCACTCTTTCGGAACCGTCCAGAGCCTTTTGAATACTGCTGGTGAAATAATCCGCAGTTTCCGCGGGCAGTACTTCGCGCATTAATTTTCCAAGCAATTCCTCCGGCGGACGGACAAGCAGCGAGGGATTGGTGGGGGCAATCTGCACATAACGCCCTTCCCTGTTTACCACCAGCACCACGTCTTCCATGGCGGAGAACAGCGCGCGCAGGTTGGTTTCCGATTCTTCGATCCTGCTGAACAGGCGGCTTTTTTGAATGGCGGTGGAGGTTTGATAGACGATGGTCTCAAGCAGTTGCAGTTCGTCTTGCGAGATGGTTCGATTCGCTTCCGAGAAATCCAGCCCAATCGTCCCGATCACGTTGTCCTCTGTTATCAATGGGGCGATCAACAGGCTTTTTGTGCCGCGCGCGCGCAGCGCTTCATGGATGTCCCTGGTATAACGGCTTTCCTGGGCGTCGGGTATGTAAAAGGGTCTGCGCGTCCGTAATGCCTCCTGGGTTGCCAGGCTTTCGGATATCTTGATCGGCGCGCCGAGATAGGCGGTTTCCGCGCCCAGAATCGATGCGTCTGCCGCCAGGGTCAATGTGGTTTTGTCTTCGTTCATCAATGCAACGCCGGCGCGGCTCGCGGACAGCAGCCGAACCAGGCTGTTGGCAATGACTTGAAGGGTGTTGTTCAAGTCGAGCGATCCGGCGACGGCGGTGATGACCTGGTTGACTGTGCCGAGTTCCTGCGCGCGCTTTTGCGTCTCCTGGAACAGGCGCGCATTTTCGAGCGCAAGCGACAATTGGTCTGTCACTTGTTTGATGAGCAGTTGTTCGTCCGTTGTCCAGGTTCGTCTCTGTTTTTCATCCACCAATCTCAGCGTAGCCCAATCCTGGCTGCCGGTTTGAATCCTGGTGGTGTAGACAGCCGCCTTGCCGTCGGGCGCTGGCGTGATGATCTCAGGCGCGACGAGCGCGGATGTGTGACGTTTGGGCGCGGGACGCGTCGGCGTGGAAAATGCCTGGGATGTCGGAGCAGGCTGCGGGTCCGGCGGGGGAGGCGCTTCTTCCCGGACCTTCGGCTTGCTCTTTGCCTTCGAGACATTTTCCTCGGGCGAAATGTCTTTGAAGAGTTTGTCAAGCCGCTTGTTTATCTTCTGTTTCTTTGGCATATTCCATTAGCTCCTGGGCAAGGATGCGGTATTGCGTGGACCCGCGCGCTCCGGATTTGTAATGTGTGATGGGCAGTCCTGCGATGGGGCTTTCGCGCAGTTTGGTATCCAGTTCGATGACGGTGTTGAAGACGCCGTCTCCGAACGTGGCGCGTAGTTGTTCGTGAATGTTGCGATGAGTGCGGTTTCTTCTGTCCAGCATGGTGACGAGGATGCGGTAGGCGAGGTTGGGGTTATCGCCCTCGCGGGTCTGGCGGATGAGGTTCATCATGTTGCGAAGCGCGTAGGCGGAGAAGTATTCCGCCTGGGTTGGGATGACGAGCAGGTCTGCGGCGGTAAGCGCATTTTTTGTAACCGCTCCCAACGACGGGGGGCAGTCGAAGAGGATGTAGTTGTACGGAATGTTCTCCGCGCCTTCGATTGCGCGGCGAAGGGTGGTGGTGTAGTTCGTGCGCATCGGCAGGAACTGTTCCGTGGTTTCGATCTTTGGGCTGGAGGGGATAATGTCGATGTTTTCGACATCTGTCTTTCGGCAGGTTTTTTCCAGGGGGGCGTTATCGAGGAGGAGGTTGTAGGAGGTTTGTTCCGATTCGCCGGGTTCCAGACCGAGCGCGAGGGTAAGGTTTGCCTGGGCGTCCAAGTCCACCAGCAGGACGCGGCTGCCCAATTCTGCAAGAGCGGCGCCAAGCGAGAGGGTTGTTGTGGTTTTGGCGACCCCGCCTTTTTCGTTTGATACGGCTATGGTTCTGAGCATGGTTTGCCTCAATTTCCTATCTGTCGGTGGGCGCGCTTTTCTGTGGGACGATCTCGATGTGTGAAACGTCCAACGCCTCGCGGAGTTCCTCGACGGCAATTTGGATCATTTCTCCGGGGTCGTTCGTTCCGCGTATTTTGGTTGTGATTTCCGCTACGAGGCGTTCGCGCTCGGCGCGGCGGGTGGTTTGATCGAACAATCTGGCGTTTTCCGCGAAGATCGCCACGCGGTCCGCCACCGCCCGGATCAGGTCCATTTGATCGGGCTTTACCCGTTCCTGCGCGGGAACCATTACCTCCAGCGCGCCGACATTCTCTCCGCGAATGACGATGGGGACGGACACTTTTTTCCTTTCGCTGTCGCCCTTTTGATCCTGCTTGTGATTGACATCCAGCGGTATTGTGCCGCCGGCGGTATAGCGGAATCCGGTCACTTTTTGATCGTGGGTTAATTGACTCCATGCTTCGCGGAAGTATTGCCGCGAGATCGCCTCCGCCTCCGCCAGCGACCTTTGCATCTGGTCGTACAACCGGGCGTTTTGAATCGCGAGGCTGACCTGATCCGCAAGCGTGGCGAGGACGTCGATGTCTTCGTGCGAGAAGGCGTTGGCTTCCGTGCTTTGCACGTCCAACGCGCCGATGATTTCGCCGGATATGATCAACGGCAGCGCCATTTCGGAGTGGGTTTCGGGAAGATCGGGGTTGTTGAAGTACACAACATCCTCACCGACATCCAGCGCGATGCGCGGCTTTCCGGAGCCTGTCGCATAGCCGACAATGCCCTGTTCGCCGATCTTCAATTGATGCCCGCGTTTCA
This sequence comes from Anaerolineales bacterium, assembly GCA_020060625.1. GTDB lineage: Bacteria > Chloroflexota > Anaerolineae > Anaerolineales > Villigracilaceae > Villigracilis. The sequence goes on along the minus strand of JAGUZU010000099.1, from coordinate 56,881 downwards.
ACATTTGTTTTCCGCCCTCGCTGTTCGCGGCGCTCAGCACTGCGTATTGGTTGCTTGCGTCGTTGAGGAAGATGCCGGCGTGGTAGTAGCCGAACTGTTGGCTGATCACCTCCGAGATTTGCGGCAGCAGTTCTTGCAGGTTTTGGGTTGCGTTGATCGCCTGCGCGACCTTTGCGATTGCTTCGTATTGTTTGCTGCGGCGTTTGCCTTTTTGCAGCTCGTTCTGCAAGGCGGACGTCCTTTCCACGACCCGCTGTTCGAGCGACTGGATCAGACCTTTCAGATTGGCGGTCATGGCGTTCAACGTCTTTGCCAGGGTTCCGATTTCGTCCTGCGAGCGCACTTCCACCCTGGCTTCGAAATCTCCGGAGATGATCTCATTGGCTGCGTGGGTCAGGTCCCTGAGGGGTGTTGTCAGACGGCTGCTGATCGTAAAGGAAATTGCGGATGCAAGCGCAAAGATCAATACAATGAGGATTACACTGACAACGATCGTGTTCCTTGTTTCCACCGCAATCTGGCTGCTGAGGATGTCCGCTTCCGTAAGCAGCTCCCTCGACGGCGCGACGATGACCAGATTGTATTGGACTTCCGGTATTTCTCGATGCGCCACAAAATGTTCGGTGCCCCCAAGGTTGATCGTGAAGACGCCCTCCGTGTCTGCCGCGACCGTATCCAGGATTTTGAAAAATTCAGGCGCGGCATCGGGCAGGGTCGAGGAATCCATGATCTCGCCGAGGCGGGCGGTCGCGTCGGTTATTCCGAAGTCGCTGTAGCCTCTTTCGGGAAACGCGATCAGGCGGTTGTTATTATCCACAAGAAAGGCGTATCCCGTCTCGCCGACCTGGATGTTGGAAACCAGGGTTGTGATTTGTAACAGTTGAATATCCATGGCTGCAACGCCCTGGAATCTGTTTCGATTGTCCATGACGGGGACGCTGGTTGTGATGACAAGCCCGTTCAGGGCGGCGTCCTGGTAGGGGGCGGACCAGATGACCTGTTGCTCCGGATTGTTTTCGGGCGCGGCTTCCACAAACCAAATACGCCCGGTCACATCGAAATCGGGCGGAACGATGGCTGCGAGGTCTATATTTGGGTAATAGACGGTTTCGCGGGTGACACCTCCGAAGTAGATGGCAATGATGTCGGAGTTGTCCTCCAGGATCGAAGGGATGACCAATTCGGTATGTTTCAGAATGTTCAATTTTGCAACGAGCGACTCGGAAAGATCAAGGTCCGCCGGCAGGAAAATGGAGGCAATTTCAGAATCCGAATTATCCCAATTTCCGGATGATAAACGGACAAGCGATGTGGCGGCATTCCAATACAGACCATTGTCGAGGGTTTCGCGCTGCGCGAACATATCGCCGATTGTGGAACCGACAATGGAGGTGTCCCGGCTCATGGATTCGAAGAAGTTGTTCAACAGCGCCGCCTGTTCCTTGCTGGTGGAGAGCAGGTTTTCCTCCGCCCTGTTGCGGATGTTTTGATCCAACTGTATTGTCAGTTGCGCGCCCGCCTGCTGGGTTCGGAAATAGACATAACTGCCCATGACGAAAATTACAAGGAATGTGATGAGCATGTTGCCCAGGGTCAGTTTTGTCCTCAGCTTGAGCCGCCCGAAGGCGGTATTTTCGATGGCGTCGAATATGGAAAAACGCGGTTTGTTCATGGGTGGCTTCCTTATTCCATGCCTTCGTCTGATTCTTCGTTTTCGAATTTAATGACGACTTCCGAGCCGGGGATCGAACGCCCCAATTCTTCGACGGCGGTCAGCAGCACGTTTTCAAAGTTGATGGACGAACCGATCTTTCCGGTGATGTCGCTGATCGTCTGTTCCTTGATCGCCTGCTGCTGGGATTCTTCGATGAGGCGCGCGTTTTCGAGGGCAAGCGAGAGGCGTTCCGCAACCGTTTCGGTAAGCCCGATTTCATTGGCTGTCCATTGGCGGTTCAGGGACGGGGCTTTGATCTGCATTACGCCGATGATCTGTCCGCGCAATTTGATGGGGATCACGAGGGCGGGTTCCTGGCTCCTGCCATCTGCGTGAAGAATGATCACTTCCCCGCGATTCATGACCTGCTGGATTTCCTCCGTATTAATGGGCTGGGTCAGCTTGTTGCCGCCGGTTGGGGTTTTGTAATATCCGACCATCCCGGCGCCGCCGACGAATGCGCTCCATCCCTCTTTAAGATTTTGGCGATAGAGGGCTTGGGCTTCGCTGAGCGCCTGTTGGGTTTGAGTGAACAATTTGGCGTTTTCAATGGCTATGGCGATCTGGTCTGCAAGGATGCTCAGGATGTTCGCATCTTCATCTGAGAAGGCGCCTGGTTTTTCGCTTTGAACATCCAGCACGCCGACAATTTCATCCCGCAATTTTAACGGGAGCGCCATTTCGGAGCGGGTGGCGGGGAGGTCGGGATTGTCGAAGAAAACCGCGTCAAGTCCGACGTCCAGCGCGATGCGCGGCTCGCCGTATTTTGCGACGTATCCCACGATTCCGCTTTCGCCGATCTTGAGTTTATGTCCGCGTTTCAGCATGTTCCTTCCGCCTTCGCTGTTTGCGGCATGCAGGATGGCAAATTGTTCCGTTTCGTCGAGCAGGAAAATTCCGGTGTGATAGAAGCCAAAGTGATCGCTCACCAACCGGGTAATCAGCGCGAGCAAGCTTTCGAATTTTTGCTCGCTGTTGATGACTTTGGAGATTTCACCGACTGCCAGCAGTTGACTGGCGCGCTTGTCGCTTTGACGGCGGGAGATTTCAAGATCGGCGGTGCGTTCGGCAACCCGTTGTTCGAGGCTTCCAAGGGTTTCCTGTAACTGACTGGTCATGCGGTTGAAGGATTCTGCCAGAATGCCGATTTCATCCTGGGTCGTGACGGGGGCTTTCACTTCCAGATTTCCGGATGCAATCTGCAGCGCGGTGTCGCGAATGGCAAGCACCGGTCTGGCAATTTGGTTTGCCAGGAAGTACGCGATAAACGCCAGGGCGAGGGCGGTGACAAGCCCTGCCAGCGTTACGGCAATGCCGAGCCTTCGCGCCGGCGCAAAGGCTTCCGCCTGGCTAATTTCAGTGAGGATGACAACATCCCATTCCTCCAGCGATCGGTATACGCCGATGACCGGGATTCCATCGTAGTTTGGATATTCCCCCTTTCCATCTATGCCTTCCATGGCGGCATCAATTCCTTCGGTATGGATGCCGCGGGGCAGTTCGCGTTCACCGAAGCGCGCGGCGGAGATGAAATTGTTGAAACGATCCACGAGGTAGGTTTCGCCGGTTTCGCCAAGCCCGGCGCGTTGGAGGATGACGCTGTCGAGGCGTTCCAGGTCGAGATGGGCGGCAAGCACGCCGACGAGGTTTCCCTGCGTATCGTAGACCGGGGCGGAGATGGTCAGGGTCGGCTTGCCGGTTTGGGGCGAGGTATATACTTTTTGAATGTATAACCCCAGGCGCCCCTGTGAGTAGTAACTGTCCGAGACACGGTATTGACCCTCGTTTTCCTGCTCGGTGGATACCAGGATCTTTCCGCCGACAGGGCTGAGTAAAATTAATTCCTGGAAGGAGGTAAGGTTACTGGATTCGGTGGTTAAAAAGATCGTCAGGCTGTTATGTGCCGCCTGGTAGAAGCTGGTGTCTTCGTCGTGCGCGGCGAGCGTTCGCAGGTTTCGGTTCAATTCTCTTCGGCGGGAGAGGAAAACGATTTCGTTCTGTTTGTCGAATATCCACCGGTTGAGTTCCTCCTCTTTCAAGGTCGAAACGGCGTCCAATCGTTCATAGACGGATTGGGTCAGCGCGTTGCGCGCGTTCACAAACGAGATCAACGCGATAATGGCGATGATGATCGCGGAGAGCGTTGTGAAGAGAAAGATGAGCCGCGCTGTCAGGTTGGTTCTCAGGAAGCGCATGTCTCCTCCGGGGATGGTCTTGTCACGGGGTCGAATATCCGCTCAGGGGGTTGCAAGTTTGTAAAATATGAATTCACCGTTTACCACCTTCAGGATGACAGCGCTCTTGATCGGATCGCCGCTGCCCGAGTATTGCATTGTGCCGGTTACGCCGACGTAGGATTCGGTCGCCGCCAGCCCGGTGCGGATGGCTTCCGGGTCGGAGGATGCCTGGCTTTGAATTGCCTTGAACAATAAACCAAAAGCGTCGTACGTGAGGGCGGCGACGTCGTCGGGAACATGCCCGTAAGCCTGGATGTAATTTTGAATGAAAGTGCGCGCGGGTTCCTCCGCAATATCGGAGGCGTAATGGGTGCTAAAGTATGAACCTTCAAGGGCGGCGCGGCTTTCTGCCGGGATGGTTCCCCACGAATCGCTTCCGATAATGGGGATGTTGATTCCCAGTTCGCGCGCTTGTTCTGCCTGGGCGGGAACTTCGTTCTCGTAATTTGGCAGGAAGAGAACTTCCGCGCCGCTGTCTTTGATTTCGGTCAGCTGCCGCGCAAAGTCTGTTTCGCCGGTGGTGTAGGTTTCAAAGGCGGTTACCGAGCCGCCGGCGCCTTCGAATACCTGCTTGAATATCTCCGCAATTCCGCTGTTATAGGGGCTGGCTACATCGTACAGGACGGCGGCTTTGGTTGCATTCAGTTCTTCGAAGATAAAGCGCGCCATCACCTGTCCCTGGAAGGGATCCAGAAAGGCGACGCGGAATACGTAATGTTTTTCGAGAGTGGTTTCGGGATTGGTGGACCATGGGCTGATCATGGGGATTTTGGAATTCTCGGCAATCCTGGAGACGGGGATGGCATTGCGGCTTGCCTGCGGTCCGATGATTGCTGCGACATTTTGCTGGTTAATCAGTTTCTCCGCCGCCGCAACAGCGGTTTCCGGTTTGTCTTCATTGTCTTCCACAAGGAGAACGATCTGGTATTGTTTGCCGCCGACTGCCAGACCGCCGTTTTCATTGATTTCCGCGGCAGCCATTTCCGCCGCTTCCACGGTGGATTTCCCGACATTGGGGATGCTTCCGGTAATGGGGGCGATGACGCCGATGCGAATTTCTTCCGGGGATGACTGGTTGTTTCCCGGCTGGCAGGCTGTTAATCCGAACACCAATATACCGGTGATCGCGGTCAGTGTAAGTGAATGGAATAGTTGTCTCATGAGGTTTCTCCGTTTCTGTTGAACATAACCCGGCGTTCCGCTTCTAGGCGTCCATGATCATCTTCATGGAAACGGGTTCGATTTGAACAAGCACATCCGAACCGCCCAGGGCGCGGCTTAATTCATGGGCGGCTGTTTTTAAGATCGTTTCGAAACGAGTGGACGAACTGATATTGCTGGTAATTTCGGTTGTCACGCGTTCGATTTCCGCGCGATGCTGTGTTGCCTGCAAAAGGGCGGCGGTTTCAAGCGCAAGCGAGAGGCGTTCCGCGACCGCCTCGGCAATGTCAATATCGTCGTCTGTCAACGCGTAAATCCCTTTTCGCGCGCTTACGTTCAACACGCCGACGGGTTGTCCGCGCAGGCGGATGGGAATCGCAAGGTTTGTGCCTTGCGCGGCGTTCCCGGCAATGACCGGTTTCCCTTTTTCGAGCGCCTCGTGGATGTGACTGCCGTCCAGCGGCTTATCCAGCGGTTTGATCGACGTTTCGGTGAGTAAAAAACCGAGCCCGGTCGAAGTTGGGCGCATTACCTGCCATGCCTCGCGCGTCGTCCTCCCGATGGCGCTTTGCGCCTCCGCAAGCGATTTTCGCGTCTCCTCGATGGAGAGCGCGTTGTTGATGGCTACCGACACTTGGTCCGCAAGCGTAATCAACACATTGATGTCGTCCTGACGGAACGCGTTGGGTTCCGTGCTTTGCACATCCAGCGCGCCGATGACCTGTCCGGCGAAGCGCAGGGGGAGGGCAACCTCGGAACGGGTGTCCGGGAGGTCGGGGTTGTCGAAGAAAACAGCATCAACTCCAACGTCAAGCGCGATGCGCGGCTGCCCGGTAGCGGTGACGAAGCCCACGAGTCCGGTCTGCCCGACTTCAAGTTTGTGTTCGCGGGCAAGCATCTTTTTTCCACCTTCGCTGTTCGCGGCGCGGAGTACCGCGTACTCCTTTTGATTGTTCAGGAGGAAGATGCCGGTGTGATAGATTCCGAATTGCTCGCTGATTACTTGCGTGATGCGGGAGAGAAGGATTTCCAGGTCTTGAATGGATGAGATCGCTTTCAAGACCTGCGCCACTGCTTCGAACTGGCGCGCGCGTTTTTCAGAGACTAGGTTTGCTTTTTCCAGTTCGGCGGTTCTTTCGCGCACTCTTTCTTCGAGCCCGGCGCGCAGGTTGTCAAGTTCCTCGTTCTTGATCTTTTGTTCCTGTTCGCTTAATTGCGCGCGGATTATGCTTTCATTGAGACGAGAGACCAGTAAGTGGATGATTCCCGCCCCGGCAATCAAAAGAAAGACAACAATGATGGCGTCATTGATGCCGATGGGAGAGGGGTCTCTTCCTGTGGACAGGTCTCTTAGCGCGATAAAAAGTACGGCAATGACTACCAACGGTGTTGTGAGTGTCAGCGAACGCCTTCCCAGTAGAAGGGCGGATATAACCAAGATCAGCGGCAAGGCAAGGATGGAAGTATCCCGAAGACCGTTGATGTTGATCGCGATTGTTGTAATGGCGATTACCAGCACAACAGGAACGATTATTTTTGCGGGCAGGACGTTGCCTTGAAATACGAAAAAGAGCGCAGCCCCTTCCGCAATTAATGCGGCAGAAAGGACAACGATTGCCACGATACTTCGCGCTTCCTCCCCGGTAACGCCGGCGACCAGCGGCAGCACGGCAAGGGTCGTGACCATGACAAAGATCAAAATGTTTCGTGTCAGGGCGATGAACGACGGGTCTGTGTCTTCTTCATCTATAAAATAGCCGAATATTTTCTGAAGCATGTCATTCTCCTGCGCGGTTGTTATCGCCGGAATTCTCTGACGTGAACTGGATGGCTATATCCGTGCCTGGCAGCGTCCTGCCCAGTTCCTTGAGCGTGGTCTGAAGGATGTTTTCCAGATTTGCCAGATTGCTGATCTTGGCGGATATCTCTCCGATGGCGCGTTCTTTTGTGGCTCGCTTTTGCGCGTCTTGCAGCAGGCGGGCGTTCTCGATGGCGAGTGCGGTGCGCTCGGCGGTCGCTTTTGCCATTGCGATCTCGTCTTCGTCCCATGTTCTGGCTGGGTCGGTCGGACTGAGTTTGAGCGCGCCGATCTTTACGCCGCGCAGCACAAGCGGTATGGAAAGACTGTTTTCCTGTTGCGCGGCTTGGGATGCCTCCAGCTGCCTGGCTTCGACGCCGTCGAAGTGATACCCAGCAATGGATTGGCGCTTCAACAGCTGACTCCATTGCTGTTCGCTTAATTGTCTGGCGGTCAGCTCCGCTTGTTTGAGCGCCTCCTGGCTTTGCTGGTAGGAACGCGAGTTTTGGATGGCGATGCTTACCTGGTCTGCCAGTGTCGAGAGGATGCTGATGTCCTCCTGTGAGAAGGCATTGGGTTCCGTGCTTTGGACGTCCAATGCGCCGATGATTTCATCGCCGATCTTCAGGGGGAGGGCGATCTCCGAGTGGGTCTCTGGGAGGTCGGGATTGTTGAAGTAAACCGCATCAAGCCCAACGTCGAGAGCGATGCGGGGTTGTCCGGATCGGGTTGCGAATCCCACGATGCCCGTCTCGCCGACGCGCAGGCGGTGGTTTCGTTCCAGCATCCTTTGACCGCCTTCGCTGTTGGCGGCGACCAGGACGGCGTATTCCTTGTGAGCGTCGAGCAGAAAGATGCCCGCGTGATAAAAACCGAGCTGGGCTGAAATGGTTCTTGCGATCTGCGGGAGAAGGGCGTCCAATGACTGCGTGGAACTGATGGTGCGGGAGATGCGGGCAATGGATTCGAATTGAGCGGCGCGATAGGCGTTGCTCTGACTGATTTTTTCCAGTTCGTTGGTGCGTTCTGCGATGCGTTCTTCAAGCCCTTGAAGCGTTTGGCTGAGTCTGTCTGCCATTGCATTGAATGATCTTGCCAGCGTGCCCGTTTCATCCTGCGATTCCACCTGGACACGGGCGGTCAGGTCTCCGCCCGCAATCTGTTCGACAGCGCCGGTTAATCGCTTCATCGGACGGGTGATAATCTGACCGACCCATAAACTGACGATGAGCGCGCCGATAAAAAGGATGGCAAGAATCAACGCCGCGCCCTGAAATGCGGTTTGGATGTCGTTTTCGATGCTTGCGCGCGATGCGACGATTTCCCTGTTCAATTCGTTTTCCGGGGCAAACGTGACCAGTTTGTAGCCCGTCGTTTCCAGGGAGGAGATCACAAGGTAGGCGCTTTCATCGTTGATGGTAACACTGGTGATCCCGGAGGCGTTGACGGCGATGTATTCCGCGATGGGCTTCAAATCCTCGTGCGGCGTATCGAGAACGGTTTGTTCCGGGCTTTCGTTCACGGGGATTTCCACCGACTCCAGACCGAAGAGGGCGTAGCCCTGCTCCGGCATGGCAAGAATGTGACCGTGTTCGTCCAGCAAAATGGAAAAGTCGCTTTCGGCAAGTTTGATGTTGGAGATGGACTCCGCAATGCGGGTAAGCTGCAAATCTGCGCCGACAACTCCCTTGAACAGTCCCTTTTTCGTGTAAACCGGGACGGACAGGGTCACGATCAAGCCGGTTCCCGCCGGGTCCTGATAGGGTTCGGTCCAACGCGGCTGGCGCATCGGATTGTTGCGCGGTTCTGCAATCGTGTAAAACGGTTCCTGCACGGGGTCGAAGTCGGGAGGCACGGCTTGCGCAAGCCCGATGTTTGGATAGTAGATCGTATAACCGAGCGGGCTTATGTAGTAGAGCGCAACCACTTCCGAATGCGTATCCAAAAAACCGGGCGACAGAAAGTCGAGATGGATGGCGGTGTTCAAATCCGCAAGCATTCGTTCGTTCAATATGTAGGTGTTTGGAATAAAGATGGAAGCCGGATCGCTGTTCGAGTTGCCATACTGACCGCGGGAAAGCTGGAAAATATTTTCTTCCGCGTTCCAATAGACGCCGCCTGCAAATTGATCGGTCTGTTCTTCGAGCGCCGAAAGGTATTCGGCGATTCCCAGGAGGTCGTGTGTTGTTTCGGAAAAAAGTGAGTCGGATTTTTCCGCTTCGATTTGGACAACGCTCGAAATGCGGGCTTCCGTCTGTTCGATGATATTCGCCTCGAACCTGCCCGAAAGCGAGTTCACGATTGCGTTGGCGCGTTCCAACCCGAACAGCACGATTGTGGCGACCACGATGCCCCCCGTGAACAGGATGCCCAGCGTGATCTTTACCTGGAGATTGAACTTGTTAAACTCCCTTAGCAGAATCAGCAGGATCGGAGCCGCGATTACAGCCGCGATGTATGTCGAATAGGTTTCCAACTGGGGAAGCCGAATCCGCTCCGCCGTGAGCGCGGCATCCAATGCAACGGCGGCAAAGCCGAGGACAAGCGCGGCGGCAACCCCTCTTGTAAAGTAATTCGGGGTCATCGCCAGTCCCGCAATGGACAATGTCACCATAATGATGGACGCGGCGCCGATCAATCCAAAGCCCTGCGCAACAAAAAGCACGGATGCCACATCGATAAAAAATACCGCGCTTAGGATCGTCATCGCCAGGTTCGCGCGACCCTGCCTGATCAACGACAATGGGAAAAAGTCGAAGAAAAAGGTGAGGATCAACAGCGCCGCCGGAACGAACAACGGGAGCAGTTGGTTTTTGTACCCGAAATAGGCAAACAACGCGGCAGAGGGAAGCGTCATGGACATCAATACAACGGTAATGATGAAGCCGTTTCGGTTGTACTGATATTTTTCCGACTTGCCTGTGGACTGGTTTGAAGACTGGGACATATCCATAACTTGCCCGGCGGTTACTCCTCGCCGCCTCCGATCTCGACCGTGACCTGGGCGCCGCGAATTTGAGTCCCCAGCTCTCTGACGGCTGTTCTGAGAATCGCTTCGATCTCCGTGCCCGCGCTGATCTTCGTCGAAATTTCGCCGATGACCTGCTCTCTTTCGGCGATCTTGCGGCTTTCCGCCAGCAGCCGCGCATTCTCGATGGATAAGGCGGCGCGCTCGACGATGGCGTTAATGATATCCATGTCGTCATCGTTCCACTCGCGGTTGTCGTTCGCGCGTATGTTCAAGACGCCCACCACCTCGTCGCGTAATTTCATTGGCAGGGTCAGTTGGGATGATTTTGTTTGATCGTCAATATTCCGATAAACGCTTCCAGTGCGCGCGGCTTCAAAGGCTCCCGGCAATTCCACCGGCTTTTCGAGAAAACTTGTTTTCAATCCGCTTCGATGAACGCCAGCCAGTTTTTGCGCTTGCGCGAATTTTGCCCAGCCGGATTTTAGTCCCCGCCGGTAGAAGACCTCGGACTCTTGAAGCGTCTTTTGCAGCTCTTCGAACAAACGGGCATTATCAATGGCGACGGCAACCTGGTCTGCAAGAATGGCAAGCGTCTGAAGATCCTCCTGCCCAAAGGCGTCCGGCTCCCTGCTTTGCACGTCCAGCACCCCGATGACGTGTTTCTCTGCGTGAAGCAGGGGCAACGCCATTTCGGAGCGGGTTTCCGGGAGGTCGGGGTTGTCGAAGTAAATTGCGTCAGATCCAGTGTCCAGTGCGATGCGCGGCAGCGCGCTGCCGGATACATAGCCGACAATGCCAGTTTGCCCCACTCTTAATTTGTGATTGCGGGCGAGCATTTTCTGTCCGCCTTCGCTGTTGGCGGCGACCAGGACGGCGAATTCATTGTTGTCATCCAAAAGGAACACACCCACGTGATAAAAAGTGAATAGGCGGCTGATGACTTCGGTGGTTTGCAACAGGAGGTTCTCAAGGTTCTGGGTCTGGTTGAGAACGCGCGAAATCTGGGTAATTGCCTCGAATTGCCTGGCGCGGCGTTCATTACTTCGATTGGCGGCATCGAGTTCCGCCGTTCGCTTTGCGACGCTTTCTTCGAGGGTAACGCTGAATTTCTGCAGCTCCGTATTGCGCTCCACGAGATTCTTTTGGGTGGCGCGCAGGTTTTTTAGAAGTTTATCAAGTCCTCCCGCCGAGGCGTTTTGCAGGCTGGCGATAAAGAGAAGGTACGCCAGCAGGATCACCCAGTTCGTGAGAGGGTTGGGGGTGGTCAGGGGTTGGGGAAGCGAGTTCTGGAACAACATAATGACCAAGCCGGTCAAGGCGCTGACGCCCGCCGCCATATATGCGCCGCGTCCGCCAAGCAAAATGCCCGCAATGACAACGACAAGAATATAGCTGTAATAACCCGCGCTAAACACGCCATTTGCAAAGATGACAATGACTGTTAGAAGGACGTGGAAGACGACCAGGAAGATGATAGCGGAAGCCTGTACATGCCCTTTCAGCATGAATTGGCGCGCAATCAAGCTGGAAATGACGATAAGCCCGGTTGCCGCTGCGGGTACGGTTTGTCCAAGCAGGGTCGGCGCCGTGACGGCGTACAACCCGCCAAGGATGATGAAGGTCCACAGGACGCTGTTCAACAATGCGGCAGCGCGCGAATTTTGCGCATCTTCGAACACGGGTGGGGCAAACAATTTTTGGATGGCGCTCAACATGTTGCGCCTCGGGTCTTAACCTGTGGGGTCATTTTCTTCATGTCCTGTAAATTGAATAACGACTTCAGAACTGCGCAGCGCTTTTTCCAGTTCTTCCGCCGTGGTCTGCAAAATGTTCTCGACGCTCAGGGCGGAACCGATCCGGTCTGTGGCTTCAAAAATGGTGCGTTCCTTCGCCGCGCGCTTTTGACTTTCTTCGAGCAGACGGGCGTTTTCCAGTGTCAGCGCCGCGCGGTTTGCCGCCGCCCGTGCAATGGAGATTTCCTCGTCGGTCCAGGTTGTTGCCGCATCTTCTTTTTCCAGTCCGATCACGCCGACCGCCTCATTAAGCACCATGAGCGGCACCAGCAACAGGTTTTTGGACTCATCCTGCTGCGGAGCGACGATGGGCTGCCCGCTTTCGAGCCGTTTCGCAAGATTGGGGGGGAGATTTTGCGGCATGGCGCGGATTTGCATTCCATCATATTCGTAGGCGGAAAGCCCCTTCCGGCGGACGGCGGTTTGCCATGCCTGATGGGTCTGCACCCGGTTTGCCCTGGTGAGTTCGGAAAGCGCCTCCTCCACCTTCTGAATCAATTGCACATTTTCGATTGACGCCGCGAGCAAATCCGCCAGAATTTGCAGTGTTTGAATATCGTCTTCGTCGAATGCGTTTGGAAGGTTCGCCTGGATGTCCAGCGCGCCGAACGTGATGCTGTGGCTGCGCAGCGGTAGGGCAATTTCGGAGCGCGTGCCGGGAAGGAATGGGTTTTGGAAATGGACCGCGTCCTTTCCAACATCGAGGGCGATGTACGCCTGCCCTGTCCTGGTGACATTGCCGACCAGTCCGGTTTCTCCCACCTTCAACCTGTAGTGGCTTGCAAGCATCTGTTCGGCGGCTATACTGCTTGCGGCGCGCAGAACGGCATATTCCCCGAACTCGTCAACGAGGAAGATGCCAACGTGGTAGTAGCGGAGTCTTTCGCGGATCAGGTTGGCGGACACGTTGAGGAGCGTATCCATGTCGCGGATGACGGCGATCTCACGGGCTACCTCGGAAACAGTTCGGAGGTCCGTTGTGAGGCGTTCGAGTCCCTCCGTCCTTTCGGCGACTTTCACTTCCAGGTTCTCAAGCGATTGCCTCAGGTGAGACGACATTTTGTTGAAGGCAATGGCGAGGTCTTCCAGCTCGTCCTGCGTCTCGATTTGAATCGGTTCGGCAAGCTGATCTTTGATGTTATCCGGGTCTTCCGCCGCAATTTGGCTGGCAACCCGCGTCAACTGATTCAGCGGATTCGTTATGGTGCGCGTGAAGAGATACATGACCACGCCGAAAATGATCACTACCAGCATGGTGTAGAAAAGCAAGGTCCTTTGCAGCCGGGTGGTGCGTTCCAGGATTTCCTCTCTTGGGTAGCCGAGCGCCAGCGACCAGCCTGTATCCAGCCCCACCGGCGCATACGCGACGTACAATGGGGTTCCCTGTGAGTCCGTCGCCTCTATAAAGCCGGTGTGTCCGGCGGTCATTTCGTCTATCAGGACGTCCCAGTTGACGGCGGCGTTTGCAAACGCGGCATGCCGCATGGTGTCAACCATCACGTCGAAATCCCCGCGCCCTTCGCCGATGCCAAGGATGACGCTGTTCGAGTCGATCAGGAAGGCGTAACCAGCCTCCCCAATCTGTATGTCGCTGACAATTTTCTGCGTTTGGGAGAAGGCAATATCCGCGGTTGCAACGCCCATGAAATTCCCATTCTTGTCATAGAAGGGAGCGCTTGCGGTAATCATCCAAATTTCGCCGCCGCCAAAATCATAATACGGCGCGGAAAGGGCGGGGGCGTTGCGTTCCTTCGGCTTGGCGTACCAGTCCCACTTGAAATAATCATATTCCGGGTTGCCCAGTTGGGTGAATTTCAATTCGTTTTCGGGCGTGCGGTTGTAGTAGGGCGACCAATAGTAAAGTTCGCTGTCGAAGCGGTATGGTTCATAGGCGATTGTGGACCCAAATACAACTTCGTTCCGTTTCAGCGTATTTTCGATCACGCGGAGGATGCCCTCTTCATCGTATTGGGACGATTCCGCCGCGGCGGCAAGGCTGTTGGCAACCGCGTTTGCCTCGTTGATCGTTGTTTGAATAAGTTGGATCTTCGCCTGGACGTCCTCCAATAAGTCCTTTTGCAAGGTGTCCACTATCGATCCCTGGGAAACGCGGATACTGATGAACGTGTAAATGGTAAATGCAAACAGCATCAGGCTGATCGCTATGGCTGGCAGTTTCAGGCTGATGTTTGTGCGCTGGGGCGGGGTCGCGTCCGCGCTGGCGGCAGACTGGGTATACTGACTCATGCCTGATCCTCTTTGGCGTTTGCAGTTCCAATTTGAATAAAGGAGCGCGAGGCGCCCAACGCCTGTCCAAGTTCGCGTATGGTTGTTTGAAGAATACGGTCAAAGTCGGTGGATGCGCCGATCTGTGTTGTGACGTGGGCGATGGTCGCCTCCTGTTCGGCGCGGCGCGTGGCTTCTTCGAATAAGCGGGCGTTTTCCAATGCAAGCGCGGCGCGGTCGGCGATGGCTTGCGCAAGCGCGATCTCATCCTCGGTCCAGGGTTTGGTTGGGTCGGCGCTTTCTATGTGGATCAAACCAATGGCGTGGTCGCGGAATTTCACTGGAACGGTCAGGGTGGGAAGCCCATCTCCAGATGCGGGACTCAAGACCACGGTCTCGCCTGAAGCGAGGGCTTTTTCCAGCGCGGGATTTTTTTCCGGGAGGACGTTCGATACGACGCTTCCATCAGGGCGGATGGTATATCCGCTTGCCGATGCCGTTCTGCGGCTGAATTGGGCAATGCGCGCCCCCGGGGTTACGTCGAATGGAGATGCCAGCATGTCCTTTAGGACGCTGGCAATCTGGTTTGCCAACGCGCTGAGTATGTGCAAGTCCTCTTCGTTGAAGGCGGAAGCCTCTTTGCTTTGCACGTCCAGCACGCCGATGACCGTATGCCCATGTTTTAGCGGGAGCGAGATTTCGGAGCGGGTTTCAGGCAGGTCGGGATTGTCAAAAAAGACTGCGTCTGCGCCGGTATCCAATGCGATGCGCGGACGACCACTTTGCGAAACGTAACCCACGATGCCCGTTCCGCCAATCTTCAACTGATGCCGTCGCGCCAACATGTGCTGCCCGCCTTCGCTGTTTGCGGCGCGAAGCAGGGCATATTCACGATTTTCATCCAACAGAAAGATACCGGCATGATAGTAACCGAGTTTCTCACTGATAAGCTGGGTGATATGGGTGAGGAGTTCATCCGGCTTCCTGTTGATGTTGGAGGCAATACCTTGTGAGATTTCGGAGACAGCCTGCAGCCTTGCCGCCTTGACCTCCAACTGGGCATTTGCCATGTTTAATTCATGCGCGCGCGCCCGGACTTTTTCTTCGAGCGCGCGGTTGGTCTCGGCAAGGCGCTGATTGGCGGCGATCTGTTCGTTTCGATTCTCGGCTGTCACTTTGAGCAGAGTGCGATAACTGTGAAACGCCGCAATCATTGCGCTGAGAATGGCAAGGAAGAAAACGGAATTTGCAGCGGCGTATTTCAAATCTGTGCCGTAGGGGTTCGGCAGGATGTCGTTGATTTCTGCCAGCCCTGTTCCAAAAAACAGGACTGCCATGTAAACGCTTAGCACAAGTACGGGCGCGCCGTTTTTTCTGCTGTAGATATTGGCAAGCAGCGACCAGCCAAAGACTCCCGCCCAAATCAAATCGTGGGAGCCGTCCCCTTCAAGGACGGCTGCCACGCAAAGGGAGGTTGCCGCCATTGCCGGAAACAGGATCAAATACTTATACGATCCGCGCAACGCCTGAATCAACGTAAATACCGCAAAAAGACTGGTCAAGGCGGCGGCGGTCAAAACGATAGGATGGCTGAACATTAATGTCAACAGGAGCGAGACTACCAACCCTGCCGTCGTGGCGACGACCGCTTCCGCGCGCTGCCCATATTCTTCGCCCGGACGCTCCTTGAACAAAAACTCGCGAAGTTTGGAATTTTTCATCACAGATCCGTGCCTTGTTCGAGCGTAGTTTCGCCTCTTCGCGGACCCTCAGCCTGCTTCCGTCCATCCGGCTGACCTGCCAGTTGAAACGTAACCGACGTGTTCGAGAACGCCTGCCCAAGTTCCTGCACCGCTTCACGGATGATGGACTCCGTGTTCGACACGGCGCTGATGCGGGCGGAAATATCCGATACCAGCGATTCGCGCGCGGCGCGTTGCTGCGACTCCCGATAAAGGCGGGCGCTTTCGAGGGCGCCGCTCAACTGATCCATCAGCGCATTGACAAGATTGATCTCGTCCTGGGTCCAGGTTTCGGCAATGTCGGGTTTCTTCAGTCGAATGGCGCCGATCAACTGTCCGCGAATTTTCAGAGGCGCGCTAAGGGTCAAGCCGTTGCCGCCGATGACGGCGCCTTCCAACTCCTGCGCTTTTGCCAGCGTTGATTCCAGAGATTCCGTCTGCTTTTGGACGGTCCCCGGGGTGGTGGCAATATATCCGACCCGGGATTGGCTGGCGAGCATTTTTCTCCATGCTTCACGGCTTGTTTCGCCATACACCAATCGGGCAGATTCGAGGGCTTTTTGAGTTTCATTGAACAGGGCTGCATTCTGAATTGCGACAGCAATTTGTTCCGCCAGGATTTGCAGGGTGGAAATGTCATCCTCCGTGAACGCCTGCGTTTCGATGCTTTGCACGTCGAGCGCGCCCAGCAATTGTCCGCTGGAGACGAGGGGAAGCGCCATCTCCGAGCGGGTTGCAGGCAGGTCTGGATTGTCGAAGTGAATCGCATCTTCGCCGACATCCAGGGCGATGCGCGCCCTGACGTTTTCAGTCGCGTATCCGACGATGCTTGTTCCGCCAACTTTTAGCCTGTGACGTTTTTCGAGCATACGCATTCCGCCTTCGCTGTTAGTGGCGGTCAGAACCGCATATTCCCGGCGTTCATCGAGCAGGAAGATGCCCACATGGTAATAGCCAAAATGCTCCTCGATGAGATATGCCGTTCTTTGCAGCAGCTCGGAGATGTTTCGATAGGAGGCGGTAGTCCTGCCTACTTCCGAGACGGCTTGAAGCAATTTATTTCGGCGTTCGAGTTCACGATCCCTATCCTGAACCTTCTGTTCGAGACTCAGGATGGAATTCTGCATGTTCTTTATGAAATTCACGAGGTTGGACGCCAAAGCGCCCATGTTGCCCCGCAATCCCCTTGTGTTGACCTGAATGTTTAGATTCCCCTTGCTGATCTCGCGGGCATAATTTGTTATCCGTATCAAAGGCGTGGCGAATGAAAAAACAATAAGCGCCGCAACGAATATTGCAAAGAGCATCGCGCCCATGAACGGCGCAAGCAGGTCGAGGATGAAGTTATTTAGGTTTTCGGTGACTTGGTTAATTCCGGCGGTGGAAACAGCCAAAGGCGAATCGGGAGAGGCGCGGTAGACGCCAATCAAGCGTCCGCCGTTTTTGTCGAAAATTTTGCCTGTCTTCCCGCTCAGCATCGTTTCCAACGTGTCCGGGCTGAAGTCTTCTGAAGCGGCGCGTCCGATTTTTCGGGTTTCGGAATGCGTAATATAGATTCCATCCGCGCCGAGGAGGAAGAAAGCATCGCCGCCTGTTATGTTCATCATCTCAATTGCGAGTTCCTGCTCGCTGCCGGGTTCGGCGACGGCGCGCGCCGCGTAGGCTTGCGCGTGGGAATGTATCGTATCCAACTCGCCGGTAATGACGTTATCGCGCATTTGTCGCTGCACAAACACAACCACAACGCCGGTCGGTATCAGCGAAAGCGCAAAAAACCAAAGGAGCAATTTCCAGAAGGCGGGTGTTCGCAATTGATTCACGTCAGTCTCTTTTTAATTCCTGTCAGGATTCCGTCACTCGGCATGAGGCGATGCCGTGTCTTTTTGCGCGGCTGCCGTTTGGGAAACGCCAATGCTGATCTCCGCTTCTTTTAGGTCGAAGACCCTTCTGATTTCCGCGGCGGCTGTTCGGATGACCGAATCGATGTCCAGGGTTTCACGGACATGGGTAGAGAAGTTGGCGATCATTTGATCTCGCATGGCGCTCTTTTGGGCTTCGTCCACGAGCCGGCTGTTTTCCAGCGCAAGAGCGATCTGGTCGGCGATCTTTTCGATCAGCGTTTGTTCGCGTTCAGTCCATTCGGTCAGCGCGCCCTTTCTCTTCAATTTAATGGTCCCAATGGACTGTCCATGAAGAAGGAGGGGTATTTGTAGTCCGTCGTTGTCCTTGCTCTTTTCAGGGGAGAAGACCGGACGCACGCCTGCGGGGGTATATTGGTAGGCTGGCTTGTTGCGGCTGGTCAGTTTGGACCAGGTTCTTTGAGTTTGGATGGAAGTATTCGTTTCCAATTGGCTGAGCAGGCTTTTCGTCTCATTGGTGAGGCGGATGTTGTCAAATGCGACGGCTGTGAGATTTGCCAGGATTTGCAGGATGTCCGCATCTCTTACGTTGAACGCCTGGGGCTGGTCCGAATGCGCATCCAGCAGCCCGATGACGTTTCCGCGAATGGAGAGGGGGATGACCATGCGGGATCGTGTGAAGGGGAAGTTTTCGTCGCGTATGAAATTTAATTGATCGTCGGAGGTAAGCGCGGGGCGGTTTTGTTCCACAGCCAGGTGAATTGGGCTTCTCCTGTCCGTCTCCACGCGAAACGACTGTCCGACAAGTCTTTTTCCGGCTTCGGAGGAGGAAGATTGAAGAAAGGCGGTTTTCTTTTGTTCGTCGAGAATGAACAGCCCGACATTGTAATATCCGAACTTTTCAGATATAAGCCGCGTCGTCATCGAAAATAATTCCGTGACATCCTGTATCCTGGCGATTTCCTTGACAGTGATCGCCGAGGCGTGGAGTTTCGATAATTGGTTTTCCAGTTCTTCGGCGCTGCGCTGCAGGTTTTTTTCGATCTGCGTTTTTTCGCCGAGGAGCGAATTGAGCGCGTTTTGAACGCCGACAGTCGCTTTGAAAGCCATGTTCTTGAATTCGGCGACGGCAAGAACGGCGACGCTTCCAACGATCAATAGGTCAATAATGTAAGATGCCCAATTTACGGGGTTGGTTTCGGGGACGTTTGCTCCCGTGAACTGGTGCAAGCCCAACTGCTGCATGACTGCGATGACCGCGGCAAACAATACGCCTGCGCCCAGCGCGTAAACGTCCACCCGGCGGTCGAATAACAGGGACGACAGGATTACGACTGCCAGTAAAAAGATGTTCCCGTCCGACCAGGGACCCCAGGAAAGGATCGTGTTTGCGCCCACGATAAAGATCATTAATAAGAACGCGTAGGCGCGGATGCTGTAGGGCAGGGGAGCCAGGGTAACGCCCAGCAGGGCAAGGTATAAGCCGACAAATAGAAAACGGTCTCCCACCGGAGCGGAGGGGAAAGCGGCTGCCACGAGTATGATGCCAAGCAGACATGCGCCCCGAAGGATGGAGACAAGGAAGCGTTCGCGCCAGTCCATCAGGTCAAGAGAGGACAGCGCTTCATTTTCTTCGCGGCGGTCAATGGGGGAAAAATCCCTGTCAGTCATCTTTGTTCTCCATTGAAAGCTCGATCTCCACCTCTGTGGCTTCAAGGCTTCGACCCAGTTCGCGGGCGGCTGTCTGAAGGATGCTGTCCATATTAGCGGATGCCCAAACTTTGGCGATAATTTCGTTCGCCAGTCTCTCCTGCGCTGCCGCCGATTGACTTTCCTCCACGAGGCGCGCATTTTCCAGCGCGAGGGTCGCCTGCGCCGCAATCGCTTCTATCAAACTTTTTTGTTCGCTTGTCCATTCGCCCGAACTTTCCATGTTTATCTGACCGATCGTTTGACCTCTCAAGGCAAGCGGTATCTGGATTTCACCGGTATTTGCGGGGTCGCTATCGCCAATGGCATACTCCAGGTTTTTTTCGGATGTCAGGGACTGCCACGCACCGAGCAGGTACTGCCTTTGTGTTGCCCGCATTTCCAAAAGGCTTTGCTGCGCCTCCCGGAAAAGGCGTGAATTCTCGATGGCAATTGCAATCCCGTTCGCCATGGTTTGATAAGCGTCTGCGTTCAGGTGCGAAAATTCATTTTCATTGGTTGAGTGCATTTCCAGGGCGCCGATGACGTTATCGCCGATGATCAATGGAAGCGCGATTTTTGAACGTGTGTATGGAAGCAGGGGATTATCGAGCGTGATTTTATCGCTCGATTTTTCCGGAGCGATTTGCGCGGACTTCGTGCGAATTGCCTCTGCGATCAAGCTTTTTCCGTCGATGTCCACCCGATGTTTGTTTTCCTTCAAAACTTTTCCTGCCTCGCCGCTGGCTTCTTTAAGTTCCGCCCATTGTCCGGTTGCATCCAGCAGGTGAAGCGCGGTGTAGTAGCATTTAAATTTACTTTCTATATGCAGTACTGTCAGTGGCAGCAACTCGTCTGGATCCAAAATGGAAGTAACGACACGCTCGATTTCATTTATTTTCCGAAGCTGGTCGGTGCGCTCCTGTACCTTGATCTCAAGGTTGCTGCGCTCCTGTCTCAGGGCGTTCAGGGTGGCGTCGATTTGTTTTTGCGCGCCAAGGAATTCTTTTTCCAGCCTTTGGAATCCGAGGATGATGACGACCCCGAACATTGCCATGACCGCGCTGGCGCTGACCCAATCTTCGACCTTTGCGGGGGAAGCCTGGGGATTGAGGGGCGCGATCTGTCCGCTCTGCATGAGCCAGCCGAAGAATATAAATGTGGCAACATCCAAAATCATCGCGCTGATACCCGTTCGAGGCGATAGAAGTATCGTGGAAAAGATTATCAGCCCCAGAAAGAAGAACAGGCTGTCGCCCAGAATCCCGTGTGTAAGCAACTCGCTTATGCCCAGGACATAAATGCCTAATAGAAAGACGCTCATGCGCGTTACATAAGGAAAGCGTATAAGCGTAACGACCACCGTCAGCAGGTAACTGGTTATGAAAACGGATTTGATCAGTATGCTTTGAGAGGCAGCAACGGCGGGAATTAAAGCAATTGCGCCAAATATCAGCACGCCGATCAGCAAGGGCAGCGCAAACCCTTCACGCCAGTTTTTGTATAACTGGCGGGTGGTATCTTCCGGATTTGCAAACAGGCTGTGTGGAGTTGGTCTTTCCATTATTTGGCATCTTCCAATTCGGGACCGCTTTTTGGCTTTATCTGGATTCTGGTGAAACGGGACCCGGTAATTCTGGCTATTTCACTTGCCGTGGTCATGAGGATGGATTGTATATCCGTCGATCTGCGGATTTTTCCCGCCGCATCGTAAATCAATCTCTCGCGTTCCGATTGCGCGCGGATCTGCTCCAGGAGCCGGGCGTTGGCTATGATGGCGGCGAGGCTGCCCCCAAGGGTTCCAAGCATTTCCTCGTCGTTTTCGGAATATGCGTCAACCTGCTCGCTTTCCACATTCAAAACGCCGAGCAGTTCATTCCTGTAGATCAGGGGGACGGCAAGTTCCGAGCGCGTGTTCGAACTCACCTGAATGTAGCGCGGGTCTTTGCTTACATCAAGCACGCGCAATGGGCGTCGGTGTGCGGCGACCCAGCCGGTTACACCTTTGCCAATCTCGATTTGCACGGCTGTGACGTCTTCAGCATAGCCCACCGACGCCGTTATGTTGAGCGCCTTTTTTTCGCGGTCGGCAAGCAGGATGGCTACGCGGTCACCTCCGAGAGTGACCTGCAGCCCGCTGACTGCGCTTTCCAGCGCCTCCTCAAGGGTGGTGCCGGATGCGGCAGTCGATGTGATGTGGTGCAAAAGACGATGCTGCGACAGGTGTTCCTGTGTTTCTGCGAACAGTTCCGTATTGGCAACCGCAATAGCCAGCTGGTCTGCAAGGATTTGAAGACTGCGAAGGTTATCTTCTGAAAACGCGTATGGTTTGACGCTTTGAACATCCAATGCGCCCAGAATTCGGTCTCCAACCCTCAGCGGTATTGCGGCTTCTGCGCGAGTATCCGGGAGCAGGGGATTGGCGTAATAGGTCGCGTCTCTGCTGGTGTCATTGACAATAAGCGGCTCCCCATGTCCGGTTACAAAGCCGACGATGGACTTGGATCCGATGCCGATTTTATACCCTGCTCTTTTCATTTGCGCGCCCGCCTCGCCGGTGGCTTCCCGGATTGTCGCAAATTCCCCGGGCAAGTCGCGCAGGAAGACCGCGGCATGGTAAAAGTCGAAGCGTTCGCGAATTAAATTAACCGCCTTGACGAGTAATTCGTCAAGGTTGAGTGATCCGCTGATGTCGCGCGCGATCTCGGCCGCCGTTTCGAGTTGAAGCGCCTTGCGTTTACTTTCATCCAACAGATGGACGTTGTGGATCACGCCGGCGACCTGCCCTGCAAGCGTTGTGAAAAATTTCAAATCATCTTCGTCGAACGCATGCTCGTTTTCGAGGTCCTGCAATAAGAGCGCGCCAATTGGATTATTCTGGACAAGCATTGGAGCGCCCATCCAGGATTTTGCGGGTTGTCCCGCTATTTTAGCGCCCAGTTCGGCAGACCTGCGCTCTGTATCCTCTACCAACATCAGGGGCTGGCGGGTGCGCAAAAGGATGGATGTCAGTCCTTCGCCCAGCGGAAATGACTCGATGGATACGACCTCGCCGTTTTCATAACTAAATGGAATGCTGATTGTGTCGCTCTTTTCATCGTAAAGCGCGACGGTCAGGTTGTAATCGCCGATGATCTGTTGTATTTTGACAAGCAAAGCCTGGAAGAAGCTTTGGACATCCGAGGTTGATGACGTTATTTCGTTGATGGATGCCAGGGCTTCGACTTCGCGCAGATGTTTTTCCGTTTGTTCGACCGCCTCTGTTCTTTCAAGCGCGATTGACATCAGGTCAGCCAGATTTGCGTAAGGTTGAACGGAGGCGCCGGCGAGTTTTTGATTTCTCGATCCGATGAGAAAGACAGCCGACAGTACCTGGGCTTTGTAGACTGGAAGCAGAACCGCGCTGCTTAATTCGAGGTCATTCAGGATCGTTTTTAACGGCTTGGGTATATGGTTATCATCGAGCGCGGTAAGGACGGGACCGTTCAGCAGGCGCTCTCGTAATTCGTTGTTCATTTGGATGCGGCTTTGCAATTCTGCAATTGAAGCAAAACCTCGTGTTGAATCCGCAGAAGCGACCACTTTCAATACATCGCCTTCAACTTGAAACACCGCGACCGGATAGGGCGCGCTTTTTAGAATCCGACCGACTGTTGCAAATAGCTCGCCCCCGCTGCTCGCTTTTGCGATCAGGCGGCTGGATCGGTAAAGCCTTTCAAGTTCCTGAAGGTCAACCTGGCTCGACTCTATCAAGTTTGCGGTTTGAATTGCCGCTGCAACCTGACTCGCCAATGTTCGCAGCATCACAAGGGTATCGGCGCTGAATGCTCCCGGCTGGGCGCTTTGGATATCGAGGACGCCCAAAACAAAACTTCCATTGGAGATCGGAACGGTCGCTTCCGACCGCGTTTCGGGAAGCAGTTCGTTTTTGAGATGGAGTGGATCGTCCAAAACGTCAGACGCGACGCGCGCCTGGTTGTTTGCCGCAACCCACCCGATGATCGAGGTGGAACCGACTTCCAGCCTGTATTTTTTTTCGGTCAATCCCTTTGTTGCCGAGCCAAACCCAGCCTTGAAATCCGCATACCTGCCGCTTCGATCCACCATGAAAATGCTTGCCTGGTAAAAGTCAAACCGCTGAACGAGAAGCTCAACGGTTTTGTTCAGCATGTCATCGAGGTTGGGAATGGTCGTTATATTTTGCGCCACTTCGGCGGCGGTTTGGATCTGCCGTGTGCGTTCGTCAACTTTCTGTTCGAGGGACTGGTAAATTTCCCCAAGCTGATCTGCCATGTGATTGAACGAGGTTGCCAGCAGTCCGACCTCGTCGTTTCTTGTGACCTGCGCCCTCTGGCTCCAGTCTCCCGCCGCGAATTTTCGAGTTATTGCCGATAGCGACTGCAAGGGCTGAATGACGCGCTTGACGCCAAAGAACAGGACCAGCCCAATGAAAGCCAGCGTAACCAGGGCAAGCGCCAACGTAAAAGGCGCAAGACTCGTTGTTCCTTTGTAAATCTCGCTTGCATTGATTTCGAGAACAACCCCGCCCTGCACTCTTGGAAACCATTGTATTTGCGCGATCACAGGGTCGCCATTTGGCGCAGTGATGTCCAACGCATGAGGCGTCTGGTTTTGTTCGCTCATCAAGGTGTTGAGGGTCGCGGTCAGTTCATCCTGCGACGCCGCAGGTTCCACCAATTCGAATCCGCCGCCGGCTTCATTGCTGTTGATAAAGCGGTTGTCGGAAAGAATGAAGTAGGTATTGGCAAAGGGAGCCAATCCGTTGAGCGGTTCAATCAGGTGCTGCAGGTTTTCCTTTTCGGTGATGCCCGCAACCGTGCCCAGGGTGGAGCCTCTTGCGGTTTTATATTGAATGGTCGTGACGAGAATTAAGTCGTTTTCATAAAGAGGGGGAAGCCCGTAAAGCATAATGGAGCGCGATTCGAGCGAGTTCAGCGCGGAAGCGCCTATGGATACGTTCTGCCATTCGGGATTGCTGGCAATTTTGATGGCGCCCTTGGAATCGAATAAAACGTATTGATCGAACGCGGGCGTATTACCTCCCTGAAGGCGGCTGATGAATTCGCTGCGGATTTCCCGGAACTGGTCGCTTTGCGGATTGGCGTGCAGGGCGGTTTCGATCAATGCCGCAAAGTCATCGCTCGTGACCTGCGCCTCCAGGTTATCCTCCCTTCTTTTTATTTCTTCATCGATTGCCCTGGTGTGATTGACGAGCAGATTCCCGGATTGGTTGACTGCCTGTTCCCGAAGTAATCCTCGTGCGCGGAAATATGCCCCTCCCGCCATCAAGGCGAGCGGAATAAAAGTAAAGATCAGGAGCGTTCTTACCAGTGTCCCTGCGAGACTGCCCTTAAATCTTTTTTGTTCTGCTTCAGGTGTGGACGGGGCTGAAATTGTTGCCATTTATAAATTTAACTAAACTCCCAAACCGGTTCCCCACTCAGGATGCGGCGTATTTGATCTGGAAAACGATCAGGATCGAGCGGTTTGCCGAGGAAGCCGTCAAAGCCCGATTCCCGGGCTTTTTTCATCTGTTCCATGCTGGCTTCGGCGGTTACCGCAATGATCGGCACGGATTTGAAGCGGTCTGACGCGCGGATTTTCTTTAATGCGCCGTATCCGTCTTCGTAAGGCAGGCGAATATCCATAAGTATCAGGTCGAGGCGCGGCAAGGTGTCGGCGTATTCCACAACTTCGTACCCCGAAGTCTTCCACTCACAATGAATGCCCAGATATCCCAACATGCGCGCGATCAAAACGAAATTGGAGACATTATCTTCAACCACAAGCACGGCCGCATCCTTGGGAATGGTGGGTTTGCGAAGGGGTTGCGTATCCGAAACAGCAGGTGTTTGGTCTTGGTCAGGCATTGGTTCTCCTTGTGATAAACCGCTCGATCTGTTGGGAAAGCGTGTCGATGTCAATCGGCTTTTGAATATAGCCGTCGCATCCCGCTTCAAGCGATTTTTCGCGATCTCCTCTCATCACGTTTGCCGTTACTGCCACAATGGGGACTTTGGAAAACTTTTCCATTTTCTTTATTTCGGCTGTCAATGTGTAACCGTCCATGTCCGGCATGTTGATGTCCATCAGGATCAGGTCGATACGGGCGCTTTCGAGCTTGTCAATGGCTTCCTTTGCATTGACCGCCTCGACAACGGAGAACCCCTCCGCATTGAGCACCCTGCGAATCAGGTTCCGGTTGTCCGGATTATCTTCCACATAGAGGATGGTTCCTCTTTTGAGTTCAGGCATTAGGTTCACAGACTCCGTCATGAATTTTACTTTTACGCGGGAAGTATCAGCATAACAGCTACCTTACAATATAGTTTGCAGTAACGAAAAGCCGAGGCATGCATTTCCTCGGCTTTTTGAAGAGCGGGTGATGGGATTCGAACCCACGATATCATGCTTGGGAAGCATGCGTTCTACCACTGAACTACACCCGCATGGTTGGTGCGAAGATTATACGCCAGGCGGAAAAGGCGTGTCAAGCCTGAGGATGATTTGCCCGCGCCTCCCGCTTCGACCCGTTTACTGCTCCCGTTTAAGAAGCCTGTTTGAAATCTCCAGAATGATCCTGCCCGCCTCTCCCTGCGGGTTGGCTTGCTCCAGGAATCCAAGCGCCTTCTTTGTTTCCGCTTCGGAGACCTTCTCCGCATATTCTCTGCCGCCTTCTTTTTCGAGCAGGGCGGCGGCTTCGTTTACCTCTTCCGGCGCGATGCGCCCTTGCCTCCATCGGTTTGCGAACGGTCCGTTCTTTTCGAGGGCAAACAATACAGGCAATGAGTTTTTTCCTTCGACAAGATCGCTCGCGGCGGATTTTCCGGTTACCAGTTCGTCACCCCAGATTCCGAGAATGTCATCCTGCACCTGAAACGCCAGCCCAAGGTGATACCCAAATAAGCGAAAAGCTTCCAGTTTTTCGCCCTTCGCGTAGCCAAGAAGGGCGCCAATGTGGGTACAAGCAGAGAGCAGGGCAGAGGTCTTCCCGGCAATCATGGGCCAGTACTCCTCAATTCCAATATCTGTCCTGCCTTCATAAGACATATCCAAAAACTGACCTTTTGTAAGTTCAAGGCAGCAATCGCTTAATATCCGCGTTGCGCGGACAACAATTTCGGAAGGATAATGTTCCGCAAGGTCGCCAATGGCTTGATTGGCAATGACAAAAAGCGCATCGCCGACGTTTATTGCCATTGGCGCTCCCCATTTCGCCCAAACCGTTTGCCTGCCTCTTCGAAGACTGGAATTATCCTGAATATCATCATGAACAAGCGAAAAATTGTGAATTAATTCAATGGAGGCAGCCGCTGAAATTGCGTGTAGCCAATTTACCACACCGTTACCCTCCTCATTCAACTCACTGCAAGAAGAAAGCGCCAACAAAGTCAACAACGGACGAAGCCGTTTCCCCGTGACGAGCGGACCAGAACCTTCGCCCGTCCAGCCCATGTGATAAGTCAACATTTCGTGAAAGTTTGCAATGCGCGGCTGGTCCAATCGCGCAACCTGCCGCTTTAATTCTTTTTCGATCTCCTCCAACATGGATGCCTGAATATCTGAAGCCATGAGCCGTTCCCTGTATCGTGGATTTATTTCGATTGCCCGAAGAGGGGAGGGCGCTTATCGAAACGAGATGATATTTTATCCGAAGAACATCAAAACTGGCGGTATAATCGCGCACTTGCAGCAGATACCAAATTTGGAGATTTATCTTGAGCCGTGTGATCAACCCCGATTCTGTAGGAAAAGAAAGAACCCGTTTGACAAAGTCGATAGTGTTGTGTATTCGCGAATTGGCGAAACAAAATCAGGTAACGCCGGAAACGAAAGACCAGGCGGCGTTCATCGCGCTGGCGCTGCAATCCATTGCGGAGGGTATTGACTCTTCGGTGGCGGCGTGGGAGAAGCGCGATTATTGGGTGAAAGCCGACAAGTTCCGCATGGAATGGATGTGGGCGGGGCAATACGCTGCAAAGTTGAAGGATGCGGTTTTATCGGACGACTGGGCAACCATTGCGACCATGCTGCCTTCCATCGCGCAGAAGTTTAGCAAGATCGAGGTCTCTGATAATCACCGATTGGGGAAACCCTGGTCGAGCGCTTATAAATTACTGGCGCTGCATCAGAAGTTGTAACAAAAAAATCCGAATCTATAGCTTCGGATTTTTTTGTGTGCTGCCTATTCTTTTATTTTTTCGAGATTGTGCTGTGTATTGTTGAGCAGTTCGATCATCATCTCGCGGATGTGCGGGTTGAGATAGTGGCGCTCAAGCGTGGACAAAGGCAGGAAGCGCGCGCCCGCCACCACGTTGATGCAATTGGCAGAGCCGCAGAGGCAAATGAACGGCGCATCCATCTGCCATTCGGTGGAGGGGTAGAAGAAGTAAAGTTCCTCTCCCTTTTCGATGTCGCGCGCTGCGACCATTTCCATGTTCTCGGTGTCGAGAATGACGTTCGGGTCGCACGAGTGATTCAACGCGGCGAGTTTGCCGACATGTGTATGCTTTTCGTGACCGATCTGCACTGTGTAGCGATTGGGTTTATCGCGCACATCTTCACTGGGGATTGCGCAGATCACTTCGCCTTTCTTATAATTTTGTTTTGTGATCAGAGTCCTGAATTTGTTTTCAGTCTTGATGGATAATTTTTCCATCGTAAGTGTCGTTGTCATTTCATCTCTCCTTTGTTGTTTTGTAAATGATGATGATTAGTATAGTCATAATAAAAATAATTACAAGGTTAATTGTGTAGGAGTTTGATATTTTAAGATTGATGCGATTATACATAACGCGGCAAGCCGCAGCCAAAGTAAGTCGGATTGGCAATCCGACCTACGCGCAAAATCTTCGCGGTAGGCATAGTTTTTACAGAGCAATACTATAACGCGGCTTGCAGCCGCAACCAAAGTAAGTCGGATTGGCAATCCGACCTACGCGCAAAATCTTCGTGGTAGGCATAGTTTTTACAGAGCAATACTATAAAAACATCATTCAACGTTATTGAATGATGTTTTTATGTGCTTGTTATTAACTCGTTGATCAAAATAGATTCATTTGAACTGCTGCTTTACGTCCATCGAGTAAGACGTATGGTGCTGCGCGTTCGGCGATGACGCCAAGTTTTTTCAATGAAGATAAATTTCGCAGTTTGCTGATGCGCCTTGCGGAGAGAATGGATTCCGCGCCTTTGATGCCGATGCCGGGTATCTTCATCAGTTGCTGCTTGTCGGCTAGGTTGACTTCAACTGGAGCGTGGACCAGGTTCATTTGCGCCCACGCAAGTTTCGGGTCGGTGTGAAGCGGAAGGTTTTCATCCGAAGAAAAGGGCAGGTCTTCAAGTTCGAAGCCATAGTCACGTAACAAAAACGAGGCTTGGTAGAGTCGATGCTCGCGCATGGGGTTCACGGCGGGTTTGTTTTCGAGGGGCGTATCGAGAATGGGATGGAAGGCGGAGAAGTAGGCGCGTTTGAGGCGGACGTTTTTCATCAGCCATTGGGTGGTGTTGAGCAATTCAAGATCACTTTCATCCGCGCCGCCCGCTACGAACTGCGTGACCGTGGATGGATATTTGCCATTCCAAAATTTATGAGCGGGGACAGTGCGGCGAATCTCTTCGACCCAGCGCAATGGGCGAAGCAACTCTTCGATGAAAACTTTATGCGGCGCGAGTTTGGCGAGGCGTTCGGTGCTGGGCGCTTCAAGGTTGACCGAGACGCGGTCGGCAAGCTGCATGGCGCGATAGACCTGCGCCTTCTCGGAGCCGGGCATGATCTTGAGATGCAGATAGCCTGTGAAGCCGTGCGTTTTGCGGAGGATGTCGGCAGTGTCGAGCAGCTTGTCCATCGTGCGGACGCCTCCTGCCGCAATGCCGGAACTGAGGAAAACACCCTGAGCGAATCCACTCTGATTCATTTTGCTGAACAGCCCGGCGAATTCATCGGGCTTGAAGGTGGCGCGGCGGAAATCTCGCCCCGCCCTGAATGGGCAGTAGAAACAATCCCGTTCACAGGCAGAGGAAAGCAGAGTCTTGAGCAGTTGGATGCTTTTGCCGTTTGGCAGTTGCGCCGGGTGGACGAAGGCGGCGCGTTGCTCTCGCTCGGTAAACTCAGAGCGAGATTTGGGGGAATAGCAGCCAGGTTTGGCTGGTTCGGTAGTTTTGGTCGTTGAGTAGTTAAGACCACCACGCGATTCCTCGGCGTGTTCCAAGGTCATCTGGCTGGAGAGTTCGACGAGGGTATCAAGTGCGTTCATGAATTGATTATAGAATATATGTTCTAAAATTGCAAGATGGGAGGGAGAGGAAAAAAGCAAGGAACAACGTCACTGGAAAAGTCTCCAACGCGTGGCTATACTGAATCAAACAGGAGGCAGCCATGTGTGAATTCTGCACCCAGCACGGGGAGGGGGAGAAGTGGTACCTCACCATGAAAAATTATTCGCAAGAACTGCTCGACCAGAATAAGCGGCGCGAGTATGCGGCGGAGTTCCTGAACGGATTTCATAAGCGCGTTCCCAAGAGCATCAAACAACTGGACAAAGTCCGCCGCACGCCGTTGATGAAACTCGCCAAGCCGGTCTTGACCCACATGCAAAAGGAAGACCATTACGGGCAGGTCGTGCCGATGGAGGATGTTGAGAAAATCTTCGAGACGATGGTGCAGGGCGCGGTGAGACTTCCCTGCGTGTGCCGGCGCGTGACCACAGGCAATATGAACGCGCGTTACTGCTACGGCTTGACGATGGACAAGCAACTGACGGACTCGCTCGACGACTCATTCAGCCTCGAAACGCTAACGAAGGAAGAGGCGCTCGACTCCATCCGCAAGCTGGATAAGGAAGGATTGGTCCATTCAGTGTGGACGTTCAAAACCCCGTTCATCGGCGGCTTGTGCAACTGCGACCAGGACTGCATGGCGTACCGCATCACGCACGCCCGTAAAGATTACCCGGTCATGTTCCGCGCCGAATGGGTGGCGGAAGTCTCGCCGGATGCGTGCAACGGTTGCCGATTGTGTATGCACCAGTGTCAGTACGGGGCGATCCGCTATTCGTCCAATAACAAAAAGGTGACGATAGACCCGGCGGCGTGTTATGGATGCGGAGTTTGCAGGGCGGTCTGCAAAAAGAAAGCGATTCAGTTACAGCCGAGGGAGAGTGCGCCAGAAGCGGCAGGGGTTTGGTGATGTTAATTTTTTCTCTGTTTGGGGGCTTTACATTACACCAGTGACTTGAGCAAAATCTCAAAGACTGTGGCTCCGATGAGTTCAAAGGAAACTTCCGTCAGAATATTACTGGCAATTGCCCAATATTTCTTTTTAATCTTCGGCAGGACGCCTTTGGCGCGTTGCATTTTTTCGCGCCCGCCGCCGCGCAGCCATTCGTCCACACTGGCAGGGGACTCTTCTTCGCCGGGGGCGGTCATGATCTCGCGCAGGACCCAGCGTTCGAGACTGGGGGAAAACAGTGAATATTTCCCGTCTGTTTCCGTTACAAGCCCGCGTTTGGCAAGTGTGACCACATCGAGGTGCGCGCGCGAATTCATCTTTTTCAGGCGTTCCGCGTGCGATTCTCTCCTTTTGGCTTTTTCGTGGTTGAGCGCAAGGATACCCAGCAGGGTAATCTTTTCGCTTTCCGTGCAGTGATTCCAGAGATAGTTGAAGTGCGGGTCGGCTTGCTGGTCGAAGTCCGTGATGGCGCGTTCGAAAAGCGGACGCGCACTCAAGCCCTGCGATTTCGCGTCCACAAGGTAATGCCCGGCAATCTGAAGGAAGAAGGGCTGCCCGCCGCCGAGGCGCAGGATGAACTCGCGCTCTTCGGGAGAAAAAGCCTCCTCGAGGCTGGACAGGTATCCGTTCACGAGAGACGCGGCATCTTTGGCGGGGAAGGGGCGCAGGACGATGTTGGCAAAAATATTGAAGAAAGGCGAGCCCTTGATCTCATCCGAATGACATAAATCAACCAGTTCGCGGCGGGTGGCGGGGAGCAAAGCCACGCCGTGATGGATGGCAAGCGCGCGTAGTCCGCCGAAGAAATCGCCCTTGAAGTTGGGATTCTGTGTGACGTGTTCGAATTCGTCGAGCATCAGGACGACGGTCAGCCCTTTGTCTTGCGTGGACTCGAACAGGTCTTCGAGGTCGAACAGGTCGAAGGTCTCCCGTCCGCTCAGTTCCTCGATGGCGGGCTTCAGGCTCTCGTCGCAAATGGAACGGGACATCTTTTTGAGCACGCGCTGCCAGAAGCGCGTGGGGGTGATATCGGTCAGACCCTGGAAATCGGCATAAACCATGCAGAATTTATCGGATGTGAGTCCCAGCCGCGCGCTGACCTTGGGATCGGAGAGGTGATACAGCAGGGAGGTCTTGCCGATGCGCCTCTCGCCGATGATCGAAGTGGACTCGTGCGCCGACGAAAGCAGGCGGTTCGTGATCTGGCGGATGTCCGCTTCGCGCCCGCAAAAACGGGCGGGGTCTTTGATGGGGTTGCCGAAGGTGAAAGGATTGACGCTCATCTCACTGTCTCACGGGTTTATATCCACCCTGTCCAAATTCCAAAACTTGACGTTATCCAGCCTGACGTAATCCGTTGACGGCTCGGTGTTTACGACAAAGAACACGTTCCGCCCATACAACATCGTGATCTCCTGCTCGGTCAGCGGGACTTGATTAACGTACACGGCGAAATGATTCCCCCTTACGAGGATCCATACATCGTTAAAACCGTCCATCAATTTCACGGATCCGCCCGCCGGCGCCCCGGTGCTGCCCTTGACGACCTCGATCAACTGCCATGAATTCAGCAGGGTAGCCGCCTTGTTCGTATCGGACAACTTGAAGCGGTAGTAGGTATCTTGACTTGCCGAAGAGCGGAAATGAACTGCAATATTTGTGGAGGGGGCGTTGGAGTTGAACTCGATATGGAACTGGAGAGCAAAGTCGGAGGAATCGAAAAGTCCGTTGAGCGGAAATTTCAACTCGTTCCCGCCGCGTTTGCTTATCGAAAGCGCGCCGTCCCTCAGCATGTCCGAAACAGGCGCCGCCTCGCTCGTGTTTCCCCAGGCGTTGCTGCGGACTGAAAAATCATCCTCGAAGGTTGGGGGATGCGACACAACGTAGGTAAAAATGGGGACACCAACTTCCGTCACCCAGACAGAGGGGGTTGGGGGGACGGAGGTGGTTCCTGCCGCCGCCGCGAAGTCCATTCCGCTCAGGTCCCAGATCTTGAAATTGTCGATTTCGCATGCGATTTTATAGTACGCTGAAAGAGATTGATATGCGTAGGCGACACCGCCCTCAGGATCCAAAGCAGAGTATGAAATCTGCCCATTAACAAATGAGGCAAGTTGGTCGCCTAGGATGAGCAGTGTAACCTTGTTGGGCTGTGTTTCGTCATAGCTGCCAACCGCAATATCTGAGAATGATTTGTTTAGAGCCGTTTCGCCATTCCCAAAGAAAACAAAACTTAGAAACCTGTTTCCAACAGTGTTTTCACTAACACAATGGCCATTGACGCCCGCTTCGCGAACGGATAATTCGTATTCGATTGCGTATCTGTCGGAATTGAGATTGTATAAACCCACTGTTACTCCCTCCTGATCCTCAGAGGCGAGAATCAGTTTCCCGTTCTCCACCCTGGTATCGCCGCGGCTGTACCAGCCGGCATCCCAGGAATCAAAGCTGGTCTGGTAAAGCGGCTCTTCGCTTTGGATGGTATCGAGCGCAATTTTGACAGCGGAATCCATCTCTCTCAAGTCCCAATATTTGAAATTGTCGAATCCGCATATCATATGGGAATCTGCTTCGTACGTTA
Organism: Anaerolineales bacterium; assembly: GCA_020060625.1. GTDB lineage: Bacteria > Chloroflexota > Anaerolineae > Anaerolineales > Villigracilaceae > Villigracilis. The sequence goes on along the minus strand of JAGUZU010000099.1, from coordinate 23,859 downwards.
CATTGGCATATACAGCGCTCCCTTCAGGGTCTTGTGCAGTGAATGCCCATTTCCCATCAACAAAAAGGGAAATTTGATCATTTAGAACAATTAACGTTGTAGTGCTGACGTTTGAAGGGTCAAATTGGCCATTTCCAATGGTTATTTCATAGCCATCCATTTCCAGGTGATCCACTTCCAATTCTCCACTTGGCATGAATATGTTCCTCATGCTGTATTCACCATCGGTACCAATATTCAAGAGACACCCGCCGCCCTGAACGGACTCAAGGATCTGTATTTCGAACTGGATGGCAAACCTGTCGGATTGAAAATTGGTATGACTTACATATGTGCTTTGATTTTCGCCACCGCGTACAATCAATTTTCCGTTTTCCAGCGCGGCGTTCTCCGGAAGTTCCCCAAACTCCCAGTCATCAAAGCTGGTCTGGTAAAGCGGTTCTTCGCTCTGGATGATATCGAGCGCGGACTGAATTTCAGGATCAAGTTCAGGCGCTGGCGTCATTGTCGGCGATGGATTTGACGAGTGTGTCGGTGCAGCGGTCTTATCCGCCATCGGGATAGGGATGGCAGGCAAGCCGTATTTCCCAACCCAGAACAGACCGCCGCCGATCCCGAGCGCCAGAATGAGTACTAAGCCGCCCACCGCCAAAATCCTCCAATTGATGGCTCTCGGCGCTTTTTGAGCGGCGCGGCGCAAGCGCACCAACTCCGCCAGCAACTCGGTCGCATCCTTGTAATCGGCGTCCACCACCACAATGCGCTTGAACAGGTCAATGGCTTTTTCGTAGTTTTTCGCCGCATACACGTTTGACGCTTCGGAGTACAGCGCCGCCAGGGTCTTCGCCTGTTTGACCGCCTCGATCTCCGCCTGCGCCTTTTTGGGGTCTCCGGGTTCGAACGCGAGATAGGCGTTCCATGCCTCCAGCGCTTCATCGAACTTCTCCGCCGCCAGCAGAGACCGCGCCTGGGTTCGCAGGGAGTTCAACTTACTTTCGCGTTCCAGCTGCCTGATCTCCGCCAGTTTGTCCAGAAACTCGGCGTTATCAGGTTCCACAGCCAGCACATCATTCAACGCCTCTACCGCCGCCTCCCATTTGCCCGTCTGCGCCGCGCCATCCGCGAGACGCAGGGCAGCCCGCAAACGCGCCTCGCGCTTCGACTTGCGTGCGCCCGCCAGTTTGGTCTTCAATATTTCATTTTCAGGGTTGGATGCCAGCCCGTTGTTCAGGATGCCAATCGCCTCGTCCCAGTGTCCCGCCTCCACAGCCTGGTCGGCGCGTTTGAGCATGGCATCCAATTCCGCGATGCGCCGCGCCTCGTGCGCCTCCTCCGCCCTGGCTTGCATCTCCTTGTTATTTGGTTCGAGCTTCAAAGCCTCATTCAACGCCGCCAGCGCCTCATCCCAATTTTGGACAGCCACAGCCCGATCTGCGCGCGCCGTGATCGCTCCCAGCCAGGCGGCGTGTTTTGCCTCCATCAGGTCGGCGATCCGTTTTTGGACGGCGGCATCCGGCTTCAATTGAAGATACTCGTTCAACCCCGCGATTGCGCCGTCCCAACGCCCAGCTTTCTCTGCCGCATCCACTTTCAGCAGGATGGCGTCCAGCCGTTCCTGGAGTTGCTTCGCTTTGATGCTCTCGATCTTTTTCAGGATGGACTCGTCCCCGGGCGCGATCTCCAATGCTTCATTAAGCGCTGCAATGGCTTTGTCCCAGTTTCCAAACGCCGCCTCTTTTTCGGACCTCGCAGCCTGCTCTGCCAATACTTTGGCATTTTTCTCCGCCCGAACTTTTTCAACGCGTTCGATGAGGGCTGAGTCTTCCGGCGTGAATCGGAGCGCTTCCGCAAAAGCGGACAGGGCATCCTCGTCCCTGCCGCTTGACAAAGCCTTCTCCGCGCGTTGACGGCTCAGTTCCGCCATGCGCCCGCGCGCCTCGGTGTGTTCGGAGTTGATGCCTAACACGCGCTGGTACGAAAGCACGGCTTCCTTTGTGTGTCCGCGCGTCATGGCGGAGTCGCCCAGCGCCAGGTGCGCTTCGCACAATCCGTTGCGGGCTGAGACGTCCTCGTCGTCCATGGTCAGCGCCTTTTCGAATTCGACGATGGCTTTGTCGTACAGGCTCTGGTCCATGTAGGCAAGCGCAATATTGACCTGCGCCTGCAGGTTGTCCTTCGAGATGGAGAGCGCCTGCTGGAAACTCTCGATGGCTTTGTCGTACAGGCGGCTGTCGCGGAATTCCAGCCCGATCTCGATGTAGCGGTTGGCGATGGGATTGGCTTCGGTCAATTCCTCGCGCGCCTGCTCGATGGGACGATTCTTTTGCAGCCAGCGCCGCAGGAGGTGGATGACGAAGCGGTTCTGTGGGGTGATCACATCCTTCTCCCGCAGGTGGAGCAAGCCCGAGGTCAGGTCTGATTCGCTGAATCGGACGCGGTTTTTACCCAGGTAATCCGTCAGCGTGCGGTTATCGGACTGATCCAATTGCGCCAGCGCGGCGAGACTCCACTTTTCGATGTCGGAGGCTTCGTCCCACACGAATTTCAAATTGACCGTGCCGCGTTCGACCACGTCGTCAAGGACGGCTTCCACGTCGTCCCTGGCGATGCTGCGCTGTTCGGTGCGCTGGCAGCGGGCGAAGAGTTCGTGGCAGGTCAGTTGCGTGAAGTAGGGATGCCCGGAGGCAATCGCGTAGATGCGGTCCACGGCGGCGCGTTCGTATTCCAGCACACCCCGCACGGGGCGGGTGACGAGGTCGTGCGTCTGTTCCTCGGTAAGGAAACTAATCTTCTTGTAGAGGGCGGTCTTGAAGAATTCGGTGTATGCCGCCTGCATGTTCTCCAGTTTGCGCCCCGAAGAGCCGATGGAGAAGATGAAGTTCAGGCTGGGCTGTCCCATCAGGCGGCGCAGGTAGTCCACCAGCGGGCGCGCCAGTTCATCTTTGACCTCGCTTTCTTCGAGGTTGTCGAACTCGTCGAAGGTGAGCAGAAGCGTCTTGCTGTCGAGGACGGGTTTGAGGTCCGGCAGGAAGCGGTTCTCGAAATAATCGGGGTCTTTGGAAAAGTCCTCTTTTTCGGGTGGGGGGACTTCGATGCCGCGCTCCTGTTTCAGTACGCGCACGATCTCGCGCGCCAGCCACCACAGGAAGCGGTCAAGCGTGGTGTGCGTGCGTCCCTGCAAATCGAAGAAAACGGGGATGTATTTTTTCGGAAGGCGGTTGCCCAATTGCTTGAGTACCGACGTTTTCCCCACCCGCCGCTGTCCGTGGACGACGAGGATGTGGTCGGCGTATTGACCCGCCATGCTGTCCCCGATCCAGCGGAAAATGTCCTCACGCCCGAAGAACATGCGTTGTTCGGTGACCGGCGCCCCTGCGATATACGGATTGACAATTTCGCCCATGCGCGCCCTCCCAGGAGGTGTGCGGAACATTCCTGTTAATCATTCTCACATACTTGTCATCCAGCCACAAGTGAGATTACTCACATTTTTCAGAAGTGCAGCGGATGGTTGACCGGAGCAGGGGAGAAGGGCGCGATATGTGTTGCGTGATCCATAACCTCCATTTGTTTTTCGGCGTTTTGTGTTGCGAATTGAAATCCGCACTTTGGACTTTCATCCATCGCCACGTACCAACACAGGGATGGGGGAGCGGGTAGATCCCTTTCGGCTTCGCCTCGCAGTGATAAAGCTGTTTTATATTTTCGATAAGTATTATTATCGAAAATATTGACAGGAACGATAAAATCCATATAATGAAGACATGACAGCCTCCTCTGAGACAAAAATCCCAACAATTTTAGACGCCATGAAGCGGTACCTGGACATGGTGAAACTCTCCCGTAGCAGGCATACCATGCTTGCGTATAAGAATGCGCTGCAAATCTTCCGCGATGTGCTAGTCGAAAAATCCCTGAACCCAGACACCGCCCCTGCTGAAAAACTGACGGAGGATCTGATCTCCCCGCTGGCTGGCTATCTCAAGACCTACGCCCCCTCCACAGAACAATTGTATTTGCAGGCTGTCAAAGGTTTCTACGAATACGTGGATTCGGAAAGACTGGCAGAAATCAACCAATCCCGCGTGCGCGTGCTTATACGACAGCGTTCCCGCCGACCGGGAATCCGGTTCCCGCAGTTCCCAATGGACGACATCGAAGCCCTGCTGGCTAAAGTCCAACGCGTTGAAAACCTGCTGATTCCTGGTGGCGAAGCACCCAACGTTAATCTACGCGCATATCGTGACCGCGCCTTTTTAATCACTCTCGCAGATACAGGTTTCCGCGTTCATGAAGCCTGCAAACTCAGACGCGGCGACATTGACTGGAACGAAGGACATGCGGTCATCATCGGCAAGGGCGATAAACAAGCGGTCATCCGTTTTACTTCGCGCGCCATGCAAGCCATAAAAGATTATCTCTCCCAACGCGCCGCATTGGATGGAAATTCCGGCAAACAATTGAGTTCCCTGCCTCTCTTTGCCCGCCACGACAAAGGCGCGGGGAAAAAAGTAAAACCGATGACGCCCACCACCGGGCGCAACATCGTAAAGGAACGCGTGGAACAAATCCTTGGAAAGGAATTGACCGGCAAGATCACCCCCCACTCTTTTCGCCATTATTTCGTCACGTCCGTTTTGCGCGGCACGGGCAACCTGCGAATCGCGCAGGAACTTGCGCGGCATACGAACATTCAGGTGACCCAGAGATATACTCATCTCTCGAACGACGAATTGGATAAAGCCTACTACGAAGTTTTCGAGAAAAAAACAAAGAAGCAAACTTCCTGACCCCAAATCACTCCGCGATTCTCTCGCTTCTCTCCTCGATGTACGCCTGATACGCTTTTCTGAGAAATTTCGTCCACGCCCCGACCTCCCCCTCCCCCACCGACTTTCCATCAATCATTACAATCGGCACGATGCCGCGCGAACTGGATGTGAGAAACGCCTCGTCGAATCTCTCGCCCAATCCCGGCGCGCGATATTCGATGGACATCCCCTCCCCTCTTGCAAGCCTCAATACAACCCGGCGCGTAACTCCGGGCAGGATGCCGTGACGGGCGGTGATGAGGCTCGCCATGTCATTGCGAGTGGCGCTGGAGTGCCGCGAAGCAATCTCTTGCCGACCAGAAGATTGCTTCGTCGTCGCTTCACTCTTCCTCGCAATGACATGTTTGACGGCGTAAAAATTCGACGTCAGTCCCTCCAGGATTTTTCCGTTTTTTGCCAGCAAAACCTCGAATATATCGCCTTGTATCTGTTTGCGCTGAGTCAGGCTCTCGGAGATGAAGTTCGTATCCTTGATGCGCGGATCGTGTCTTGCCATTTCCGTTGTGACGACATGCGCGCCGCTTTTGTAAACCGTTTCAGGCAGGGGGATAAACGGTTGGACGGCGATGAAAATGTCCCCGGAATCTTTGGTCAGTATCAAACGCACGCGCGATTCGCGCGGCAGGTTTTGCTTCACCAACCCGGCAAGGTGTTTTCGCAATGTCCCTTCGCTTACGGGATGCAAATTCATTCGCCCGGCAGGGATATATAAACGGTCAAGATGAGACCGTAAGCCAAGCGCCCGTGTCCCGCCATTCAAGGTGGTGAAGGTGGTATAAAAACCCGGCGGCAGGGCGCGAGTCATCTCGTCGAGGGAAAACGCCCGGCTGGACGAAAATTCAAGAATGCGGTTATGGGTGAGTTTATACGTCGTGACGCTCATACGGCGATTATATACTTGCCCTCGCTGTTTCAAAAAATTCATTTTATTCTCATCCTTGACATTTTTCGTGGACAGGGGGTAAACTCGGTTTCGCAAGAAAATCCCAAAGAAAGGAGCGCACTCTTGATGTTCAACACAATCTTTATGACACCTGATGCAGTTGGCAAATTGCCTTCTCGAAGTGCGCCTATAGACCGCCCTTAGGTCTTTCCTGTTTTGTATTGTCATGGGCTGTGGCGCGTGCGCCGCAGCCTTTTTTATTTAATGTCATGGCAAGAGGCGGCAGCCATAAGGCGCTCTTATTTCAACGAGAGATTGCTTTGTGGCGCCAAGACGCCGCTCGCAACGACATAACGGAGTACCACAATGACCACATTACAACCAACCTATGAACCCGCGATCACCTACGATTTTCGTCACTCGCTCGACGCGAACCGGCTGAAAGGGCTTTGGAAGATGATGAAGGATTACCGACTGCCGTACATCATGGCGACGGTTGCCCTTGCCGTCTCCGCGCTCTCGAAGACCTTTACCTACCTCCTGCTTCGCTTCTTCGCCGACGATGTGCTGGTTCAGAAAACCTATATCGGTTCCACGCTGACGACGACTCTGGTGTGGATCGGCGTTGGATTCATCGCGTTGGCGGCATTCGAAGGCGGATTCGCGTTCCTTTCGGGGCGACTGGCGGCATACACCGCGGAAGGCATCACCCGCCGATTGCGAGATTTCCTTTTCGATCACATCCAGCGCCTGAGCTTCTCATATCACGCCACCACGCCGACGGGTGACCTGATCGAGCGCGTCACTTCGGACGTGGACGCCCTGCGGCGCTTCTTCAGCGAACAAGCCATCGGCGTGGGACGCATCGTCCTGCTGTTCGTCATCAACTTCATCGCCATCCTGAATCTCAACGTGGAACTGGCGCTGGTCTCAGTGGTGGTGATTCCCGTCATCCTGCTTGTGTCGCTTTGGTTTTTCAAAAAGGTGACCAAAGCCTACGAGGAATACCAGGCGCAGGAAGCGATCCTCTCCACCACCCTGCAGGAGAACCTGACCGGCGTGCGCGTGGTCAAAGCCTTTGCGCGGCAGGATTACGAAAAGCAGAAATTCGAGAAAGATAACTGGGGCAAGTTCCTGAAAGGCAAGATATTGCTCTTCATGCACTCGATGTTCTGGCCCCTTTCGGATATCGTGTTGGGCTTTCAGATGCTGTTCGGATTTATCTACGGCGCGACTATGGCGATCAACGGCGAAATCTCCGTCGGCACATATATTGCGTATGTGGGGCTTGTGGTCTGGCTGATCTGGCCCATCCGCAACCTGGGACGAATCATCGTGCAGACGTCAACGGGCATGGTCTCGTACGCGCGCCTGATGGAAGTGGTCAGGCAGCAGCGTGAGCCGCTGTTCGATGGGAAGGTCCAGCCGACGGGTCCGGTGCGAGGCGATGTGGTCTTCGAAGACGTCTCGTTCATGTATTCGGACGGCAAGTCGGATGTGTTGAAGAACGTCTCGTTCCATGCCAAGCCGGGGCAGGCAGTGGCGCTGCTGGGATCAACGGGTTCGGGTAAGACGTCGCTGGTGAATCTCCTGCCGCGCTTTCACGAATACACGGGTGGGCGCATCCTGCTCGATGGCGTGGAGTTGAAAGATTATTCGCGCGCGTACCTGCGGAAGCAGATCGGCATTGTGGAGCAGGAGCCGTTCCTGTTCAGCCGTTCGATCCGCGAGAATATTGCCTACGGCGTGGGGCGCGACGTAACGCAGGAAGAGATCGAACGCGCCGCGCGAGCCGCCGCGATCCATGATGTGATTCTCGGATTCCCCGACGGCTACAGCACGCTGGTCGGCGAAAAGGGCGTGACGCTCTCCGGCGGTCAGAAACAGCGCGTGGCAATCGCGCGGACGCTGTTGAAGAACCCGAAGATCCTGATCTTCGATGACTCGACCTCCGCCGTGGATACCGAGACCGAAGCCGAGATCCGCGATGCGCTCAATGCGTTGATGAAGGAGCGCACGACGTTCATCATCGCGCATCGCATCCAGTCGGTGATGGTTGCCGACTTGATCCTCGTGTTGGATAAAGGCGAGGTGGTGCAAATGGGAACGCACGCCAAGTTGGTTAGGAATGAAGAAGGTATGTACCGCAGAATTTACGACATTCAGACGAAGATCGACGCGGAGCTGGAGAAGGAAATTCAGAAGTCTGAATTATGAATTATGAAAAGGAGTTTGCCATGAACAACACAACCAAAAACGACCTTCGTGAACGAACCACCGAGTTTGCCTTGCGGATCGTGCGCATGTATACCCGCCTGCCCAATTCAACGGTGGCGCAGACGTTGGGCAAGCAGGTGTTGAGGTCGGGAACATCCGTCGGGGCGCAGTTTCGAGAGAGTCAGCGCGCCAAATCGGATGCGGATTTCATCAACAAACTCGAAAGCGTCTTACAGGAAGCGGACGAGACCGCATACTGGCTGGAACTGCTGGTTCGAGCGGGCATTGCCCCTGCGGCGAAACTCGATCCCCTCCGCAAGGAAACAGACGAGATCATCGCCATCCTTGTCACAATAGTAACCAAAGTCAAAAAACGCATTGGCAAGTTGTGAAATTTCAGGTTTTCATAATTCAGAATTCCGAATTCATAATTTGTTCGGAGATTGACCATGTCTGATACCGACCTTATCGAACTCGAAGAAGAAGAATTTACAAGTCAACTGACCACCCCGGTGCTGAAACGTATTTTGGGACTGCTGCGCCCGCATTGGAAATGGGTGTTGGGATTTTTACTGACCATCGCCATCACGTCGGGACTGGATGCGTACTTTACGTTCCTGAACAAGCAGTTCATTGACCAGGGTATCGTGCTGGGCGACAGGGAGCGCCTCATGGAGCTTGCCACGATCTACGGCAGTTTCATCGTGTTGCAGGCGGGCGCGGTGTTCACGTTTATTTACCTTGCCGGCGTGCTGGGCGAGCGGATTCAATACGACCTGCGGAAGATGCTCTTCAACCACTTGCAGGATTTGTCGCTTTCTTATTATGCCCAAAACGCGGTGGGACGCCTGATCGCGCGCGTTACGTCCGATACGGGGCGCGTCTCAGACCTGCTGACGTGGGGCATCGTGGACACGACCTGGGCGCTGATGAACATCATTTCGTCCACGATCTTCATGGCGATCATCAACTGGCGGCTGGCGCTGATCGTGTTCACCATCATCCCGATCATGGCATATGTGGGCATCGAATTCCGCAAGAAGATACTGGCGGAGTTCCGCGTGTCGCGGCGCGCCAACAGCAAGATCACGGGCGCGTTCAACGAGAACTTCCAGGGCGTGCGCGTGGTCAAGGCGCTGGGGCGCGAAGACCGCAACACCGAGGAGTTCCAGGGATTGACGACGAAGATGTACAACGCGTCGTACCGCGCCGCATGGCTTTCGGCGCTCTTCCTGCCGACGGTGCAGATCATCGCGGCGGTGGCGCTGGGTGTGATCGTCGGCTACGGCGGGAACCAGATCACGATCGGGTTGATGACCATCGGAGGCATTCAGGCGTTCGTTTCGTACCTGACTTTCATGATGTGGCCCATTCAGGATTTGGCGCGTGTTTATGCCGAGATGCAGCACAGCATCGCGTCGGCGGAGAGAATATTCAAACTGGCGGATACCCCGCCCGAGGTCCATGATCGAAGCGATGCCGTCGAAGCGAAGACCCTGCTGGGCGGGATCGAATTCGATCACGTGGATTTCTATTACGAAGACCGCAAGCCCGTGCTGACCGACTTCACGCTGAGAGTCAAGCCTGGGGAGATGATCGCGCTGGTTGGTCCAACCGGAGGCGGGAAGTCCACCATCGTGAACCTGCTGTGCCGCTTCTACGAGCCGCGCGAAGGCGCGATCCGCATCAACGGGCGCGATTACATGGACTACACGCTGGAGTCGATTCACAACAAGATTGGGATTGTTTTGCAAACCCCGCACCTGTTCTCCGGGACAGTGCGCGAGAACATCCGCTACGGGCGATTGGAGGCAACGGATGCCGAGGTGGAGAACGCTGCAAAGACCGCGGGCGCGCATGATTTCATCGTGACGCTCGAAAAGGGCTACGAACACAACGTAGGTGAAGGCGGCGGTCTGCTGTCGGTCGGGCAGAAGCAGTTCATCTCGCTGGCGCGCGCAGCACTGGCAAAGCCGGAGCTGTTCATCATGGACGAAGCCACGTCTTCGGTGGATACATTGACCGAGGCGTTGATCCAGCGCGGGATGGAAGCGCTGATGAAGGGGCGCACGTCGTTCGTGATCGCGCACCGCCTCTCGACCATCCGCCGCGCGGACAGGATTTTAGTGATCGAAGACGGAAGGATCGCAGAGCAAGGCACACATGCCGAACTCCTGCGCCAACGCGGGCATTACTACCGTCTGTACACGCAGCAGTTCCGTCACGAGTTGGAAGTGCAATACGGCGTGACGGACGAGGCGGAAGTCGGCGAGCGCGATGGCGTAACCGCCGATTCGATCATGATGAAGCGCGAGAAGCCGAACGAAGAGCCGATGGCGGCGGATTGATATTGCTTCAGGCATTCCCTTGCAATGATATTAATTTGGAGATCGAGCCATGTAACACCGTAATCCTTCAATAATGAGACATGCGACGGCGGAGTTCCATCCGCCCGAACAACGACACAACCAATTACATGGATAGAGAGAATGAAAACCGAGATTCAACTTTTTAATCAAGACATGCTCGCAGAAGCGGGCAAACTGCTTGCCTCCCGGCAGGCGCGCGAACGCGTCATCTTCCCCGCCTTGCCGAAGCGCTTCGAAGACGTTCCCATTGCGGCAAAAGCCGTGGAGACGGCATTCAAAAAGAAAAGCGCCTTCGGCTTCGCCGCAATCCGCGGCGGAAAACTGGCTGCCTACCTCATTGGCGAATCCACCCCGCTGGACTGGGGGCGCGGCGGTTTTATTCATCTGCCGGGCTGTGGACTGGCGGAAGGCGAAGACCCTGCCTTACTGCAAGACCTGTACGCCTTTGTGGGCGAGGAATGGAACAAGCGGGGATGTTTCCTGCATTACATCTACCTGCCCGCCGGGGATCCAGCCGTGATTGATGCCTGGTTCTCGCTTGGTTTCGGGCGTGAGCGCGCGGATGCAATTCTTGACCTGAGCGCCATGGATACCCCGAAAAGAAAACCGGCAAGCGATTTCGGGATACGCCGTTCCACCGCCGAGGATGGGAAGCGATTGGAGGAACTTTCCGATGTGATCGCAGTCCATCAATCGCGCGCGCCGCGCTGGCACCCGCTCCTGCCGGAGGAACTGACCGAGCTCGCCGAAGGCTGGGCGGAGATCGCGGGCGATCCCGATTGGACGATCTGGCTGGCGGATACGGGTACGGAGGTGCAAGGAAGCATCGGCTTTCGCGCGCTTCCCGAAGCGGACGATGACCTGACCATTCCGCCCAAAGCCACAGATCTGACGGTTGCGGCAGTCAAGGAAGCGGCGCGCGGACGGGGAATCATGTCCGCGCTGACGTGGCATGGATTGGAACACGCCCGCAACGAAGGGTATGAGTTCTGCGTGACGAACTGGCAAACGGCGAATTTGTCCGCTTCACGGACATGGCCGCGCTTCGGTTTTCAAACCGCGGCATACCGCCTTGCGCGGACGATCAACCCCATGAGTGCGTGGGCAAAATTATAAAAAGGAGATTGCTTTGCCGCAAGGGAGCGTGGCTCGCAATGACATCAATTCATGACGAACGAACTTTTAAAACTATATGACAGGGAACTGCGCGAGCAGGTCGAATATCCGGAGGCGAAAAAAGAGATCACGCAGGATGTGGTTCGGTTCAAGCGTGAAGCACCGGGCATGAGCTTCGTCTCGTTGACGTATGCGCAGGAAGCCGACCTCAAGCGCGTCATCCAGAACGAATTGACGCATTTCAACCCGGCGCAGGGACGCCCGTTCACGTGGAAAGTCTACGACCACGACCCCCTACCCTCTTTGGGAGAGAAACTCACGGCGCGCGGATTCGAGAAGGACGAAGACCGGGGCGACGTGATGATCTTCGATGTGAGCGAGGCGCCCGCGGAAAAATTCGAGATGAACGGGCTGGATATCCGACAGATCACCAGCCGCGAAGGGCTGAAGGACGTGGTGACGGTGCTGGACAAGGTGTGGGGCAACTCGAACGAGTGGGTCTATGACCGCCTCGGCGGACATTTGCAGATTCCCGGTTATTTGAGCATCTACGCCGGATATGCGGACGACGAGCCGGTCTCCATCGCGTGGACATACTTCCCGCGCGGACAGTTCGCAACGCTCTTCGCAGGTTCGACACTGCCCGAACACCGCAAACGCGGATTTTACACAGGCATCCTGTGGAAGCGCCTGAGAGAGATCCGCAACCGCGGGGCGCGGTTCGCGGTTGTGGAAGCCGGCGACATGAGCCGACCGATCGTGGAAAAACACGGCTTCCGACTCCTGACGACGGTTTGGGATTATGTGTGGAAGGGGAACGATAGTGTGTAGGGTGTAGTTTGTAATGTGAAAGGAAAAGACCTCCGAGACTTTGCCCGGAGGTCTTTGGTTTGTGTTGTTTCCTCTATTATTTTATTCAGGAGGAACGATCTTGTTTAACTCTTCGATCAGAGGTGGGAGTTTGTTCTGAACCGTGTCCCAAACCTGATTAATATCAACCACGTCATATTCATGGATGACAAGGTTTCTCATGCTGGTCATCTCGCGCCAAGGGATTTGCGGATGCCTGTCGCGCGCCTCCTGGGAAACCCGCCGCGCTGCTTCACCGATAATTTCGATGCGGCGCACAACCGCATCCTGGCATTGCAGGTCTTCGTAAAACTGGTCCCATGTTTTGCCGAGGACATAATCCAACGCTATTTTTGCCGATTCCAATATATCAACAAGATATGTGTCATCACGATGCATGAATCACCTGCGCCGATTCGAGGATGGCTTTGCGCCTGAGATAATTACGGCTGTTCTCAACGCCGCGCCTGCTGATCAGGTCCACATTGCGCCCGAAGATGGTCTTCAATTCCTCCTGCATCCGCACCATGTCGAACAAAGTAACATGCGCTTGCGGCGCAAAGGAAACTAATACATCCACGTCGCTGTCGGGGCGGAAATCGTCACGCAATACAGAACCAAACAAGGCAAACGAGCGGATATTCCAGCGCTTGCAGAATGCGGCAATTTTTTTCTTGGGAAGGGTCGAAACGAAAGATTTGGACATTGTCCATCAATTATACATTACGCGCCTTATCCGCAATTTAACAACACCTTCAACACCCCCGGCTGGGATGCTTTTTCCATCGCCCTGACGGCATCCTTCAACTCAAATTCATCCTGAATCAAGACGGTTGGATCCACTTCGCGTTTCTCGAGCAGGCGCAAGGCTGGCGCGAAGGGACCGCAGCGCGAGCCGATGATATTGATCTCATCCACCACAATGGACGAGAAGTTGACGGTCATGTCGCCCTTGTAGGTGGATTTCATCACGAGAGTCCCGCGCGGGCGGACAGCTCGCCTTGCAAGATCGAAGCCGTCCGGCGAGCCGGTGGCTTCGACGACCAGGTCCCATTTGCGGGGGTGGATGGCTTCTTCGGAGATGACCCGAATCCCGCGCGCGGCGAGCAGGTCTTTTTGAAGTTGGTGACGCGCCAGCACGCACAGGTCACAGCCGGTAAGCGCCAGGGTTTGGGCGATCAACTGCCCCAGCCTGCCCGCGCCGATCAGAAGGACGCGGTCGGTCGGCTGGATTTGAATTTGCTGTTGAATCTCCAACGCGGCGGCAAGCGGCTCGGTGAAGACCGCCATCTCATCGGGAACGGTCTCCGGCACGCGATGCAGGTTTTCGATTGGCAATGCCGTGTATTCCGCAAAGACGCCGTCGCGGTTGACGATGCCCAGCACGGTGCGATTTTCGCAATGTGTTGGACGCCCATTCCGGCAGGCTTCGCACGCGCCGCAGACGGCGTTGATCTCCCCCGCCACGCGCGCGCCGATCCAATCTTTATCGGGCGCGTCCGCCACCTCCCCCACAAACTCATGACCGAGAACTCCCGCGTAGGGGTAATACCCCTTGACCAGTTCGAGGTCCGTGCTGCAAACACCCGCCTTGCGAATCTTTATCAACGCCTCGCCGGGACGTTCCGGCTTTGGCAGGTCGCGTAACGCGACTTGATTATTTTCCAGCCACAGCGCTTTCATTTCTTTGCCTCAAAACTTCATACGCGATCAATGCCGTCGCAATCGAAACGTTCAGTGAGTTGACGCTGCCCATCATTGGTATCCTAACCTTCAAGTCCGCGTTTTGCATCCAGAAATCGGTCAGCCCTTCATCTTCCGTGCCGACGGCAATGGCAACGGGCTCGCGCAAATTGACGTCAGTATAGACTTTTTCAGCGGACGGCGTCGCCGCCAAGACCCGCATCTCACTTGATTTGAGCCAGTCCAGCGCATTTGGAGAATCCACTTCGACGGCTGGTACGGCAAAGACCGCGCCGCGGCTGGCGCGGATGACGTTCGGACTCCACAAGTCTACGCGCGGGTCGCAGACGAGAACGGCGTCCACCTTCGCGGCGTCCGCAGTGCGCAGGATGGCTCCGAGATTGCCCGGCTTCTCGACCGACTCCGCGACGATGACGAGCGGTATTTCGGATAATTTCAGGTCTTCAAGCGAGCGTTTCGGAGTCGGGAAGATTCCCAGCCAGCCGTCGGGGTTGTCGCGATAGGATATTTTTTCGAAGACCGCGCGGCTGACGGTGAGAGTTTCAGCGTGAGGAAATGCCAGGGGTTTGCTGGCAAGCTCGGGCGCGGTCAGAAGCGTCTGCGGGACGAGTCCGCATTCGCGGGCGAGAGTCAGTTCATCCCAACCTTCGACAAGGATCAGTCCGTCCTTTTGTCTTTGCCGTTTGTCTTCGCGCAGTTTTACGATATGTTTGATTCTTGGATTTTGCGTGCTGGTAATGTCCATTTACTTTACGAGGAGGAGGCATGCCGCCTGATGACTTTTGTTGACGACGACCATGGGCGGGTCGCTTGCCTTGCAGGTTGCGATGGCAACCGGGCAGCGTGGATGGAAACGGCAGCCGGACGGAATGTTGATGGGGTTGGGCGTTTCACCCTGCAGGATGATGCGTTCGTGGCGCAGGCGCGGATTGGGAACAGGGATGACGGAGATAAGCGCCTTGGTGTACGGGTGCTTTGGGTTTTCCAGCACTTCGAGCATCGTGCCAACCTCGACGATGCGCCCCAGGTACATGACCGCCACGCGGTCGGCGAAGAAACCCACCGAGCCAAGATCGTGCGTGATAAAGATGACGGCAATCTGGCGCGTGATGCGAAGTTCGGCGAGCAGGTTGATGATCTCCGCGCGGATGGAAACATCCAGCATCGAGACGGGCTCGTCGGCAAGGATGATCTCCGGTTCCAGCACGAGTGCGGCGGCAACCACCACGCGCTGGCGCTGTCCGCCGGAGAGCTCGTGCGGATAGCGGTCAAGATAGACTTCGGCGGGTTTCAAGCCCGCATCCTCGAGCGCTTTTTTGACGCGCTCATCGCGGTCCGGCGTGTTTGCCATGCCATGAACCAGCAAAGGCTCGGTGATGATCTCCTCGATGGTCTGGGTGGGGTTCAGGGATTCATACGGGTCCTGGAAGACCATTTGAATCTTTCGGCGCAGTTCCTTTTTTTTGCGCTGGCTGTCGTTCAGGTGGGTGATGTCCATGCCTTCGAACTTGACCGCGCCTTCGGTCGGGTCTTCCAACCCCATCAGCAAAAGCGCCAGCGTGGATTTGCCGCACCCGCTCTCGCCGACGAGCGCAATGACTTCACTGCGGCGCAGGGTCAGGTCCACGCCGTCCACCGCGTGGACTTTGCGCGCATCCTTCGAGAACAAGCCGGGGCGTCCCGCCTCGAAATATTTTTTCAATCCGCGAACTTCCAAAAATTCTTGGTTCATTGAAATTCCTTGGGTGTCTTTGACCACAGATGAACACAGATAAACAAGATGGATGAAGCCTTATCTTTTTTCCGCGATCAAGTGGCAGCTGGCGAGATGACCGTTCGCGCCAATTCGATGAAGCGCAGGCTCCTCGATGTGACAGCGTTCGAAAGCGGCAGGACAGCGCGGCGCAAAACGGCATCCGGCGGGCAGGGCGTCCAAGCGCGGCGGGTAGCCGGGAATGGAGGAAAGTTTCTTCTTTGGTTTGGTCAGGTCGGGGAAGGCTTTCAGCAATTCCTGCGTGTACGGATGGCGCGGTTCGTTATAGATGATGTCCACGTCGGCATATTCCGCCGTCACGCCGCCGTACATCACCAGCACGTGATCGCACATCTCCGCCACGATGCCGAGATCGTGCGTCACGAAGACGACTGCCAGCCCCAGTTTCCTGCGGAGTTCATCGAGCAGTTCCAGAATCTGCGCCTGGATCATTACATCGAGCGCGGTGGTCGGCTCATCGGCAATGATGACCTGCGGATTGCACGCCAGCGCCATCGCGATCATCGCGCGCTGGCGCATCCCGCCCGAATACTGATGCGGGAAGTGATCCTTGTGGTCGGCGGCGATGCCCACGAGGTCGAGCAGTTCGGTCACGCGCGCGGAAATCTTGTCGCGCGGGAAGGTTGGCACATGCTGAATAATGGCTTCCGCGATCTGGTCGCCAACCGTCCGCACGGGGTTGAGGGCATTCATCGCGCCCTGAAAGACAATCGAAATCCCGCTCCAGCGGACTTCGTTCATTTCCTCTTCGCCAAGCGCGGTCAGGTCCCTGCCGCTGAAAAACACCTTGCCGCCCACGATCTGTCCCGCCGAGGGGAGCAGGCGCAGCAGCGCCAGCATGAGCGTAGTCTTGCCGCAGCCGCTCTCCCCCACCAGCCCAAGCAATTCCCCTTCCTTCAATGTAAAACTGATATTCTCAACTGCGCGCGCGGGCGGTTTTCCCTCTGTGACGTAATTGATGGAAAGATTTTGGACATCGAGCAGGGTTCCGGGCTTGACGGGCTTCACCCCCGCCTCACTCGTGACGACAGGTCTGCCCGGCATTAAATGATGCGTGTCCAGCCTCGGGTTGAAGACCTGCTCCAATCCCTGCCCGAGCAAGGTCAACCCCAGCACCACCCAGACGATTCCAAACCCCGGAAAGACCAGCGCCCACCATGCCCCCGTGGACATGGCTCCGCGCCCAAAGGCGTAATTGAGCATCTGCCCCCATGAGAGCGTGGTCGGGTCGCCCAGACCCAGAAACGAAAGCGTGCTTTCGTTCAACACAGCCAGCGAAACGACCAGCACCGCCTGCACAACCAGGATGGGCATCACCAAAGGCAAAATATGGCGGCGGATGATATGCGCCTTGCCAGAGCCGATGGCGCGCGCCCGCAAGACGAACTTGCGCGATTTGACCGCCAGCGTCTGCGAGCGCACCATGCGGGCGGTTGTCGTCCAGCCGAGCAGCCCGATGACGAAGATAATGTTCAGCAGGGAAGGTTTCGTCAGCGCGATAATCACCACCATCAACGGCAGTTCCGGGATGACGAGCATCACGTCCGTGAAGCGCATGATGAAATTCTCGACCCGCCCGCCGAAGAAGCCCGCCACGATGCCGAGCAAACCACCAATAAAAATGGAAATGAACGCGGCAAAGAAACCGACGGTCAATGAGACGCGCGCGCCATGGATGAAATTGGAGAACACATCCGCGCCGGCATCGTCCGTGCCGAAGAGGTGTTCGGCGCTGGGAGGCTTGTAGATGTCGCTCACGCCGATGGTTAGGGAAGAGCCGGGCACATGCGGCGCAATGAGAGGCGCGAAGACAGCCACCAGGATGATGGCGGTCAACATGCCAAGTCCCACAAGTCCCATGCGGTTTCTTTGGAACTTGCGCCAGAATTCGAGGAGATAATTGCTGGAAGGAGGCGCGGCATTTTTTTGTGTGAGGATTTCCATGCGGCTACTCCGCCTGTATGCGCGGATCGAGATAGGAATACATCAAGTCCGCGATCAAATTTGCGAGGATGACGGTTACAGTGATGAGCAGGAACGCCCCCTGCAAAACGGGAAAGTCACGCCGGTTGACCGCTTCAAAGACTGCGCCGCCCAGCCCGGGCCATGAAAAGACCGTCTCGATCTGGACCGCTCCCGCCACGGTGAAACCGAGGTTGATGGCGATGATGGTGACGAGAGGAAGCATGGCGTTCTTCAGCGCATGGTCGCGCAGGATCTGGAAGATGCCCAGTCCCTTTGCCTTTGCCGTCAGGATGTAATCTTCGGAAAGCACATCCAGCAGGCTGGAACGCATGATGAGCATGTACTCGCCCATGTACACCAGCGTGTACGTCAAGGTCGGCAGAATCATGTGCCTGCCAATGTCCTTCCATTGCTCCCACAGCGGATAAGAGGAAAGCCCCGGCGTTGCCTTTCCGCCAATCGGCAGTCCGTTTGCCGAACCCCAAAATAATAGAATAATTCCAAGCCAGAAGGTCGGCAGACTCCAGACGACCAGGCTGGTCGCCAGCGCGCCGTAATCAATGGAGGTGCGCGCCTTCCATGCCGCCAGCATCCCAAAGAAGGCGCCGACGATAATGGACAGGATCTGTCCCGCCCCGATCAGCAGGATCGTGTTCCAGAGTCTCTCCGCAAGGATGGTTGCCACGGGGCGGTTGTTGTGGTAACTGATGCCCAGTTCGCCCGAAAGCAGGTTCTTCATATAGATAAAAAACTGCGTATCCAGCGGGTTGACGCTGCAACTCCCCACCTTGACCGGGTTCAACGTCTCGAAACAGTTGATGACAGGCTTATCCAGTCCGTAGCGAACCCGGATCGCCTCGATGGATTCCTTTTTCAGGCGCGGGTCATGCACCCCGGCGCGGGCAGGGTCTCCGGGCAGGACGCGAAAAAGAAAAAAATTCAATATCAGGACGAGTGCAATCGTCAAAAGCGCCCACCCGAATTTTTTAAGAATGTACTGGGAACGACTCAAGGAATTCTCCCTTTATCGAAAAAAACAAACATCCGGGGGCAGCGAGAATACAACCACCACCCCCGGAAAGATCAAGGATTTATTTGACGGGTTCGATCACGACCAGTGAAGACGTATCGGAGAATTCGATCTTTGCCTCGTCAGTGATCCAGCCGGTGAAGCGGTCCGTGCGGAATGCCTGGATGTTCGGGTCATAATACGGGATGACGTACACCACGTCGTCATGCACGATCTCCTGCATCTTCCAGACGGTCTCCACGCGCTTGTCGAAGTCCAACTCCACGGCTTGTTCAGCGTACAGCGCGTCATACTCAGGGTTGGAGTAGCCGGTCTCGCTGGAGCCTGTCGGTATCTCATCCGTGGTCATGACGCTCAACAGCAGGCTTGGGTCGGGGTCCGACCCCCAGCCCCAAAGCATGACGTCGAAATCGAAGGCGGGGCAGCAGACTGCTGTCAGGGCATCCGGGTCCATGGCTTGCAGCTCGGTCTTGATTCCCAACTCGCCCCACATCTGGCTCAACAATTCCGCCAGCCGCGGTCCGTCCACAGAGTCGCTGGGCCAGTTCATGCGGAAGGTCAGGCTGCGGGAGCCGTCCGGCATGTCGCGGATGCCGTCGCCGTCGGCGTCCAGGTAACCGGCGTCGTCGAGGATCTTGTTGGCTTTTGCCAGATCAAATTCATAGTCCGTGAGTGAATCGTTGTACCAGACCCCCAAACCGTCGGGGATCAACGTCAAACCGGGTCCGCCATTCCCAAGCAGGATGATGTCCACGATCTTCTGCTTGTCGGTGGCATGAGCAAGCGCGAGGCGGACGTTCCTATCCCGCAGGGCGGGGTGACCCGTGCAGATACCGCCTTCCTCTTCGGTCGGGCAGTTCTCGGGGTCGATCTGGTTGAAGATGATGTCGGTCACAGTGGGGGCAAACGGCGCGCCGACATAAATATCCACATTGGGATCGTCTTCGAGCGTGGCAACCGCTGTGGCGGGCATTTCGGTAATCATATCCACCTGCCCGGTCTTGATGGCTTGCACAAGGGCATCGGGGGTTTCGAAGGTTTGGAAGATGGCTTCATCCACCTTGGGCGGCGTGAGGAAGTGTTCCTTGTTCGCCGCCAGATGGACGAACTCGCCCTGGCGGTATTCCACCATCTTGAAGGGACCGCTTCCGATCATGGCTTCATTCTCGAACTCAACCGGGTCTTCGCCCTCCCAAATATGCTTCGGAAGAACATACAGGAAGACCAGCTGGCTCTCGATATTCGGGATCGGCTCGGAGAGCGTGATCACCACCTCGTTGTCCGCAGTGGCTTCGATGTTCTCGAAATACGAAGTGTAGCTGCCCATCCAGGGATAGCCTTCCGTGTTCTGATAGAGCAGGTACGAGAAGACCACATCCTCGGCGGTCAGGGGCGTGCCGTCATGGAAGGCGATGCCGTCGCGTATTTTGAACGTCCATGTGATTCCATCTTCGGACATGTCCGCGGTTTCCGCGAGGGACAAGGTGAACGTGCCATCCAGATTCAACTCATACATCGAATCGTAGACCAATTCGAAAATTGTGTATGATTCAGAAAGAACAGCCGCGCCAGGGTTGAGTGTGTCCGGGCTTCCGCTCCATCCGATGCGGACAACGACAGGTCCGGATGACGGCGCGCCAGTGGCGTCCGGCGCTTCCGTGGTGGCATCACCACCCCCGCCGCCACATGCGGCAATCAGCAGCGCGAGCGCCATAAAAAGGTATAACACTTTCTGTTTCATTCTTCCTCCTCTCAAGGGTAGAACGGTTTATTGGCTTCCCTTTGAAAACAATATGCGCCATGACAGAGACGTCTCTGTCATGGCGCAGGGGCTTTCATTTGAATGGCTGTATGGGGCGCATCGAAAGGAAACCTATCAGCCGAATTTTACTGTAATTCGGGAAATAATCAAACCCGAATCGGCGGTAAAATCCGGCAGAGGATACCCCATGGAAAACCCAATCAAACTCACTGAAAAATACGAACGTAACGGTTGGCCCGCGCTCAAACGAACCGACCTTAAACCTCCCGAGGGATGGAACCTTTCGCTTCTGACTTCCATCGAGCGGGTTCGGTCTCACATGCTTTCATCTCAGGGACAGATTGCCTGCATCAAGGACGGCGAAACCCTTTCGGACGTCTTCACTCTGCCCGCAAATGGCGGATGGCTTGCCCGCCTTACTACAGACCGCCCGCTTGCCGCCTATTGGGACGACGAAATTCCGCAATGGTCGCCGGACGGGAAATGGCTGGCGTTCGGCGTCAAGGGACATGTTCACATCGCGCCGCACGACGGAGGCTTGCCGAAAAAGATCACCGACTTTACATCCGCCGCGGGCAGCCCACGCTGGATGCCGGATTCGCGCGGACTCATCGTTACCGTGGAGCGCGAAGACACCGACCAGCTCCTGCTGACGGACCGCGAAGGCGCCTGGCCCCGCGCATTGACGACCGATACCGTCGGCGATCACTGGGACCCACGCCCATCACCGGATGGAAAATTCATCGTCTACAACCTGCGCCGTTTCGACGACCTGAACCGACTCGATATCGTCCTGCTCGAAATCGGAACGGGCAAACAAACCACGCTGTACGGCAAACCGTCCACGCGGGCGCTTTCGCCGAAGTGGTCGCCGGACGGAAAATGGATTGCCTTCACGGCGCAGGAAACGCAATGCGAAGAACTGTATCTCATCAAACCGGACGGTGAAGGATTACATCAACTCACGAAACTTGGGCGCGATGTATTCCAGTTCGAATGGTCGCCTGATGGTCGGCAAATCCTTGCGGTGGTGAACAAAAACGGCTCGTTCGAGTTGATGCTTATCGAAGCGGAATCAGGTTCAACGTCCGAGGTGCGAAGCGAGTTGGGGATTCATTCCAATCCCAACTGGTCGGCGGACGGATCGTTCATCACGTTCGAGTTCGAAAGTCCGCTCCTGCCAGCGGATATCTACCGCATGGACATCAAAAGCAGGCAAGTAACGCAGTTGACCTTTTCCAATCCGCCCGCAATGCAAAAGAATAAACTGGTCGTCCCCGAACTTGTCAGTTATAAAAGTTACGATGGATTGGAAATTCCCGCATTTCTCTACCGCCCCGCGAAACCCAACGGCGCGGCAATTCTCTATCCGCACGGCGGACCGAAAGATCAGTACGTTTTTGCCTTCGACGACCTTGCCCAATATTTCACCGCAAAAGGATATGCCTATCTCGCGCCGAATTATCGCGGCTCCACCGGGTACGGCAAGGACTTCGAGCGCGGAAACTATGACGATTGGGGCGTGGGCGACACGCAGGATTGTTTGCACGGCGCAAAATATTTGCGAACGCTCAAAAACATCAAGCCTGACCGCATCGGCATTGCGGGCGGAAGTTACGGCGGATACATGACGATCAACTCGCTTTCCCGCGACCCCGAATACCTCTTTGCGTGCGGCGTCGCCAAGTACGGCGATTCCAACCTGATTAGTTCATGGGCGCAATGTGAAAAGCGGCTGCGGCTTTACACTGAGATATTTTTGGGTCACCCCGCGGAGAAGACGCAAATCTATTTGAAAGGCTCCCCCATCACAGACGCGAAGAGCATACAAAAGCCGGTCCTGATCCTGCATGGATTACTCGATACTGTCGTCCCGCCGGAAGCCAGCGAGGAATGGGTCGAGGCGCTTCGCCGCGAGGAAAAAACGTTCGAGTATAAAACATACGCGAATGAACCGCATGGTTTTTTACGACGCGAAAATTTGCTCGATGTGTATGAGCGCATGGAGCTTTTTTTGGATTGGTATCTTTTACCTTCCGTGTAAATTGTGGTTTTAATTAAATGAGGTAATAAATTGGCTACACGCAAATCAGATATTTTCAAATACGAGAACCTGACTTGGGACAGTGTCGCAGACTTACCCCGCGACACTCCGCTCGTCCTGCCGCTCGCTTCAGGCTTCGACTTGAACCTGCTCGCTGACCAGTTGGGGAATCCACCCCGAATCGGACTCCTGCCATCCTTTCCCTTCGGCTGGCGCGGTAGCGGACTGGAAATCCCTGAACCGGCCTTCTGGCAGTGTATTGCAAACCTGCTGGACAGCCTGCGCGACGATGGCTTTTCGAACGTCTATTGCCTT
The DNA here is from genome assembly GCA_020060625.1 of Anaerolineales bacterium. Classification (GTDB taxonomy): domain Bacteria; phylum Chloroflexota; class Anaerolineae; order Anaerolineales; family Villigracilaceae; genus Villigracilis. Next base: position 999 of record JAGUZU010000099.1, on the reverse strand, counting down.
GCACCGCAGGGAGTTGACCCGCAAAGCCAGTTTATTTCAAGCCTTTCCGCGTCAATCCTCCGGCAGCCGCACACAGCCAATTACGAAACGCCCGCGTTCCTCCCGCCGGACAGCGAGCGCGGGAAAGTAATCCTGATTCCAATCGGTCATACCGAGCAGCACGGTTACCACCTCCCCCTCTGCGTGGATACAGTCATTATAGAAGCAATTGCCAAAGGCGCCGCTGCTCAATTGCCTACGCGCAGTTGGACGCTGCCCGTCATGCCGTATGGAGTCAGCACGCACCGTTCCTCCTTTGCGGCGACGATGAACACAGGCGGGCGCGCCTTCGAGGACTTCTGGCTGGCTGTCATCGACGCGCTTGTTGGGCGCGGCTTCGACCGCTTCTACTTTATGAGCGGACACGGCGGAAACACTTCGTTTCTAATTAACATCGTCAAATACGCGGGGGAACGTCACCGCCGCATCTTCTGCGCGACGACCTGGCTGCATACATCCGGCAGGATCGGCGCGGCGGCGTTGGAAAAATACCGCACGTCACCAATCGGCGGGATGGGACATGCGGGCGAACTCGAAACCTCGTACATGCTCCATCTTCGCCCCGACCTGTGCCAAATGAAGCGCGTGGTGGACGAAACGGATTTCATCGCCACGCCCGACTACTACATGGACTGGATCGAAGGCGGGGCTTTGGCGGCGAATCCGCCCTGGGACGATGATTCAAAAACCGGCGCGTATGGAGCCGGGAGTCATGGAACGGCGGAAAAGGGTCGGTTGTGGCTCGAAGCCGCAATCAAGGAAAAAGCCGATCACGTCGAACAAATCCACGAGCAGTATGAACGGCGGGAGAAACGCAGAAACGAAGGCTGGGGGCTTTGGGGAAAGTTCAGGAAATAGACATCCTAACTCGGACAAGCCGAAAGAGATTTCACCACAGAGCGCACAGAGTCCACAGAGATTTCAAAAAGGGTTTCTCCGTGATCTCCGTGTTCTCTGTGG
>JAGUZU010000145.1 GCA_020060625.1 Anaerolineales bacterium | reverse complement strand
GCGCGGCAAGCCGCAGCCAAAGTAAGTCGGATTGGCAATCCGACCTACGCGCAAAATCTTCGCGGTAGGCGTAGTTTTTACAGAGCAATACTATACTCACTATTCCCCGAGGTCTTATGTCCAAACCAACCTTCAAATGGGACGACCCGTTCCTGTTCAACGATCAACTGACCGACGAAGAACGCATGATCCGCGACACGGCGCGAAGATACTGTCAGGATAAGCTCATGCCGCGCATCCTCGAAGCGAACCGGAATGAAATCTTCCACCGCGAGATCATGACCGAAATGGGCGCAATGGGCTTTCTTGGTCCAACCACCCCCGAAGAATATGGCGGCGCGGGGTTGAGCCATGTCGCCTACGGCTTGATTGCCCGCGAAGTCGAGCGCGTGGACAGCGGCTACCGTTCCGCGATGAGCGTGCAAAGTTCTCTGGTGATGTATCCCATCTACACCTATGGCACGGAGGAACAGCGTGGGAAATATCTTCCCAAACTTGCCAGCGGAGAACTCGTCGGCTGCTTCGGGCTGACCGAGCCAAATCACGGCAGCGACCCTGCCAGCATGGAAACCCGCGCCAAAAAAGTGGATGGCGGCTACATGTTGCACGGCAACAAGATGTGGATCACCAACTCGCCGATTGCGGATGTCTTTGTGGTGTGGGCAAAACTTGATGGTGAAATCCGCGGCTTCATTTTGGAAAAAGGGATGAAGGGACTTTCCGCGCCGAAGATCGAAGGCAAGTTCAGCCTGCGCGCCAGTTCCACCGGCGAGATCGTGATGGATGAAGTTTTTGTGCCGGAAGAGAACATCTTCCCCGAAGTCAAAGGCTTGAAAGGTCCGTTCGGGTGTTTGAACAAGGCGCGTTATGGCATTGCCTGGGGCGCGTTGGGCGCGGCGGAATTCTGCTGGCATGCGGCGCGACAATACACGCTGGATCGCCCGCAGTTTGGGCGTCCGCTCGCGGCGAACCAGATCATTCAACTGAAACTATCGAACATGATGACGGAAATTACGTTGGGATTGCAGTCCGTTCTGCGCGTGGGACGCTTGATTGACGAAGACAAAGCCGCCCCCGAAATGATCTCGCTTGTCAAGCGCAATTCATGCGGCAAGGCGCTGGAGATCGCCCGCCACGCCCGCGACATGCACGGCGGCAACGGCATCTCGGACGAGTATCATGTCATCCGCCATGTGATGAACTTGGAAGCCGTGAATACATACGAAGGCACGCACGACATCCATGCGTTGATTTTGGGAAGAGCGCAGACGGGGTTGCAGGCATTTTCATAAAGGTAACGCAAGATTAATCTTGCGTTACCGATGTCCCTCCAAACACAGCACGCCTTCGTTCCCCACTTGGGCGGTGTGGATCACGCCAGCAGGTAGATCGAGACGGTCGCCTGCTGTCATTTTTAATTCCTGCCCCAATTCCGGCAAGCCGAAGGTGATGTCCCCCTGCACAACGTAGATCACCTTGTCGTAACTGTGCGTGTGCGCGGAGTAAACGTCGTAGGGCGCGTTCGACCACGAATAGGGATCGAGCCCTTCGCCTGCCATTAACTGCCGCAGGGTGGATTCGGTTGGGGTTGTGGAACCAGCCCACGGCGTGAGGCGAGGCGTCTTTTTCATCCGTCAAGTTTCTCCATCAATTCGATGCGGTTACCGAAGGGGTCGAAGATGTGGGCGCGTTTGTATCCTTCGAGCGGCGGCTGGGATGTGTCGGTTTCGTGTCCGGCGGAGCGGACTTTTTCGACCAACGCATCGAGACCGTTCACGATGAAGGCTGGGTGCGCCTTGCGGGCGGGACGAAAATTTTCTTCCACGCCAAGGTGAAGGTTTGCGTTCCCAGCCTGAAGCCATACGCCGCCGCGTTTGGCGAGCTCGGGGGGTTTTGGAATTTCGGTAAAGCCAAGAATGTGAACGTAAAAGGTGCGCGCCTTTTCCTCCTTGCCGTCGGGCATGGCAATTTGGACGTGATCAATGTTAAGGATTTTCATGGTTGGGTTGGGTAGCCTGCGTTGATCCATGCTTCGAACCCGCCGAGCATGGCTTGGACGTTGGAGTAGCCGTTGTGCAGAAGCAGGAACGCCGCACGGGCGCTCGTATGCTCGTTCGGTCAGGTGCAGTAGGTGATGATCCACTGCTCTTTTTCGAGCGGGATGGTGTTGATGTTGATCTCGAACCTGTCCAATGGAATGGAGACCGCTCCCGCCGCATGACGGTTCAAATACGCCTCTGTGCTGCGCACATCCACGATCACGGCTTGACCCGAGTCAAATGCGGCTTTGGCTTCGCTGACGCCGATGCGCGGGACGTCGTCCTCGGTGAGCGGAGCGGCGCTGTTTTGCGGCAGTGATGGAATGACAGTTTCTTCCGCTTGCGGCGCGACGAAGTTACAGGCAAGCGCGGCAGTCAGCATTATCGAAACCGCTAAAAATATTTTGTATCTTTTCATCATTTCCTTGAGAGACCGCGGAAGTTTTCAAAACTTCCGCGGTCTGGTTTGTTTTTTAGGCTCTTTGGTATTTGGTGGGGTTCCCTTTTTTTACCACAGAGATCACGGAATCCACAGAGAAAAACCTTTAAAAAATCTCCGTGCTCTCTGTGC
>JAGUZU010000131.1 GCA_020060625.1 Anaerolineales bacterium | reverse complement strand
GCACAGAGAGCACGGAGATTTTTTAAAGGTTTTTCTCTGTGGATTCCGTGATCTCTGTGGTAAAAAAAGGGAACCCCACCAAATACCAAAGAGCCTAAATTGAAAGACCTCAAACAAGCAATAAAAGAAAAAGCGCGCCAGCTGGGATTCATCCTGGCTGGCGTTACTTCTTCCGACCCGCCCGAACACTACGAGATATACGAAGCGTGGCTGGATAAAAACCATCACGGCGCGATGGACTACCTCGCCTCGGAACGAAACCGCAGCCGCCGCGCCGACCCGAAACAAATCCTCCCCGAATGCAAATCCATTCTCGTTTTGGCATTGCCATATTCCCCTGTTTCTCCATCATCCCCAGCCCTTCCCCCAGAGGAGGAAGGGAGTCCCCTCTCCCTTTGGGAGAGGGGTAGGGTGAGGGTCGCCGCTTACGCCCTCGGCGACGACTATCACGACATCATCCCGCCGCGTTTGCAAGAGATTGTCACATTCATCGAAGAACAAGTCGGGCATCCCATTCCCAACCGCTGGTACACAGACACAGGTCCCATTCTCGAACGCGAACTCGCGCAGCGCGCCGGCTTGGGATGGATCGGCAAAAACTCCATGCTGATCCATCCTCACAAAGGCTCCACTTTTCTGCTTGCGGAAATCCTGCTCGGCATCGAGCTCGAACCCGACAACCCCTTCCCCACCGACCACTGCGGAACCTGCGCCCGCTGCCTCGACGCCTGCCCCACGCAATGCATCCTCCCCAATCGCACGCTCGACGCCCCGCGCTGCATCTCCTATCTCACCATCGAAAACAAAGGCGGCATTCCCGAAGACCTGCGCCCCCACATACAAAACTGGATTTTTGGATGCGACATCTGCCAGCAAGTCTGCCCATGGAACCACTTCTCGCCCCCGGCAGACCCCGCCCTCGAGCCGAAAATCCCGCTTCCCATCCAGACCTCCGACCTGCTCCTGTCATCCTCCGAGTTCAATCAACGCTTCAAACGCTCCCCCATCAAACGCGCCAAGCGGCGCGGGTACTTGCGCAATCTCGCCATCGCCGCTGGAAACCGCCGAGTTGAAAACGATATTCCGATTCTTGAGCAAGCCGCTCAGGACGAAGAAGAGTTGGTCCGCATACATGCCCAATGGGCGCTGAAAAATACAGGATAAGTCAGTCCGTTCCCTGCGCTGTTACTCCTCCAGCGTAATGTACTTCTTCTTCCGCTTCTTCATGGGGTTGATCCCTATTATTCCCGCAAACGCTTCCTGAATGGACCTCATATCCGCCTCCATGTCTCCGGTGGTATGGAACACCTCCCCCACATGGACGATTTTGTCTTTGCCGTTTACCTTCGCCATGACAATGGGAATCTCTGACTTGACGGCGATGTGATAAAAACCGCGCTTCCACTCATGGACGTAATGCCGCGTCCCTTCGGGCGCAATGACCAGAATAAACTTTTTGGAGCGATTGCAGGCATCCACCATCTGATCCACCAATCCGGTGGATTTGGAGCGATCAACCGGGACGCCGCCGCACCAGTCGAAAAACCATCCATAAGGCGGGCGGAACAACTCCGCCTTGCCCATGTAGCGGGCATCCGCTTTCAGACGAAAGATAACTCCGAGAAACAGCACAAAGTCCCAATTCGACGTGTGAGGCGCGCCGACAATGATGAATTTGGGAATATCCGGTAGTTGCCCGTCCACACGCCAGCCGACGAGTCGCATGATCGTATTGCTGATGAGTCGAAAGATCGGGCTAAGGATTGGGGTGGTGAAAATGGTCTTTTTCATACTTCATAGAACCCTGAAAATTGGATTACGGCTCGCCAGCCGATTTGTGGTTAAATACCTGCATGTCGAAATCGTTCTTTCGTTTTACAGTTTATCACGCCGAGAAGGGATTGCAACGCCTGCGTTTTGCCTCCCAACCCGCCGACCTGCCCACCCTGCTTGGCATTTCCTTCCCCAAAAGCGGCACGCATTTGCTCGACCAGATTCTGCTTGGCTTCTCCAACGTCGCGCCATACCCCAAACGCCTGCATTCCTTTTACGCTGAATACGAAGGCGAAAGCGGCAAGAAGCGCGACCCGCAGCAGGCATTAAACTGGCTCGATTCACTCCGCCCACGCGATGTAGCATCCGCGCATCTCTTCGCCAGACCTGAAACTGTTACCCGTGTGTGTACCGAAAAGTTCATTCCCTACTTCATCTTCCGCGACCCGCGCGATGTGGTCGTCTCGCACGTCTTCTACGTCACCGACATGGAAACGCGCCACGTCCATCACGAATATTACAAATCCCTGCCCGATTTCAACGCCCGTCTCAAAGTCAGCATTTTGGGAAGACCCGGCTCGAATATCGAATTTTCCAATATCGCAGAGCGCTTCGAACCTTATCTCGGCTGGCTCGACCGCCCCGAAGTTTTGACAATTCACTTCGAAGATTTGATTCACCACCGCGAAGCGACTCTCACCTCCATCATGGATCACCTTCTCAGCCGTGTTCCGCTTCAGACTCCCCGACAGTTGATTCTCGCTTCGCTGGAAACCTCCATCAACCCGACAAAATCCCCGACCTTCCGCTCAGGCAAAACAGGCGAATGGAAGAAGCATTTCACCGAAGAGCATAAAAAGATATTCAAAGATGCCGCCGGGGATTTGTTGATCCGTCTCGGGTATGAAAAAGATAACAAGTGGTAACAGCTCCCAGTTAAGAAAGAGCCGAAAACAAACAGGCTGGATGAAGTTTAAACTTCATCCAGCCTGTTATCCTTGCGGAAGGACCTAAGGATTCGTAAAAATATAATTTCCATCACGCACCGCCGAACCATGTCTTTCCTCAAAGAGGATGCTGTGCGAGGGCGCACTTGCTTGGCGCCATGCGCCACAATCCCCTCGCTGCTATGGAGATTGCTTCGCCGCCAAAAACCAAGAGCGGCGGCTCGCAACGACATTACGGAAAGATGATTATTTACAGATTCTAAATCCAGCGGCGGACTTTTGATTTGTAGGTCAGATATTCCGTCCCGAATTTTTTTTCCAGATATTTTTCTTCAGGGATGATGACCCAAATGGTGAGCAGCCAGATGATGAGCGGGATGAAAATCAAGCCCCACGGCAGTTGAAAGATGGTGACCACTCCGCTGTACACGAGCAAAAGACCGAGGTACATGGGGTTGCGTGAAATGCGGAAGGTGCCTGATAGAACCAGCGCGGTTGTGGGGCGGTTGGGGTTGGGGGAGGTGCGTACGGAGATCATGCCCAGCAAGGCAGGCAGCCCTGCAACCAGATTGGAAATGATCAGGGTGGCGCCGACGCCTTGCGCTGTGGTCTTTTCCAAAAAGGGGAGCGGGATAATTTTTTGAAGCGCGAATGCGATTAAAGCGGACGCGATGTAGATTAAGAATGGATTGACGATGACTTGGGCGTGATCTGATTTCTGTTCCATGCGGGTCTCCTTGGTTGACTCGATATTCTGATTCTGCTACACTACTTTTCCAGTACAGCCTTGCAATATTGGATAAAGTAAAACTTTATTCAATATATCAAACAGGATAAGGATTGTCAAGTATTTTGAACAAACAGAAACCGACCAAACGCGCCTACAATTCCAGCCGCCGCAAGGAGCAGGCGCGCCAAACCCGCCTGCAAATTATCGAAGCCGCCCGCAGTTTGTTTTTGGAACGCGGCTACGAAGGCGCGACTCTCGATGCGATTGCCGCCGAGGCTGGTGTTGCTGTTGATACGGTTTACGCCGCATTTGGAAGCAAGCGCGGGATTCTCTCCAGCCTCATTGATGTTTCGCTGGTTGGGGACGATGAAGAAACGCCCCTGTTGGAGCGCCAGGGAGCGCAGTCCGTTCGGCGTGAGAGAGACCCTCAGCGCCAGGTGGAGTTATTTGCAAGCGATATTACGGCGATCATGGGGCGCATGACGCCGATTTTCAGCATCATGCGCGCCGCCGCAAAGACGGAACCCGATGTCGGTATAATGCTTCGCAGGATGCTCGATTCGCGTTTGCAGGGGATGATGATATTCGTAGAGGCGCTGACTTCCAACAGTTCCCTGCGAAATGGGGTAACTCGACAAGAAGCAGCCGAAACGGTATGGATGTTGACAAGCGCTGAAATGTATAATCTGGCAGTCATGGATCGCGGCTGGACTGAGGAAAAATATCAACGATGGCTGGCAGATGCGCTGGCGAATTTGCTCCTGCCGCGCGGGACATAGCCCATGAATTGTTCAATTATCATCCGCGCGTATAACGAGGAGAAGCACATCGGACGTTTACTGGAAGGCGTTCGCCAGCAAACCGTCAAGGATGTGGAAATCATCCTCGTGGATTCTGGTTCAATAGACTCAACTGTTTCCATCGCCGAATCTTTTGGCGCGAAGGTCGTCCATATCCCGTCAGCGGAGTTTACGTTCGGGCGTTCGCTCAACTTCGGGGTTAAGTCCGCGGCGCGTGAATTTGTCGTCATTGCCAGCGCGCATGTCTATCCCGTCTATCCCGATTGGCTGGAGACGTTGCTGCGTCCATTTCAAGATGAGCAGATTGCCCTCACCTACGGCAAACAGCGCGGATATGAAGGCTCGAAATATTCCGAGCATCAAATTTTCCACCAGTGGTATCCCGAAACAAGCGACTTCGATCAGGCGACAGCGTTTTGCAATAACGCCAATTCCGCCATCCGCAAAAGCCTGTGGGAATTGCATTCCTACGATGAAACACTCACTGGTTTAGAAGACTTGGAGTGGGGCAAATGGGCGAAGGGACAGGGGCATAAGATCGCCTACGTTGCCGAAGCCGAGATCGTCCACATCCACAACGAGACGCCGCGCGGGGTCTACAACCGCTACCGCCGCGAAGCAATGGCGCTGCGGCGCATCTACCCAGAAGCGCATTTCAATTTTTATGATTTTCTACGATTGACCTTAACCAATATCTTGAGCGACCTCTGGCACGCCGCGCGGGAAGGCGTTCTTTTGAAAAGTTTCGTTTCCATTTTTTGGTTCCGTTTCATGCAGTTTCATGGAACGAGAATGGGACACCGCGAGACCAGCCTGGTCACGCCGCAATTGCGGGAGACGTTTTACTATGCGCGGGAACGAAAGAAGAAAGATGAAAGAAAGCGGGATGTGGAACCGATTCGGTATAATTCGGGGGATAGTGAATAGGGCATCGTGAATGGGAAATAGTGAATAGTGAATAGTGGATAGTGGATAGTGGAGGTGTCGTGAGCAGCGACAATATTCAAGGATTGGAAACATTAGAGGCTTGGAAAAAGTCGCGGGCTTTTGTTCTTGCTGTTTACAAGGAAGTCCTGCCATTGCTGCCTGTGGAGGAGAAATGGCATTTGAATCAGCAAATTCGACGATCTGCTCAAAGCATCCCTGCAAATATCGCTGAAGGACATGGAAGGTTTTATTATCAGGATAATATCCGTTTTTGTTACATCGCCCGCGGTTCGCTGACGGAAACCTACACCCACCTTCTGCTTGCCCGCGATCTGAAGTATATTCCAGATGATCTCTTTCACCGCCTGAAAAATCAGATTGAAGAACTGATACGAATCGTCAATGGCTACATCGCCTACCTAAAGCGTTCCAAACGCGGCGAAAAGGAACCTGGAGCTAATTACGCCATTCGAGAAACACCAATAGAATATCTCACTGAAGAAATTACACCCCAAAATCCATCCGAAGACTCCTAACCCATCCCCCTATTCACCATTCACTATTCCCTATTCCCTATTTACCCATGACCCTCTCTCTCCAACCCGCTCACGAACATCCCATCCCCGCTCTCGCGGACTTGATGACCCGCAGTTTCGAGGGCTACTTCGTCCCCGTCAACATCACGGAGGCGGCAATGCACACCATGCTCCGCCACGATGGCATTGACCTGACCGCCAGCCGCGTGTTGATGAAAGACGACCAACCCATCGGTTTGGCGCTTATCGCCCGCCGCGGCTGGACAAGCCGACTCGCGGCGATGGGGCTCACATCCAATGCCCGCAATGGCGGCGTGGGGACATGGGCGATGGAGCAACTCATCGAAGAGGCAAAATCACGCGGCGAGAAGGAAATGGTTCTCGAAGTCATCGAACAGAACACAGCAGGCGTGAAGTTGTACGAAAAAGTCGGCTTCAAAAAAATCAGGCGGTTGGTGGGATACAAACTCGAAAATCCGCAGTCGGATGCCGCGCACAACTTGGAAGAGATAGACATCCGCGATCTTGCGCGGCAGGTCACCTATCACGGCATGAAAGACCTCCCCTGGCAGTTATCCGGCGCGACCATCATGCAATATACGCCGCCAGCGCGCGCGTACCGCCTCAACGACGCCTATTGTCTTATCAGCAACCCCGATGCCGCAGACGTGGCAATACATTCGGTGTTGGTCAAGGCTCGGTCGCGCGGAGCAGGCTTGAGCGGCGTCCTGATGCGCGCGCTCTTTGCGAAATTCCCCGGCAAAGTCTGGCACGTCTCGCCCATCTATCCCGAAGAGATGGGGTTCATCTTCGAGCACGTCGGCATGGAGCGCGAGACCATTTCGCAATGGCAAATGTCCCGCGCCTTGTAAGTCGAAATTCCATTCCGACTTGCGGGTAAAATAAGGGCATGAAACTTGCCGCCCTCCTCCCCATGCGCCATCACAGCCAGCGCGTGCCTGGCAAAAATTACCGCCCCCTCGCGGGCAAGCCCCTCTATCAACATATTTTGGAAACGCTTCAAGCCGTGCCGGAAATTGACACGGTCATCGTGGATACCGACTCCGAGCCGGTGATGGATGGAGTGCGCCGCCTCTTCCCAGACGTGAAACTGATCCCACGTCCCGAGCATCTCCGCGCCGACGACGTCCCCATGAACGACATCCTCCTCTACGACACCGCGCAGGTGCGGGCTGATTTTTATTTGCAAACTCATTCCACCAATCCGCTGCTGAAAGCTGAAACTATTTCACGCGCTATTAAATCGTTCTCAACCAATTTACCAACATACGATTCCCTATTCTCTGTGACTCGTTTGCAAACCCGCCTCTACTGGCAGGATGGGCGAGCCATCAATCACAATCCGCTTGAGTTGATACAGACCCAAGACCTGCCGCCCGTGTACGAGGAGAACTCCTGCATTTACCTTTTCACACGCAAGAATTTGGAACGCAAGAAACACCGCATCGGCGACAGTCCGCTGATGTACGAGATACCCGCCGATGAAGCCTGGGACATCGACGAAGAATTGGATTTCGAGATTGCAGATTTTTTGATGAGAAAGAGAGTTTGATGTCATTGCGAGGAGGAGCGCAGCGACGACGAAGCAATCTCCTTATGAAGGTGGGGATTGCTTCGTCGCTGCGCTCCTCGCAATGACATAGACCTGCTATGCAAACCCTAAAACAAAAAATCGGTTCATTCTGGTGGGGCGTTCTGTTCCTCACCCTCCTCGGCGCAGTGACCTACCTGCCGCTGGTGGCGAAGCTTGGCTACATCAACGACGACTGGTATCTGATGTTCGACGGCTACGTGGGCGGCGCGGACTTCTTCCACGAGGTCTTCAGCGTGGACCGCCCCGTGCGCGGCTACGTGATGCAGGCGGCATTTTCGCTGTTTGGGATGAATCCGCTGTACTATCATTTGAGCGCTTTCACGTTTCGCGTGATCAGCGCAGCCAGTTTGTTCTGGATTGGAAATCAACTTTGGGTAAACCGCAAAACGTACAACTGGCTGGCGGCTCTGCTTTTCCTCGTTTATCCGGGTTTTCTTTCGCAGGTCAACCCCATTGACTATCAATCGCAGATTTTCAGTCTCGCCTGCGGCATGGTTTCGGTGGCATTGACGTTGAAAGCCTTGCGAGCAAAGTCAACTGCCGCATGCTGGGGCTGCACCATCATGTCTGTATTCCTCGCTTGGGTATATCTCGGCTTGGTGGAATACTTCCTCGGTTTTGAAGCGCTGCGTTTTGCGATCATCGGCATTTTATATTTCAGAAAAACGGAGCAGCCTGTTTTTGTCCGCTTGAAATCTGCTGTTGCGGCGTCTCTTCCGTTTCTGGCGGGCGCGGGGGGGTTTCTGGTTTGGCGTCTGTTCTTCTTCGAGGCGGAACGCAAAGCCACGGATGTGAGTTTGCAATTGTCTTCCTTGTTCGAGTCGCCGCTCACTGCGTTGTGGTGGTTGAACTATCTCATTCAGGATGTGTTCAAGGTCGTTATGGTGGCGTGGACTGTGCCGCTGAACATCTTCGGCTTTTCCCTGCGCCTGAGGGATGCGTTTGCAGGGTTTGCGTTTGCGGGGCTTGCAGTTGCCGCGCTTTTGGTCTTTTTGCGTCAGGACGGGGAAAAGGCTGGGGAAACAGAATCAGGCGGCGGGTCCGGAGAGATGCGCGAACAACTCTGGCTGGCGTTCATTACGATTGTCGCCTGTCTGATTCCGGTCATCCTTGTCAATCGTCACGTCACTTTGCCGGATTATTCGCGTTATGCGCTGGCGTCTTCGGCGGGGGTTGGCATTTTATTCTCGGTCATTTTCGAAAAGATCAGCACGGCGTCGCTGCGCGCGGGAGTGATCGCGTTCTTTTTGGGCATCTCGGTGTTGACGCATCACGGCAACGCCGTGCGTGTGGCGGACGAGACCGAAGCGAACCGTAATTTTTGGCGGCAGGTTTCGTGGCGCGCCCCAATGATCGAAGAGGGCGTGACGCTGATCGCTTCGTATCCGGGCAGCCCGTTGAGCGAAGATTATTTTATTTGGGGTCCTGCGAATTTTATTTATTATCCTGAGCCGCAGGATGCAAATGTATTGCAGATCAAACTTCCCGCCGCTGTGTTGAACGGCGGGACGGTCAACCAGATCATTTCGAACGGCAGTGAAGAAACCCCGCTGCGGCGCGGAAATTATCTGGAGCGTGATTTTGGGAACGTGCTGGTGATGATTCAATCCCGCGCGGATACGTGCGTGCGATTCATCGACGGGGATGCGCCGGAGTTATCGCCCCTGGATGCGGAGCGTCTGGTTCTGGTCGCGCCTCATTCGCGGCTGGATGCTGTCATCACGGAAGGAGACTTCCGCACGCCTCCGACAGAAGTGTTCGGCGCGGAGCCGGAGCGCGGCTGGTGCTATTATTATCAAAAGGCAGACCTCGCCCGTCAGCGCGGCGAATGGGATGCGATTCCCGTTTTGCTCGACGAGGCGCTCGATAACGGCTATTATCCCAATGACGGTTTGGAGTGGATGCCGTTTTTCCAAGCCTATGCCGCGCAGGGTGATGTGAAAAAAATCAGCGAGATGACGAAATTGATTGTCTCTGATAAGTTCCTGCGTTTGCAGGTCTGCAACAGCATGACAAAATTCGCAGAACGCGAAACGCTGTCCGCCGATGTGGAAGAATTCATCCAAAAGAAAATTTGTGAGTGAAAAAATGCCAACTGTTTTAATGACCGCCCCTTACATGATCCCCTTTCTTGACCGCTTTCGCCCCGCGTTGGCGGAATACGGAATTGATCTCATCGTCCCCAACGTGGAAGAGCGCATGGAAGAAGAAGATATTCTCAAATACGCCGGTCAGTTCGATGGCACCATTTGCGGGGATGACCGCTACACCGCGCGCGTGATCGAAGCCTGTTTGCCGCGCTTGAAAGTCATCTCGAAATGGGGGACGGGGGTCGATTCAATCGACGCCGAGGCTTGTTCCCATTTTGGAGTGAAACTTGGGCGAACGCCGAATGCTTTTACCACCCCCGTCGCGGATACTGTCCTCGGCTGCATGTTGGCGTTTGCAAGGCGAGGTCCGTGGATGGATGCGGCGATGAAACGCGGTGAATGGAAAAAAATTCCCGGCAGGGCGTTGAGCGAATGCACGCTCGGCGTGATCGGCGTGGGGAATATCGGTAAAGCGGTGACTCGTCGCGCGAAAGCCTTCGGCATGAAAGTCCTCGGCACAGACATCATTGAGATTGACCATGTCTTCGTCAGCGAGTCTGGAATCGAAATGACGAATCTCGAAACTCTGTTATCGAACTCCGATTTCGTCTCCGTCAACTGTGATTTGAATCCAACGAGTTATCATCTCATCAACGCCGATACGCTTGGGAGGATGAAGCCGACTGCCATCCTCATCAACACCGCGCGCGGACCCATCGTGGAGGAAAATGCTTTGGTCGCAGCGCTCAGCTCCGGTCAAGTCGGAGGCGCGGCGCTCGACGTCTTCGAGTTCGAGCCGCTGCCATTGGACAGTCCCTTGCTGAAGATGGACAACGTCATGCTTGCGCCGCATAATTCCAACTCCAGCCCGGCGGCGTGGGAACGGGTGCATTGGAGTACGATCCGCAACCTGCTGGATGGGCTGGGAATCGAAATGAAAAAATGATGACGAAACTTCGCCTCGCGCTCCCGTATTTATTTTTGCTCCTGCTAACCGCATCGACGCTTGACCTTGCCAATCCGCTCTTCGACAAACCCGCGCGGGATGGCGGCTTTTTTTTGTATGCGGGGTCGCAGATTTTGGATGGAAAAATTCCATACCGCGATTTCTGGGACTCGAAAGGTCCCGCAATCTTTTACGTCAACGCGCTGGGTTTGTGGTTGGGGGACGGTTCGCGTTGGGGCGTTTGGTTTGTGGAATTTCTCTGCATTTTCGGAACGCTCGCGCTTTTGTATCGCTCCCTTTCAAAGCGGTGGGGCATTGGCGCTGCGCTGTTCGGCATCACGCTGGCAGGGCTGGGTCTGCGCGCAGCATTGGGTTATGGCAATTACACCGAGGAGTATGCACTGCTGTTCAACGCGGCGGGGTTGATCCTGTTTCTTTCGATGGTTGATAAAGAGAACGATTATTGGAGATACGTCTGGGTCGGCGCATTGTTCGGTTTGAGTTTCACCTTCCGCGCGAATAATATCGGCGGGCTGTTTGCCATTCTCGCCGCAGTTTTTCTGTTTTATGTTTTCAAACGAAATTTTGCGGAAATGCTGCGGATCGTCCTTGCAACGTTGGCTGGCTTCGCCCTCCCGCTTCTTTTGTGGACGATTTACTTTGCCCTGCCTGGCGCGGCGGGAGAGATGATTTACGCCTCGCTCACCTTCAACTTCTCCTACTCCGCCGCAAAGGACAGGGAGTGGCTCGATCTCTTCGGCGGCTTTGGTCGTTACGGCATGGGCTGGATTGGATGGTTTACATTATTTGCGTGGCTGGCGCTTGTCTTTCGCGCTTTGGCGAGTTTCGTTCAGAGAAGGCTGTCCGTTCTTGAAATCTTTCTCCTCCTTTGGTTCCCCATCGAAATCCTGCTGAGCAATCTTTCGGGCAGGAATTTCACGCATTACTATATCAGTTGGATACTGGCGATTGCGGTTTATTCGGCATTCGTCTTTGCCGAGTTCTGGCAGTTGACGTTCAAAGTTCCATCGTTGGAAGGTTGGAATGACGGCTTTAGCGTCATTGCTTCGCTGGCGCTTATTGTCATGCTGTTCGTAATTTTTCCCTCTTCATGGGCGCGTTACGGCGAGACACTTCGCACAGGCGGCGGTGAATACATCGACCCGGTCTCCGCCTACGTCCGCGATAACAGCAAGCCTGAAAACCAGTTGTTGACTTGGTACCCGGAAATGGGAGTCAATTTCATGTCAGGTCGTTCATCGCCTGTGAAGTATTTGTATTATCCGCTTTTCCTCGAAGGTTCGCTCACCAAAGAGATCGAAGACCGTTATTACGACGACCTGACGACCAATCCCCCCGAACTCATCCTCGACTGTTCCCGCTCCGTGGACGCCATCCCTTCGCTGGATGCCGCCACGCGCGAAACGCAATATTCCACGCCCGGCTTGAAAAAGAAGATGTACATCCAGCCCAATATGAATGATATCTTCGAGTTCGTGGAGCAGAATTACCAACTCGAAAATACGATTGATGCTTGTTTGTTCTTCAGGTTAAAGACGTATTGATTTTTAGTACACGGATTTGACGGAAAACACGGAAAATCTTTAAGCGACGGAGGTGTGGAGATGGAGTCGAAGCATAAATTTGAGGGCAGGCATTCTGAACTGACTGGAAAGATCATAGCGCGGCAAGCCGCAGCCAAAGTAAGTCGGATTGGCAATCCGACCTACGCGCAAAATCTTCGCGGTAGGCATAGTTTTTACAGAGCAATACTAT
>JAGUZU010000105.1 GCA_020060625.1 Anaerolineales bacterium | reverse complement strand
GATTTCTTTCGAACTCATCGTGATCGTCTCCATTTCTCGTCCTCCGAAGGGGACATTTTAACTTTGGAGAAATGGGACATTTCTACTTTGCGCTAACACTGTCAGTCAAGCACCTTGACCGTCCCCCCGCAATACAGTAAAATACCACCCGCTCAATCAATGCCCTCGTAGCTCAGTGGATTAGAGCGCTTGCTTGCGGAGCAATAGGTCGCGTGTTCGAGTCGCGCCGAGGGCGCCATTTACCGTCTTTCGTCTGGAAGGCGGTTTTTCATTAATAGATGATGTTACGGGCAAACCGCCAAGACGCCATGTCGCCAAGTTTTCTTGTGCCTTTTTCTCTTTTCTTGGCGTTCTTGGCGACTTGGCGGTCAAAAAGAAGAAAACTGTGTAACATCAGTTAATAGGTCGCGCTCCATCGAGGGATAATGTTCGAGTCGCGCCGAGGGCGAACGTCAAGCCAGAAGCGGATAGTCCTGCTTCTTTTTGTTTATAATGGACATCATGAAACATAACAAACCCCACATCCTCCTGACCAACGACGATGGCATCCGCTCACCCGGCTTGTGGGCTGCCGCAAGCGAACTCTCCAGAATCGGCTACGTCACTGTTGCCGCGCCGCGCGAACAATCCACCGGCATGGGGCGCAGCCTGCCCAGCACGTCAGATGGAATCATCAAAAAGGAAAAAGTGCAGGTCAACGGTCAGGAATGGGACGTTTACGCCGTCGGCGGCTCCCCGGCGCAAGCCGTCCTGCACGGCATTTTGGAGATTGCCCCGCGCAAACCCGACCTTGTCGTTTCGGGAATCAACTATGGCGAAAACGTCGGCATGGGTATCACCATCTCCGGCACGGTCGGCGCAGCGATGGAAGCCGCCTCGCTCGGCTACCCCGCACTGGCGATCTCGCAGGAAACCGACGCGCATCACCATCTCAGCTATTCGGATGAAATCGACTTCAAGCCCGCCGGATATTTCACCGCCTACTTTGCCAAGCTACTCCTGGAAAAGACGATGTTCAACGGCGTGGACTTGTTGAAAGTGGAAGTGCCGCGTCACGCCACGCTGGAAACTGGGTGGCAGCCTGCAAGGCTTTCCCGCCACCGATACTATCTCCCGATCCCCGCTGAAAGGGAATCCTGGGATGTGCCCGGCTCCATCAGCTACAAACATGACAACACCATCGATCAGGAACCCGAAGACACTGACGTACACGTCCTGCGGATGAAGAAAATGGTTGCGGTTACTCCCATCAATCTCGACATGACCGCCAAGGTGGATCTGAAAGAACTCGAAAAATATATGCGAACATGAAAAAGAGACAGCCGCCTTTGAATCGGCTGTCTCTTTTTTGCTATGCCCGGATCATCGTCAACAGCATCTTGAACTTTTGGATCGCTTTCAAGGCATGGGGGTCATTCACCGGCATGATGATCGCATCGCCCGCCTTCAAGTGAAACGGCTGACCGGAAATCGTCACTTCCGCCTCGCCCTCGATGACATGCGCCAGCGCGTCGAACGGCGCGGTATGTTCGCTCAATCCCTGCCCGGTATCGAAAGCGAATAACGTAACGTTGCCGGCTTCCGCCTTTGTGATCTGGCGGCTGACGACCGACCCCTCTTGATAATTGACCATTTCAGCAAGATTCAAAATTTGCGATTTGGGCGCCACAGACATGAGTTTCTCCTTTGCTTTTGAGACGGCGGCAAATTTAAAGATCAAGGTCAGAACACAAGCACCTTGTCCGCTTCCAAAGTCCAATCGGTGAGAAATTCCATACTTTCCATCTGGACATTATCCATCAGAACTTCCTGCCCGAGACCCCGGGCTTTCTGGCACGTCCCTCAGGTGGCGACTTCGCCGCGGCGGACAATCGAACTCAACATGCGTTCGATATTGTAATACCCCTGGGGCGTATCCTGTCCTTTGACGGCGCATTGTACCCCATCGCCCATCAGGAAAACGCGCACATTTGTTTCCTCGCGTTTCGCCAAATTCATGGCAAGCCGCAGGGCATTGTATGGGCGCTCATTGCCATAAGGTCCGTCGTTGATGACGATAAGATAGTTCATTGTTCTTCTCCTTTAATTTGTTTTGAAATCACTTCAGCAGTGAAGTTAAAAACCCGATGACTGCGCCGCCGATGATCAGCCAGGTGGAATTGGTTTTGAATCGGAAAATGAAAACGGCGGACAGGATAAAAATAATCGCTGTCGGCAAGTCAACAAGGGAAGCCTGCCCGAGTTGAAAAGCCACCGCCGCCATCAAGCCCAGCGAGGCAACGATTACCCCGTCCAGCAGGTTGCCAGCCCAGGGCGACTGGCGCAGTTTGGGAATAACCGGGCTGCTGATTGCCACGAAAATGTAGGACGGCAGGAAGATGCCAAGCGTGGCGATCAACGCGGCAGGGACGCCGCCCAGCAAATAACCGATGAATGTTGCGGAGGTGAACAACGGACCCGGCGTGATCTGCCCGATGGCGATGGCGTCAATGAGTTGTTGCTCGGTGAGCCAGCCGAGACGCTCGACAAAGTCGGCGCGCAGGAAGGCGATCAACACGTAGCCGCTTCCGTACAGGACTGCGCCGATTTTGAGGAAAACAAGAAAGAGGGTGGATAAGCCGAATGAAACAGGAGCAAGCATCACCGTAGGAAGAAGCGGGAGCAGGACGGCTGCATTCGCGCCGCGCAGGCGAGTCTGGTTTTTGATCAGCATCACGATCAATCCGCCCGCAAAGAGAAGCAGGATTTCATTCATGCCAAGAAAATACAAGATGACACAGGCGGCGCCGACGACCAGCGTCAATTTGTTCTTGATGGTTTTGCGCCCCAGCGCCCATAAGGCTTGCAGGACGATGGCGATCACCACAGGCTTCACGCCGTAAAGCAGCCACGCGGCTTGCGGAGTTGAGCCGTATTCGACGTAGAGCCACGCGAATACAAGCACGATGAGCATGGCAGGCAGGGTGAAGCCCAGTCCGCCCGCGATGAAACCCGCCCAA
This sequence comes from Anaerolineales bacterium, assembly GCA_020060625.1. Lineage (GTDB taxonomy): Bacteria > Chloroflexota > Anaerolineae > Anaerolineales > Villigracilaceae > Villigracilis. The sequence goes on along the minus strand of JAGUZU010000105.1, from coordinate 29,029 downwards.
CCTGCGCGGAGAAAGCCGATGTGAATCGCCATTTCGGTGGAGTTGGGACCGGGGATGAGGTTGGTCGCGCCGAGCAGGTCGAGGAAGGCTTCGTCGCTGAGCCATTTGCGGCGGCGGACGAATCCGTCGCGGAACATGCCGATATGCGCGGCGGGTCCGCCAAAGGCGGTGAAGCCGAGTTTGAGGAAGGCAGTCAGAACTTCCAATGCCGGAGTCATTTGGATTCTTCCGGCGGTCTGATGGAACGAAACTCCCGAAACAGCAAGAGGTCGTAAATAATTTTCAATCCGCCGGAAAAGAAGAACGGCGCGCTGAATAAAACGGGGATGCTGAAGAACAAGCCCGTCAGCGATGGGGAGATGGCGGCTCCAACGGAACGGGCGATGGCAGTCACGCCTGCGGCGGCGGATCGTTCGTCGGGGTCCACAACAGCAACCGTGTAGGATTGACGCGTCGGCACGTCCATCTGGGAAATGCTGAAGCGCAGAAGCAGGACTCCGATGGCGAGCGGCAGGGTTGGCATCAGCGGGACGAGAATCAAAAAAATATTGGACGGGATGTGGGTGAAAACCATCGTGTTGACCAGCCCGATCTTTTCCGCGAGTTTGACCGCCAGCAGCGCCGAGATTCCCGCAAGGATGTTCGCGCCGAAGAAGATGCTGCCGAGAATTCCGGTATCCACGCCGAATTTGACGTGGAACCAGTACGCCATCATGCTTTGCACGAGCAAGCCGCCCGCAAAGGCGTCAATCGAAAAAAGCGCGCTGAGTTTGAAAACGACCTTGCGCGAGCGGTGCAAGCCCAGTACTTTTTTATTTTGATTTTGGGTTTGCGCGGCTTCGATGGCGGGGGAAACGCCCAGGAACATGATCGCCAAAATCAAGCCGCCGAGTGCGTAGCCCATCAGGATGAAACGATACGATTCAAACGCCGTCCAGCCGTTGGTTTGCAGCGCCTGCGCCAGCCATCCGCCTCCCAACGCGCCAAACGCGGATGAAAACGAACCGCCCAGGTTGTACCAGGCGAAGAGTTTTGTGCGCGACTTGTCCGCAACGAGTTGGGTCAACCCCGCCTGTTCGACGGCGAGGAAGGGACCAATCTCCTTGTCGTTCGGGCTGATGACGCCGATGATTGCGGCAATGGTAAGGATGAAAATATTTTTCGTCAGGACAAAAACGATGCCCGCGCTTAACATGAGCAGCGCGCCGATCAACAGCGTGCGTTTTCTTCCAAAACCGTCTGCGTGGGTGGTGAGCCAGAGCGTGATGCCTGCATCCCCGGCGAGCGTGAGCGTGAACAGCAAGCCGACCTGTTTTTCCGAAAGCCCGGCTTCGATGAGATACAACGCCAGGATCACCGCCAGGAATCCATAACAGAACATGCGGATGATGCGGGTGGTGAATAGCAGGTAGAGATCGGACTTCCTTGACATATATCCTTCCTTAATTGTGAAGATGCTGTAGCGCAAGTCTCAGACTTGCGCTACGCTTCATTGACCTCATCCATCAGGGCGCGCACCCGATCCATGGATTCGGAGAGGACGGCTTCGCCTGATTCCGTCAGTTCGTAATACTTGCGGGTTTTCCCTTCCACCACTTTTTTGTGTGACCGGAGAAAACCGTCCCGTTCCAAGCCGTGCAGGGTGGGATAGAGCGTGCCGGGACTCAGGCTGTATCCATGCCGCGCCAGTTCGCGGATCATCTCCAGCCCGAAAACCGGCTCCACCGAGGCGTGATACAGAATGTGCAGGCGGATGAAGCCGAGAAAGAAATTCCGCGTTATCCTATCGCTTTTCGTTATCGGCATACGATAATGATAAGCCTTGCATTCTCATTTGTCAAACTCATTTTCGTGATTTCGATGGTTCGAAATGTATGCCTGATTTACTCTGTTAAATCAGGGTGAAACTCCTCTAACCCCAAAATGGGAAGCGGCATAAACTCAAGGCAGTTCCATGAAATATCAATGAGGCGGACCGGATAACCAGCCGTCTCGAAATCTTAACGAGGAGTTTGCAATGAAGAAAATCATGTTTGTTCTCTCTCTGGTCGTGTTTGCCACACTGATCCTTTCAGCCTGCGGCACACCCCCCACCCCCGCTCCGGCTGCAACGGAAGTTCCCCCTGCGGCAACCGAACCGCCCGCTCCCACTGAACCATCCGCCCCCGTCTGGGAAGCCCCGAAAGGCGCATTCGTCGCCATTCCGGTGGATGCTGCCCCCACACTGGACGGCGTTGCGGATGAAGCCTTTTGGTCGGATGCCGAAGAGATTGTCATTGACGTGGACGGCGGTTACGGCGGTTTTGAAACCAAGGTACATCTCAAAGCAGTCTACACAGCCGACAGCGTGTATTTCCTGGTGACCTACGAAGACCCCACCGAATCCTTCTTCCGCTCGCCTTGGCAGATGCAAGAGGACGGCTCCTGGACAAAGATCAAGGATCCCGACGACAAGGGCGGCGACAACAACCTTGTTTACGAAGATAAAATGGCTTTCATTTGGAACATCAACAACAGCATCGAGAAATTCGAGACCAAGGGCTGTTACACCGCCTGCCACGACGGCGAGAACCCCGACACCAAACCCTACGGAAACAAATACACCGCCGGCGAAGGTCAACTGGGCGATATCTGGCACTGGAAGTCCATCCGCAACCTGAACCAACTTGACGATCAATATCTCGACTGGACCCAGTACAATGCCGAAACCGCCAAGGAAGCCGGGCGCAAGAGCGACCCGAAAGACGGCGGCGGGTATGCGGATAACTACGGCTCCATGCCCGATCCCGCCGACGCCGCCAAGACCATCCCGGATAAATCCCTGCCCGGTTTCATGTCCGAGAACATTGACAAAAAGACCGCCGCCCCCGGTTACATTCTCGAAAGCGAAGCGGTTCCCTTTGACGCGACAGCCTTCCAGCCCGGTGATTACCTCCCCGGCATCGTGAAATCCGAGTTCACAGGTGACCGCGGCAACATTTCGGCTGGATGGAAATGGGCGGATGGCGTCTGGACAATCGAACTTGGCCGCCTGCTCGATACCGGCTCCGAATACGACGTGCAGTTCGCCGACCTGACCGCCTCCTATTACTTCGGCGTTGCGGTCTTCGAGAACGCGCAGGTCCGCCATGCGACACAAACCGCGCCCACCTTCCTCGTCTTCACACCCCGCTAATCTCATCGGGTAATCTCAAAAATCCACCCCGCTCGATTATGGCGGGGTGGATCGTTTTATTCCTTTCCAATTCTTTCAAAAAAATGATGTTCATACGCGTACGCCGCGAGTTCGATGCGGTTGTTCAGGCGCAGTTTCTCCAGCGTGTTGCTGACGTAATTCCCCACCGTCTTCTCGCTCAAATTCAACAACCTGCCGATCTCGGCGTTCGTTTTTCCTTTGGCAAGGTGAAACAACACATCCATTTCCCGGTCCGATAATTCACGAAAGGCATCCTCCTCCGCCTTCCGCTCCGCCTCGCGGACTCGAGCCAGCAGCCGCGCCGTGGTGGAAGGATCGAGAACCGCTTCGCCCCTCGCCGCCGCCCGGATCGCCCTTATCAGTTCTTCATTCCCGACCTGTTTCAACACATACCCAGCCGCCCCCGCGCTGATGGCGCGCATCACCAGTTCATCGTCCGCAAAGGAGGTGAGCATCACCACTTTTATTTTCGGGAACTGTGCTGTGACCTGACGAGTCGCTTCAATGCCGCCTTCGCCCGGCAAACGGATGTCCATCAGGATCACATCGGGGTTGAATTTCTCCGCCGCTTTCACCGCCTCCCCGGCGGTGCTGGCTTCCCCCACCACCTCCATGCCGGGCTGGTCGTTGAGCAGGGTCATGAGACCGAGACGCACAATATCGTGGTCGTCCACGAGCAGGATGCGGGTCTTCGTCATATTAATCCTTCCAGGGGATTTCGAGGGTGACGGTCAATCCCTTGTCGTTGTGGAAATCAATCGCGCCGTTCAACAATCGGGCGCGGTCGCGCATGTTTCTCAAACCGTAACCTTTCCCGGCGTCTTCGGGCATGCCGGCGCCGTCGTCCTTGATTCTGATTTTCAACGTCTCGCCCGTGTCCCCCGCGTGGATGGTCACGTTCGCCGCCTTGGAATGACGCGCAATATTCGCCATCGCCTCGTTGATCACAGCCTTCAAATGACCGGCGCGAATCGCGGAGATCGTTTTTTCGGGGGGCAGATCGAGCCGCAGCGAAACATTCACCATGGTATTGTAGTTTGGATTCCTGGAGATCGCATTCAGCAGGTCTGGCAGGGATTCGCCCGCCGCCGGGGTGTGGGAATGCAGTTCGGAGAGATTACGTCTCAAGTCCAGGATCGAATCGTTGAGCGCCGCCATGGCGTGTTTCAGCCGCTTCTCCAGTTCGCTTTCCCCAGCCGCCAACCTCACCGCGGATTCCACCAGCAAGCCCGCCGTGTACACTTTTTGAATCGCGCCGTCGTGCAAGTCGCGGGCAAGGCGCTCATGTTCGGCGTTGATGATCTGCTGCTGCTCCAGTTGTTCGATGCGGCGTTCGGTCTCCAACTCGAAAATCTCCAGGGCGCGGATCAGGGCAATGGCAATGACCGCGCCGGTCAGGGAGCGGAATACGAGCGGCGGAATGCCCGTAAATTCGGTAAAAGTTTGCGTGTTGAAGATGCTGCCCGGAAAAAACTGCACGGGCGGGGGGGTCAAACCGCCGAAGATCGCATAGATGCCCAGCGTGATCCCGGCTGCTTGAATGTTTCGAATGATTTTCGGCGCATTCAGGGGAACGATCCGTTCCATCGTGTGAACCCGCAAGCCATACGCGGCAAGCATTCCGCCGGGGATTTGGATAAAGTATCGCGCAAGCGCGTTCCCGGCGTGGCGACGAAGATGCTCGTCGGGAATAAACGCCGGCAGGATCAGAAACGTGACAACCAGCCATGCTCCAAACACCGCCAGCGACTCCCGGTGAATCAATCCCCCGCGCTGCGGGGGGCGGAGTATTGCAAGTCCGAACTCCAGCAAACAGATGAATGAAACAGCCAGCAGGATCAAGTGAAAGAAATGCAGCGCCCGCACGATCTCCCCGCCCAGGTATTCCGCCTGAATGGGGATGAACAGGTCGCCCCATTCATAGAAGCCATGCGTAATGCCGAAGGCCGCCAGCCAGCGTAAATTACGCGCCAGATCCAACCGTGAGGATTGGCGGGTTTGCAAAATGATGGCGAACCCCAGCAGAAAAAAAACCAGCCCGTAAACAAAATAGATGATCTCGCGGTTGAGCGTGAAGAACTCGGTAAAGGTGATCATGCCGTTACAACAACTCCTTTAGGATCGCCAGCGTTTCCATTTTACCGCCCACGCCGTTCTCGCCGCCGGGTCCCACGCACGAAGGACATCCGTCTTCGCATTCGCATTCGCTCACCAATTCATGCGCGCGCCGGATCAATTCACGGTGAATTTCAAACAGCTTCTGGCTGAATCCGATTCCAGCAGGGACAAGATCGTACAAGACCACAGATGGCTGACCGTCAATGGTTCCCGCCGGGTCGGTGTGGATGCCGAGGTCGCGCGGGTCGCACATCAAAAACAGCGGCGCGAGGTTGCCGAGCACAAACCCCAAACCCGCCAGTCCGCTTCTCATGCGCACGTTCTGCTCCACTTTTTGATGACACGTGCGGCAAAGCGTGGTGAGATTTTCAAGGCGGTTTGCTTCTTCAATGGATGTGAACGCGCGGAACGGGACTTTGTGATGCACATCATGTTCGCGCGTCGTCTCCACCGCGCCGCACACCTGACATTTGAACTGGTCCCGTTTTCTGACGGCGAGTCTGATCTTTTGCCAGTCCGGTCCGTAGTCGTTGGCGTCGTTGGACCAGATCCCCGCGTCGCGCAGATGCGAGAGAGTCTCTTCGGAGAGAGTCAGCCAATATCCGGTCGTCTGCAATTCGGAGGGCGGCATATCCAGCGGCTCTTCGCCCAGGTTTTCGTTGGTGAACCAGCGCAGTTTTTTGAAGCCGGTGACTTGCGTGCTGACCTGGATTTCGCCGTAGCCTTTTCCGCCGACCTTTCCCTCACCCCCGCCCCCTCTCCCTGCCCCCTTCGGGGGTGCTTCGCGAGGAGAGGGGAGGTCTGCTTGAGCATGAACGGACAGGATTTGAATCTCCGAACGCTGCTGCGCCTCGGTGTAATAATCCAAGCCGACGGGAATCAACAGCGCGACGTGGTTTTCGAGGTTGAGTTCCTGCACAAAATATTGCTGCGCTTCGTGCATGTAGATCGCGCCCGGATGAACCATCCACGAAGCGGATTCGCCGTCCACGGTGCCGATGGCAGTTGGCTTTCCGTCTGCGTCTGCGGCTTGCAAGACAACGCTTTGCGGCGAGGCGGAGCGCAGGGAAATGTTCGCCGCGGGATATTGATCCTGCATCCAGTAATATTTATCGTTCGAGAAGTGGGCTTCGTTGTTGGAAAGTAGAAAGTGGAGATATTCTTCGATGGTTTCCCACGACAAAGAACCAAAGCCTTCCCCTTTTTGAAACGGCAATTCGAACATGGCGCAGCGCAAATGCTCCAGCAAAATCAGCAAATGATTCGGGTTGACTAATGCCTGTTCGGGCGACCTGCCAAAGAAATATTCGGGATGATGCGCAAGAAACTGGTCGAGCGGGTTGGGCGAAGCGACGAGGATCGAGACCGCCGGGGCATCCCCGCGCCCAGCGCGCCCCGATTGTTGCCTCGCGCTGGCAATCGTGCCGGGGTAGCCGACGAGGATCGCCGCGCCGAGTCCGCCGATGTCAATGCCGAGTTCGAGGGCGTTGGTGGCAACAACGGTTTTAACGGAGCCGTCGCGCAGTCCCTGCTCGATCTCGCGGCGTTGATGAGGGAGGTAGCCGCTTCTGTAACCCCGTATCGGAGAACCGATATTCGAATATTCGTTCGTCGATTTTCGAATATCGAATATCGAATTATTGGAATGAAGATGGGTTAGGAGAATCTCCACACTTCGTCGCGTCCGCGCGAAGACGACGGATTGGATGTTTCGAGCGAGCAGGTGGTTTGCCAGCCGCACGCTTTCGAGCAGGCTGCTCTTCCGCAAGCCGAGCGCGGCGTCGGTGACGGGCGGGTTGTAGATAATAAAGTGACGCTCCCCGCGCGAGGAGCCGTCGTTGTCAATCAACTCGACGGGTTCTTCGATAAGCGTCTCTGCCAATTCTTTCGGGTTGCCAATCGTTGCGGAGGCAAGGATGAATTGCGGATTCGCGCCATAGAACTTCGCCACACGCTTGAGTCTGCGGATGACGTTGGCGACGTGCGAACCGAAGACTCCGCGGTAGGTGTGGGCTTCGTCAATGACGATGAATTTGAGGTTGGTGAAGAAGTCGCTCCAGTTGGCGTGATGCGGCAGGATGCCGGTGTGCAGCATGTCGGGATTGGAGAGGATGATGCGGGCGTTTCTGCGGATGGAGGAGCGATGAGGTTGGGGAGTGTCGCCGTCGTAGATGGCAGGTTTCAGGTCAAAGGTTTCAGGTTGAAGGCTGCCCAGCGTGGAAAGTTGATCTTGAGTTAGAGCCTTCGTGGGGAAAAGGTATAACGCACGCGCCTGCGGGTCTTCGAGCATTTTCGCAAGGACGGGCAGGTTGTAGGCGAGGGTTTTTCCGCTGGCGGTTCCGGTGGCAAGGATGAGGTTGCGCCTGGCGTGGGCGTGAGTCCATGCTGTCAGTTGGTGGGAATAGAGCAGGGAAATGTTCCGGGAAGATAAGGCTTCTCGAAGCGAAACAGGCAGATCGGTTGGAAAAGGATGCGTCTGTGCGGCGCGGGGAGGAGTTGTCTTCCAGGCGAAAATGTTCGGCGCGGTCTCTTCATCCCTTTTCCAAAAATCAAGAAGAGCGGAAAGCATGTTCAACCCACGGGTGCGGCGCGTTCGGTGTGAAGGGTGCGGAACGCCCATGCGCCGATCCCCAGCGGGAACCAGAACGTCGCCGCGCGGTAAATGAGGGTGATGACCACCGCCTGACTCCAATTGACGTTGAGCGACGTCAGCGCGACTGGCATGATGCCTTCCACAATGCCAATGCCGGAAGGGGTGGGCGACACGATCAGGAAAAGATACGCGATTGAAAAACCGGCGATGATGGTGCCGGTTGAAAACGGGACTTCGAATGCGAGAAACGAACAGATCAGAATCAACATCAAAAGCCCTTTGTCGAAAATACCCCACACGACGGGGCGGATGAGGCTGGACGGTTTTTCGGTAAGCCCCGAAAAGCCGTCCGCGATCTCGTGGGCAAATTCGTGGGCGCGTTCTTCGCTCAAATAATTTTTCCTGCGAAAGAGACGAACCGCCCAGTTGATGCCGCGCGCAAATTTTGCAAGCAGGTTTCCCAGTTTTTCCGCAGAACGATAGCCGATGTAAAGAACAGATGCGTAGGTCGCTGCAATGCCGAACAAAAAGAGTGATGCGGAAATTTCGCCCGCGGTCAAATCATTGCGGCGAACAAGAACGATCAACCCCAATGAAAGGATGACAAGGAACGCAGCCTGATCGAGCAGGAGGAATAATGCCGCCGCCACTGTGACCTTGCCGGTGGGATGCCCGCGCCGACGCGCTTCCGCCGCGAAGAGCGCGACTCCGCCCGCCCCGGCAGTTGGCGCCACGACGTTGACAAAGTTCGCCGCTGTGGCAATGCGGCTGAGCGTGATGACATCTTCATGCACGCCGAGCAGATGGAAGATGGATTGATACATCCGCCCGGTGGAGACGAACCATATCATCTGAATTAAAAGCGCCAGCAAAAAGAATCCCAGATGCGCCTTCTGAAGAGTGAACAGGATGGTCTCCAGTTCGCTGAAACTGAACGCCACCACAACCACACCGAGGAAGAAGATGGTAACAATGAAGAGTTTTTTCATAAAAGGTTGATATTCAGGCAAACTTATCCAAGAAGGGTGAATTTTCTAAAACGACCCGCAACCATACTAACAGACATGGAATGGTTACTACTCGATTGTAACAAAACATGGTTTTATCCTACAAACAAAACCATTAACAAATTTTTGGGGGCCGCATTCTTAACTTAACTTGCCTTGTCAGGTCTTTTATAATGGATGCAACCTTCCAACTTTCAAACCTTCAACCTGAAACTTGGAACCTGACACCTGAAACCGGAGAACCGAAATGAAACTCAAAGGAATCTACGCCCCCATCGTCACCCCCTTCAATGCGAACGAAAGCATCAACTACCCCGTCCTTGAACAACTGATCGAATACCTGATCGCCAACAAGATCGCAGGGCTTGTCCCTGGCGGCACCACGGGCGAAGTCTACGCCTTCACCGAAGCCGAACGGCTGGAGGTTTTCAAATTCGTCAAAGAGAAAGTGGACGGGCGGGTGACGCTGATTGCAGGCACCAACTCTGGCGCCACGCGCGACGTGGTCCGCTACTCGCAGATCGCCGAGGGAATGGGCTACGACGCGCTCATGGTCGCCGTCCCGCCGTATTCGCGTCCGGACCAGCGCGAACTGCTCGCGCATTACGAAGCCGTCGCCAAAGCCGTCAAAATCCCCATCGTGCTTTACAACTTCCCCTGGCGCGCAGGCACCGAGGTCAGCTACGAAGTGATGGACGGTCTGGCAAAATACGATCACATCATCGGCATCAAAGAAGCCAGCGGCGACATGTCCCGCGTCTACGAATTCCGTCTGCGCTACGGTGACCGCTATCAAATGATCTGCGGCTCCGACGATCAGGCGCTCGACTACTTCCTGTGGGGCGCCACCGCATGGATCGGCGGCGCCGCCTCCTGCGCTCCGCTTGAACATCACAACGTCCTCGAAGCCGCGCTCAACAACGACTTCGTCGCCGCCCGCAAACACATGGATAAACTCATGCCCCTGCTCCGCAACGTGGAAAGCGGCGGTTACACCCAAAAGGTCAAACTCGGCTGTGAACTGCGCGGCATCCCCGTTGGCAATCCGCGCCAGCCGCTGCTGCCATTGACAGACGAAGACCGCGAGGAATTCGAGAAGATATTCAAAGCGCTGTGACAAATCGGGGGATTTGGTCAAACCGGCGAAACGGTTCGATGGTTTGAAACAACCTGCGGCGGAGAATGAAGCGGACTCACGTCATGAATCCGTTGTTTCATTTCCATGCTCCAATTGTTCCCAAACAAGATAAAATATCGCCATGAATTCGACCATGAATCGAGCGCTGCGAACCGCGTTCCGGTATTGGGTCGTTGTCACGCTGCTGGTCATTGCCAGCCTGATCGCGATCTATCTCCGCAACGGCATGACGGGACTAAATCTCTTTATTCAGGAATGGCCGCTTTCCAATCTTGCTATCACGCTTGTTGCTACAGCGCTCACTTGGTTGTTGGCAGGCGCTTTGCTTTATCTGCTTGCGAACGAAAAAATAAACAAAGGGAACCTCTGGCTAACCGCCGGATTTTTCTTGGTGATGTTCATCTACCTGAACATCCTGCGCGAACGCTTCCGCTACGGCGATTATCATTATTATCTCGAAGCCGCCGCCGCCCTCGCGAACGGACAGCCTCTCCCCGATACCTACCTCTATCTTCCCCTCTGGGCGACCCTGCTGCAATTTATCGTTTCGCTTGGCGACCAGGGCGTGATGATCGTCCTCTGGTTCATTAACATCATCGCACTTTCCACTTTTTACTTTCTACTTGTTAGAGTCCTCGAACGCTACGGTTTTTCCCATCACCTCTCCATCATCATCACCGTTCTTTTTCTTCTCATCAACACGCCGTTGATGCGGACATTGGGCTTCATTCAAGTCAACCTGCTGACAATGGATCTGATCCTGCTCAGCCTGTTGACCTTCCCGAAGAATTCGCTTCTCTCCGCGCTGACACTTGCTCTTGCTGTTCATCTAAAAACCTCCCCCGCTGTCATTGTGCTTGCCTTTCTGCTCGAATTCAACTGGCGTTGGGTTTTCTGGTTCGCGGTTGGTTTTCTCGTGATTGGGATTTTTCCAATTGCCGTCAACGGCGTCTCTCCGTATTACGATTACGTCAACAACGCCTTTCTGTTGACTCAAATCCCCGACACGAACTTCCACGACACCTCCTTCGACTCCTTCCTGCGCTTCCTTAATCCGTTCTTCGGCATTCAGATCGAAACCACCCGCCTGATGGCGTTCGGCGCGAAAGTTCTTTTACTTGCCGCCACACTTTATACAATGGCGCAGAATGTTACCCAAAAATCCTTCTCCAAAGAGAACCGCCCGCTCAACGCCGCACCCGCCCTGTTCGTCTTCATGACCCTCGGCTCGCCCATCGTCTGGGACCATCATGGCATGTTCGTCACGCTTTCTTTTCTGCTCATGCTCAAACGCATCCAATCGCCAGCGCATTGGATGATCTTCCTCGCCGCCTATTTCTTCGAATTCATGCTGCCATCCTTCGACTTCTTCCCCTGGTCGTATGGTCGCCTGCTCGCGCCGATGGTCATTCTCTGGTTGATGTTCGCCACACGCAAGAATGACGAACCTTCCACTTTCATCACTTCCACGAATCAATGGCTTGCGAAACTTGCGAGCTAAACCATGAAGAAATTTTTCCCCACCATCATCCTCGCCTGTCTCTTTCTTGCAGGCTTGCTCACCTTCGACCAATATGGCGAAAGCTGGGATGACCGTTCGCTCCAAAAATACGCCGAGAAATCCATCGCCGCCTACGCCACTTTCCCCGAAGAAGGCGTGGTCAACATCGCGCGCGAAGACTTGGGTTTTTACGGTCCTTTCTTCGTCATGCTCACCGATGTGCTCTCCAAATCCCTCAGCACGATCTTGCTCTTCTCTCTGCCTGACCTGCGTCACTTAATTTACTACCTCACCTACTTCGCGGGCGTGCTCGCTTTTCATTCCATCGCCAAACATTGGTTCAGTAACCTCTCTGCTCTTGGAGCAACCCTGCTCTTCGCTCTTCAACCCGTCCTTTGGGGTCATGCCTTCATCAACCCCAAAGACACCCCGTTCCTTTCTCTTTTTCTTCTTTCTTTATCTTTTGGAATTCAAGCCTTCGACAAGCTCGAACCGACTCAACCCATCGACCTTTCTCCCCGCTCCAAACGGACTCTCACGCTTCTGACTGCTCTCTGGCTTGTCTCTGTCTTCGGGCTTTTCATCTTCACCCAAGCCATTCATACCTACATCGAAACCCTCGTTCTCTCCGCTCAATCTGGCAACACGAACATCCTCTCTCTCATCGCCAAAAACATCACCGCCGTATCCGCCGAAACCTACACCCAACGTTATTTCGTCCTCTTCCTGCAACTTCGCACGTATTACTCGTTACTCATTACTCTTGCACTTCTTGCCGCCTGGTACAAACTAAACCCCAATTTACCAATCTACTTATTTACCATTCTCCCCGCCGCCCTCATGCTCGGATTCGCCACCTCCACCCGCATTCTCGGACCGTTTGCCGGATTACTCATTACGTATTACGCATTGCGCACCAAAGGCAAGCGAGCCATTCCCGCGCTATTCATGTACACCGTGATCGCCCTCATGGCAACCTACATCTCCTGGCCCTACCTGTGGATGAATCCCATTCCGCGTTTCTTTGAAAGTCTGAGAGAAATGTCCTTGTACCCCTGGCTTGGCGGAGTCATCTTCAACGGTGAACTCTACCAATCTACCAATTTACCAATTTACTATTTACCTGTATTGCTGGCTCTTCAATTGACCGAACCGGTCTGGGTGTTGTCTGCGGCTGGATGGGTAGTATCAGTTCTGGACAAGTCAAAGAAGCGGACTCTCGTCGAAGTCGCGCTGCTGTGGTTTGTTATCCCGCTGCTTGCTTTTATCATGTTCAAAGTTGCATTGTATGATAACTTCCGCCAGATTCTTTTTATTTTGCCGCCGATCTTTTTGATGGCGGGTGTTGCGTTTGAAGCCATAAAGAATGTAAAATGGCGTGCCGTGTTGATTGCGGCGAGTTTGCTGCCCGGTTTGATTGGGATCATCTCATTGCATCCGTATGAATATATTTACTACAATCAATTCATCGGCGGCGTGCGCGGCGCGGACGGACGTTTTGAAACAGACTATTGGGCGACCTCCTACCGCGAAGCAGCGGAATATGTGAACAGTATCGCTTCGCCGAACGCGAATATTTGGGTCGAAGGACCGGCGCAGTTGTTTTCGTTGTTTGCGCGCGAGGACTTGAAAATTTACTCGACGGGTGAAACGGAACGCGCAGAGTCGTATGAATATGTGGTGACTATCGCTCGTTATGGATTTGAAAATTCCATATATCCCGGCGCAGAAATCGTCTACGTGATCGAACGTGACGGCGCTGTATTGACCGTCGTCAAAAAAACTCGATGAACATGAAGATTGTCTCTGGCGTGAAAGAAGGCTTGAAAAGACAAAACCTTTGGGTATTGTCTGTGTTTTTCGTTTGCCTGCTTGCCGGTCTCATTGTATTCAATGACTACGGCGCGAGCTGGGACGAAAACATTATGCAGGTGTATGCGGATCAATCGCTAAAGAATTATGTTGAATGGCGCGAACAGGGCGAGATCAAGATTGAGCATGAGACCTTGCAGTATTACGGTCCTTTTTTCATGATGACCGTTCAGACTGTTTCTCGGTTTTTAGACGGAATATCTCAAGCCAATATCGCAGACTTGCGTCACCTGGTTTATTTCCTCGTCTACTTTGCCGGCATTGTCGCGTTTTATACAATTGCCCGCCGTTGGTTTGACCCGATTCCCTCCATTGGGGCAACTCTTCTGTACGCGCTGCAACCGCTTTTGTGGGGACATGCGTTTATCAACCCAAAAGACGCGCCATTCATGTCCATGATGGTCATCAGCATTGCGGCGGGACTGAAAATGGTGGATGCGATTCACGCCCTGCCCGATTCGGAATTCTCCTCGACCAAGCCGCGGGTATGGGCGGTTTCCTTGTTATGGCTGGCGTCAGTGGTGGTTCTTTTTTTGTCTACCCAGGCAGCGCATAACCTCATTGCAGAACTTGTCGTTTCGGCAAAAGCAGGCGGGACGAATATTATTTCAATGCTCGCCACGAAATTGAATCAAGTTCCCGCGAAGGTTTACATTGAACGCTATTTTGTTCTGTTCCTGAGAGCGCGCGCTGTTTACGCGGCTTTGTCCTTTGCTTTCATTCTTTATTTCTGGCGTCGCGCCAAACCAATTTTGTTGAAAATACTGGTGATCGTCTTCGCCCCCGCGCTCTTGTTGGGCTTTACAACGTCCACGCGGGTGCTGGGACCTTTCGCCGGAGTCATCGTCGCGTATTTCCTGCTTCGCAACAAGTCGCGGATTTCTTTTATGGCGGCTTTGATATATGCCCTCGTCGCTGTGACAGCGGCATACCTGACATGGCCCTTCCTGTGGATGAACCCGGCGGGAAACCTGTTTGCAAGCATTCAAAAGATGTCCGCTTTTCCCTGGGCGGGCGACGTGTTGTTCAATGGAAATTTCTACAAGGCTTCGGATATTCCTTTTGCGTATCTGCCCACCTTGTTGTTGTATCAAATGACCGAGCCGGTTTGGGCGCTGGTTTTGCCTGGCTTGGGCATTTCGTTTTTAAGTAATCAGAGAAAACCAGACCTGGTCGTTTTATTCTCGCTTTGGTTTCTTTTGCCGTTTTTGTATCTGTTCCTGGGCAACGCCATCCTCTTCGACAATTTCAGGCATGTCCTCTTCATCCTGCCTTCGGTCTTTCTCATGGCGGGCAATGTCTTTGAATGGATACCCAAAACGGGCTGGCGGATTGCCGTCATCGTTTTATGTATTTTGCCGGGGATTTTTGGTATTATCTCCCTCCATCCATACGAATATGCCTATTACAACCAATTCATTGGCGGACTCCATGGAGCGCACGGACGTTTTGAAACCGAATACTGGCTGACGTCCTATCGTGAGGCGGCGGAGTACATAAATAAGAACGCTTCACCCGGCGCCGGAGTTTGGGTCGAGGGACCCGGGCATGTATTCTCCCCGTATGCGCGGGAAGACCTTAAAGTCAACTCGTGGAGTTCCGAATCCCCCGTTGACGGGTATGAGTATGTGGTAACGTCCTACCGCTTTATTCGGAATGAAACAACCCGGCTGGATGCGGAGATCGCATACGAGATCATCCGCGACAATACCGTGCTGGCTGTTATCAAAAAACCTTGAAAGAGAAACGATGAACTTACTTGAAACCCTGAACAAAAAAACTTTACTCGCCGACGGCGCGATGGGAACCATGCTTCATGCGCGCGGCATCGGCTTCGACAAATCCTTCGACGAATTGAACCTGACCGACCCGGCGGCGGTGGCGGATATTCACCGCGAATACATCGAAGCGGGCGCGGAGTTGATCATCACCAACACCTTCGGCGCGAACAAATATAAATTGAGCAAACACGGCTTGGAAGACGATGTGGCGAAGATCAACCGCGCGGGCGTGGAACTGGCAAAGCGTGTGGTTGCCGCGTCGTTCAAGGATGTGCTGATCGCGGGCGATGTCGGTCCGCTTGGGGTGAGAATCGCTCCCTATGGCAGAGTCAAGCTCGAGGAGGCGCGTGAGGCGTTCGTCGAACAAATCAAGGCTTTAGCCGAAGCAGGCGCGGATTTGATCGTCATCGAAACGATGAGCGACCTCTACGAAATCCAGGAAGCGATCAAGGCGGCGAAGGAAGTCTGCTCCCTGCCCGTTGTCGCCTCGGTGACGTTCACCCGCGATGACCGCACTTTGCTCGGCGATGACCCCGCGAAAGTCGCGCGTCGAATCGCAGACGCCGGCGCGGACGTGATCGGCGTCAATTGCTCCGGCGGACCATCGCAACTGTTGCGAATATTAAAGCAGATGCGGCAAGCCGCGCCAAATGGCAGGTTCTGGGTAAAGCCCAACGCAGGCTGGCCCGAACAGGTGGGCGGACGCATCATGTATCCCGCCGACGCCGATTACTTCGGCGATTACGCGCTTTCATTCCGTGAAGCGGGCGCGAACATCGTAGGCGGATGCTGCGGCACGACACCCCAACACATTGCGGCGATGAAGAAAGCGCTGGATGCTGCTCCGGCTGGGAAAATTGCGGATATCACCGTTTTGCCGGAAGACGAAATTTCCGCCGAGCCTGCCGAACAGCCAACTCAGTTTGCCCAAAAACTTGCGAACGGAAAATTCTGCATCTCAGTCGAGATGGACCCGCCGCGCGGGCTTTCGACTCACAAATTGCTGGCGGGCGCATCGCTCCTCCACGACTCCGGCGCGGACGTGATCAACGTGGCAGACAGCCCCATGGCTCGCATGAGAATGTCCGCCTGGGCGGTGTGCGATGTTGTGCAAAGAACTGTTGGCGTGGAAACCACTTTGCACTTCCCCACGCGCGGACGCAACCTCCTGCGCGTGCAGGGCGACTTGCTCGCCGCGCACGCCATCGGCTTGCGAAATGTCTTCGTCGTGATGGGCGACCCGACTTCCATCGGCGATTATCCCGAAGCGACCGACAACTACGATCTCGTCCCGTCCGGTCTCATCAAACTCATCAAACAGGGCTTCAACATGGGCGTGGATCATTCCGGCACGAGCATCGGTCAGCCGACCAATTTCTTCGTCGGCGCGGCGCTCAACCTCTGCCCGCAGGATATGGACACCGAAATAAAAAACCTTCGCCGCAAACTCAACGCCGGCGCGGACTTCTTCCTCACCCAGCCCATTTACCGCACGGATGACGGTCCCAAACTCATCGAAGCCTACCAAGCCAAACACGGCAAGTTCGACAAGCCCATCCTCGCGGGCATTCTTCCGCTGGTCAGCGCAAAACACGCCAGTTTCCTGCACAACGAAGTCCCCGGCGTTTTTATCCCCGATGAAGCCCGCGCCCGCATCGAAGCCGCAGGCGAAGACGCCGCAAAAGTCGGCGTGGAACTGGCAGTCGAGTTGATCGAAGGCATCAAAGGCTGGGCAAGCGGCATTTACATGATGCCCCAATTCCACCGCTACGACATGATCTCCGACATCATCATGGCTGTGAAGGAATAACTGCGAGGGTGTCGCGCTCTTTGCCTGACATGAAACTCTCCCGCATCGTCTTCAGCGTTTTGACAGGTCTCGCCGCCAGTTTTTTCCTGGCTGTGACCTTCTTCGGCTATTCGACCTTCGACTCGCTGATAGACCGCCTCGCTCTCATCCTCGTGCCTGCTCTTGCCATCGGGCTGACTCTCCACCAAACCTTGCCCTCCCTCTCCGCGTGGACGGCGCGCATTCGTTCCCTATTCGCCATTCCCTATTATCTCCTGGGCTTTCTCTTCAGCTTCAAACTCACATACGGACTCGTCGGCTATTTACAAGACCCGCTCCGCGCGCCGTACAACATGGTTCTGTTTACGGCGTTTTCCGTCACTCTTGGCAGTGTGATCGGATGCTACCTCTTCAAACGCGCCGCACACTCCCTGCTTAACAAAGGTTTTCTGAGCAAGCCGCTGAACATCATCCTCGTTCTCGCGCTGCCCGTGCTGGTATCTGCGGTCATTTATGGAAGCGCTCAATTCCCATCCATGTTCCTCTGGGAGTACGTCACCGTCCCTCAAAAATGGACCGTATTGTTTTGTGTTACAGCGCTTTTAGCGGGGATTTGGAGTCTGGTAGTTTTAGAAAAATTGGAACACAGCGCATATTTTGAAAAAATCAAACGCTCCAGCTTTATTCTTTTCCTCTCCCAAAATTTACCCGGACTATACGCAGGCGGGATGTTCTTCCTCGTCCATGCCATCCTTGCGCGCGCATTGAACCATCCCGCGCTTAGCTACAACACCGTCCTCTTCGAGGCGGACGCCGGTCCGTGGATGGAAATCCTTGCCAGCCCGGAGAGCGCCGCGATCAACCGCTCGGTGCATCCGCTCAGCCTCATCATCATCCGCCCGCTGATGCGACTCGTCTCCGGCATAATGGGGGACCATTACGCCCTCGGCGGGATGCTCGTCGTCTCCGCCATTGCTGGGCTGTGCGTCTTCTTGACATGGCTCTTCGTCAAACGCGCAACAGACTCGGAAACCTACGCTTTTCTTTTTGCCATTCTTCTTGGCGTAACCGCTTCGCATCTGCTCTTTGGCTCGCTGACCGAAAACTACATCTTTGGCGCGGCGGCGCTCATCTTGTTCTTCCTGCTGATTCAAGCCGGTGAAAAACGATTCTCTGTTCTCGTTCCGGCAGGACTGCTTTTATTTGGCATTACCATCACCAACATCGCCCAGGGGATCATCGGCTTGTTCTTCAATAAGTTCAGTTTTCGCCGCCTTATTCAATATTCCATATTACTTCTTGCAATTGGCGTATTGCTTACCGTCTCCACCGGAATTTTATACCCCAAGGCGCAGACTCTCTTCTTCGTCCCCGCCGATCTTGCGTTTGAATTCAATTTTGTTCGGTCGTCGCAACAGTCGTTCACCGACCGGCTTCTGGAAAAATTCGAAGTCGCCAGCCGCACGATGTTCCTCTACGGCGCGGTAGGACCCCGTCCCATCGAAGCGGTTTCTGAAAAACCGCCGCATCCCACCATCGACCTCAAAACCTTCGATGTCCGCACCGGCGCCCTCGCTCCCTACAAGGGGCTTGCCAACATCCCGCTGGCGTTATGGCTGGTCTTGCTGGCAGGCGGTTTTCTGATGTTCATCAAAAACCTGCGAACCTCGAAGCATAAATCACTGATGCTCGGTTTGCTCGGCGCGCTTGGATTCAACTTTCTCATGCACATGGTCTACGGCACGGAACTCTTCCTCTATTCGCCGTATTGGATATATGCGCTTGTGTTCTGCATTGCGCTGGCGTTATCCGATTTTGCGGAAAAGAACTGGCTTCAATGGGGAATTGCCATCCTCCTCTTCGCGTTGATGGCGAATAATTTCAACTTTATCTACAATATCTTTCGCGCGCTGGCTCCCTTTTACGCTTCAGTTCCATAGACTAAAATATCTCCATGTCCTTCATTCGAAAACATGCGCCGCTGGTTTTTGCGGCAATTTCTATTGTCTTTGCGGTCTACCAATTCACACTAGGGTTCTCCTCCGGTATGTGGGGAAATTCATCAGAGGAGATGGTTTCCAAATGGGAGGACCGGGTTCAGGCGTTGCGTGAGGCGCTTCCATCCAGCGTGAGTCAGGTTGGGTATGTGGATGATGCCGCCTGGAGCGGAGATCCGTCGCAGTTGGATGTCAACGAATTTCAGTTGATGCAATATTCAGTCGCGCCGGTTGCGATCCAGTCTGGGATAAATCATGAATGGATCATCGGCAATTTCAGCGGCGATGAAAATCTTGAAACATGGCTTGCCGGGCAATTGGGGGCGTATGAAATTCAGGGATTTGGTTTTGGTTTGTATCTCATTCAAGATGTGGAAAATTAGATGACGCTGATTCTGTCATTTGCCGCCTTGCTGCCGCGCCTTCTGCTGGGATTTTTCATCATCCATTTCATTTGGAATGCGACAGATGGGAAGTCGTTGCTGGTAAAGATATTTCTCTCGGCGGGAATCGGATTTGGCATTTCCTCGCTCTTTGGCTTTCTATGGATTTGGCTTGGTTTGCCGCTCGATGTTTACGCGATTTTGGAAAGCATCCTCGCTATTGTTCTGACAGGCTGGAGGTTTTATGCGCACCGACCCCGCCTCCAAAAACTGACGGGAAGGCTTGATCTGATTTGGACTTTGATTCTTGCGATGGGCGTTTTTCTTTTCACGATGAACCTCGCGGTCTACGCTCTACAATATCCGCACGGACGTCCTGATGCGTGGATCAACTGGAATGTGGTCGCGCGTTTTCTCTATCTCGGCGGCGCGGACTGGCAAGCCACTTTCTTGCGCCAATGGGATCATCCCGATTATCCGCTCTTTATGGCAGTGACAAATGCCATTACATGGGTGTTCGTGCGCCGCGCATCCACTTGGGGACCGATTGCATTTCACTTTATGATTTCAATTTTTACAGCGGGGTTGTTATTTGCGCTCGTCAATTGGATACGAGGTTTCAAACAGGCTTCATTGGCGGTGGTTTTTTTTATATCCCTTCCTTTTGTTGTCAATCAGGGCATGCGCCAATACGCGGATTTTCTCCTCGCCCACCTCATCCTTGCCGTGGGCGGGCTGACTATGCTGTATTTCCAAACAAAGGAAACACGCCTCGCGATTTTGGCTGGGCTTCTGATCGGGCTGGGCGGATGGGCGAAGAATGAAGGTCTCGCTGCAATCGTCGGGTTTACGGCTGCCTGGATTCTTATCGCGTGGAAAACAGAGCGCCCGGTCTTCCAAAATTACATCCTGGGTCTTGCATTTCCTTTGCTCGTGATTATCCTTTTTAAACTCTTCCTCGCTCCATCCAATGACCTGCTCTTGGCGCAGGGCAGTCTGTTCGATAAGATTTTGGATGCCTCGCGATATGCGATCATTTTCCAAAAAGCGGGCGTTATGCTCTGGAATTTGGGCAACACACCGGTCAGCCTGATCGGACTTATAATTCTGATGGCATTTCTTGCAGGAAGGTCGCCAACTCGTGTACCAGGTGTTTGGGTGGTGGGCGCTGTTATCGTCATGCAATTGACAGTTTATTTTATAATATTTCTTCTCACTCCCAACGAACTAACCTGGCACCTGAACACCTCGCTGGATCGCCTTTACTTGCACGTTTTTCCGCTTGCGTTTCTATTGTTCTTCATTTGGATTAAATCTCCACAGGAACTTACAGCAAAAGAGAGTTGACATGCTCCTCACCATTGACGTTGGCAATACCAACCTCACGCTCGGCTTATACGAAGGCGGCAAACTCGGCGCGCACTGGCGTCTCGCCACCGACCACAACCGCATGCCCGACGAATACGGCTTGCAATTTTTGGGCTTGCTGCAAAATGCGGGGAAAACCATAAAAGACATCACAGGCGTTTCGCTCGCCTCCGTCGTCCCGCCGCTCACCGGGCGCGTCATTCAAGCCTGCCGCGAATATCTCAAACAGGAACCGCTCGTGGTGGATACCGGCGTAAAAACGGGTATAAAAATCCTCTACGAAGATCCGCGAGCCGTCGGCGCGGACCGCGTCGCAGACGCGGTGGCAGTCATGAAACTCTACGGCGGTCCCGCCTGCGTGGTGGACTTCGGCACCGCCACCACCTTCAACGCCATTACCAAAGACGGCGAATATCTCGGCGGCGCGATCATGGCGGGCGTCAACCTCGCCGCCGAAGCGCTCTACACCCGCGCCGCAAAACTTCCGCGCATAGACCTGCAAGTGCCGCCCTCCGTCATCGGGCGCAACACCGTCCACGCGATGCAATCCGGGCTTCTCTTCGGGTATGTGAGTATGGTCGAGGGAATGGTGAGCAGGTTCAGGTCCGAGTTGGGAGGCGATATGAAAGTCATCGCCACCGGCGGGCTGGCGGAAGTCATCGCCAAAGAGACAAAGGTCATAGACATCATCGCGCCCTGGCTCACGCTCGACGGGCTGCGCATTCTCTGGGACATCAACCGCTGATCAAATGAAGAATATTTTTTCTCTACCGTACATCTTGCCAATTAATGTCGTTGCGAGCCGCCGCTCTTGGTTTTTGGCGGCGCGGCAACCTCCCTTTGACCAGAAGTTCTCCAGAAAGCGGGAGGTTGCTTTGGGGAGATCGCCCTCGCACAGCGTCCCCTTTTGGGAACGACATTTATATAGTAGTGAAAATATTCTTAGAATTTTTTTTGTGACTTGTTTGTTGTTAACCTCCTGCAGCGGGATGAATAATCCAGGAGAAGCCTCACCCAACGCGACGCAAACGCCTCTTTCCCCGCCGACAACTGCTTCAGCAACCCCAGCCCTTCCCTCCACCGCAACCGCCAACCCGGCGTTCAGCCCCACCCCCGACCTGCGCCTGCCCCCCGAACGCTGGCAGGAATGGGATATTGTTCCCGCCATCAGCGCGCGCGCCCGCGAAATTTACCTGCGCGGATTGGCGATGGGCAACAACCCCCGCGCCTTTTCCAAGATCGGCGACTGCCAAAACATCCCCGAAGCCTTTTTGGGAATCTACGACCTGCCGGGGCGCTACTATTTTTCCCCGGGTTATGAATACTTGCAGGAAAGCGTGGACTACTACGCCGGTTCGTTCAACCGCGAAGGGGAATCGGTGCGCGGCGGATTCAACGCTTCATCCGTTTTGCTGCCGCTTTGGGCAAACACGGAAGTCTGCCAGCCGGGCGAAAACCCGATGGAATGTGAAAATCGCATTCACAACCCCAGCGTGGTCATTATCAGTTTGGAAGTCTGGTTTGCCGGGCGCACGGAAGACCGTTACGAACAATACATGCGCCAGATCATCGAATACAACATCGCGCAGGGAACGCTCCCCATCCTCTCCACCAAGGCGGATAACGTCGAAGGCAACCATTTCATCAATTACGTTTCCGCGAAACTCGCCTACGAATACGACCTGCCCCTGTGGAATTTCTGGCGCGCCGTCCAGCCCCTGCCAAATCACGGACTCGACCCAACCGATGAAGGCGGCTTTCACCTGAGCGTAGACGGCTGGAACATGCGAAGTTTCACCGCCCTGCAAGTTTTGGATGCGGTCATGCGCGAAGCGGAAGGCTTGCCAATTGAAACGGCGGCAGGAAACGCATCCGTTACGCCAACCGGCGCGCCCGCCGTTTCATTCACCCCGGGTCCCGTCGGCGAACTGCCCCATGCCGAAATCGAGTCGTCGTCGAACCCGGTCTTTCCATCCTCGTCAATCTTGTTGGGAATTTCCACCCGCAACAACGACAGTTTTACATCCGATGGCATTTTTCAAGGAAGCCTGAACGGGCGGGATTGGCGGGCTTTGTTGGAGCCGGGATTGAGCCTGCTTGATTATTCCGAATTCGGCATTCTCGCCGCGCAGGATGCAAATCTTTATCTGTTGAAGAATGACCAACGCGCGCTTCTCACCAGTCAACTACACCCTGAAAGTCCGCACCCAGCCGTCTGGCTGGCGGACGGACGAATCGCTGTCATTTTGAGAAGCGCTGAAATGGACCAGGTCGGCATTCTCAGTCCGGGCGGAGGCGATGCGTTCATCCTGCCCGATGCGCCCCATCCGCCGTTGGAACTGCATCCCTCGCGCGACCCGTCTCACGTGTATTGGAGCGCGGGCGTTTGCGTCAATTCCATTTGCGAAACGCAGGGCATTTATGTCTCCGATTTGGATGGCGGCAATCTCCGCGCCCTGCCCTATGAGGGAAAACCCGCCTTCGCGGCAGACGGCAAGATGGCGTTCATGTCGCATGACGCGAATCGCAAAAACCAGTTGACCATCGTCAATGACGGCAGGGTCCACACCTTCCCCGTTCCCGGAAACCGCCTCGTGGACATGTCCTGGTCGCCGGATGGTTCCACGCTGGCAGTAAGTACGTCGCTGGTGAGCAATTACTCCGGGCGTGTGCTTGAGTCGCGCCTGTTCTTTATCACGCCGCCTGCCACGCTGGACGCGGTCTTTTACATCCGCGACGAGGCGGCAGAGCAGCACGTCTGGTCGCCGGATGGAAAATCCATCCTGTTCGTTCACCGCCGCATCGAAAACGGACGTTACCGGCTGAATTTCGTCCTTCTGGACGCCGTTACGCAGATCGAATATCCCGCCTCCGGTTTTCGTCTGGTCGGCGAGGAATATCTGCGCCTGCAACCCATCTTTTGGGTGGAGTAATTTTTACACGATCCAAACGACAACGAGAGATTCGTTTAAAATGTTTTACCCGGAAAGGATACGATGAAAAAGACAGCATGGATGTTCCTATTGGCAGCAGCGCTATTGACGGCGTCATTCTTTATCTGGAAGTCGCAGGATAAGTCCGGCACACTCCACATGAGTATGGACGCGAATGCGCTGTGGAAAACGAAGGGCGTATATATTTCGCCCGGCGGAAATGACGGGAATCGATGCGCCAATACGCAGCCGTGCCGCACATTGGACAGGGCAATATCCGTTGCCCAGCCCGGGGAGGTCATCCATTTATTGGAAGGGCATTATCCCGAAGTTTTGGATGTATCCGCTTCAGGCACGGCTCAAAACCACCTTGTAATTGCCGGGCAGGACGCCGTTTTACCCGGAGTGGTCGTATCCGGGAATTACATCGTCATTTCAGGATTGGAAGTATCTGGATCGATCTCGCACGGTATATTGGTCAAGGGCAGGCACGTTATCGTCGAAGACTCGATTGTCCACCACAGCGTAACGGAAAATGGAGAGGTGACCTGTCTCGGTCACGGCGGATGGGGAAGCGCATTGAAGGTGATGATGGGCGGAGAAGATGTCATCTTTCGCAGAAATTTGGTTTATGAAAATTGCGGCGAGGGGATCGCGGTGACGCGGGGTGTAAATGTTTTGGTGGAAAATAATATCGTGCGGGACAACTTTTCGGTCAACATTTATGTTGACAACTCTTCTTACACTGTTGTGCGGGATAACACGGTGTACTGTACCGGTATTTATCTTCGCGAGCAAAACAGACCGGCAGGCATAGCAGTTGCAGAGGAATTCTATGAAGGATGGGGCGCCCAGCGGCATGACAATAAAATAATCGGCAACCAGGTAAGCAATTGTCACTCGGGGATCTCAAGTTGGAAATCGGAGATGCCGACCGGTATGGAAATTCGATTGCTGATCGAAGATAATATTGTCTTCGGAACAATCGGCAGCCTCCCAATCGCCCTCCTGACCAGGAATGAAGATGTGATCGTCAGAAACAACAAGACGGATAAACCCATCAAGATCGAATACCCGGACGGGGCGATATCGGAAAACAACACACTGATCGAGCCTGCTCAATAAAAAAACACCCGGGTTGAACGGGTGTTTGTGCCCCCACGGAGACTCGAATAACATCCCCCCTGCGGGGACGACGGTTTGAAAAATAATTTGCTGCCGTACAAATGCCGAAAGGCAACCGCCAAGCCGCCAAGCGGCGCCAAGAAAAACAGCCAAAAGATTTGAATCTTGGCGACCTTGGCGTTTGTCGTATGGCGCCATGGCGACACTTGGCGGTTAAAAAATGAAAAATGTACGTAGAGAAAAAATAAAAAAACACCCGGGTTGAACGGGTGTTTGTGCCCCCACGGAGACTCGAACTCCGGTTTTGGCCTTGAGAGGGCCACGTCCTGGGCCGCTAGACGATGGGGGCAAATGCGGGCGTATTCTATCACCCCGAATTTGAAACGTCAACAAAAACGTGCAATTCCTTCGGTCCATGCACGCCGATGGTCAGCGTCATTTCGATGTCCGCCGTGCGGGATGGACCCGTGATGAAGACGGCATTTTTATCCTTCACCATCGGCATTGCATCAGGCAGGGATGGCAGGATGTCTTTCGACTTCAAAACTACGATATGGACTTCCGGCAGCAGCGACCCAGGCAACTCCTCATCCGCCTCCAGCACGGACCCGGTATCTGCCAGCCCGACCCAAGCCTTCGTCACGCCGACGGCAATCTGCGGATCGGGTTCGTGGGTGAAGTTGATGTTTGCCTGGCGTAAGAGATTATCGTCAAGGACGTTTGGCTGGAGATATATCTTTTTGATGTTGCGCGATATTAGAAATTCGATAATCGTGTTGGCGGCATTTTCCGTCTGATGCACATTGCCGGAGAGCGCGGTGAGTTCGGTGGTGAATTGGTCGGTTAGTAGATTGGTAGATTGGGAGGTTGGTGGGTTGGTAGATTGGGGCTGTGACGAGTTTACCAATTCACTGTTCCCTAATGTACCAATTCCCAATTTACGATTCCCTATTCTTTCCCGAAATGTCTTCCCTGCAAATCGCGGCAAGTCTTTGCTGTAGCCCCAGCCGGTGAAGGCAGGCAGGCGCATCCACCCCGAGCGGGGGGAGAGGAGAGTCGTTGTCAGCGAAGCAAATTTTTGGGAGAGGGCAAACAGTTTCGGCTGAGTCGAGAGGCGGGTGTACATCTGCAAGAAAAATTTTGTGGACCAGGTCAGTCCCGCGCCGCCATTATTCCCCTCACCCCTAGCCCCCCTCCCTGAGGGAGAGGAGGATTGTCCCGCGCGGACGCGAGTCAACAACTTCGGCAGGTCAATATCCACGGGGCAGGCGTCCCGGCACGCGCCGCACAGGGACGAGGCTTGCGCGAGATGAACGTAATTTTCGCCGAACAAACCGGGTGAAATAACCGAGCCGATGGGTCCCGGATATGGCGCGATGGATTTATCCCTGCCGATGTAGGCGTGACCGCCGAGTTCGCGGAAGACGGGGCAGGCGTTGAGGCACGCGCCGCAGCGGATGCAATACAGCGACTCTTTGAGCGGTGAAGCGCGGATGCGACTTCGCCCGTTATCGAGGATGATGAGATGGCGGGTTTGCCCCGGCATGGGTTTGTGAAGCAGTTGGGTGTAGACAGTGAGTTTTTGCCCCGTTGCCGAGCGCGGCAGGAGCGAGAGCATGAGCGCGAGATCGTCGAGGTTCGGGACGAGGCGTTCCATGCCCATCAGCGCGATGTGGGTTTTGGGCAGGGTCGTGACCATGCGCCCGTTGCCTTCGTTGGTGACGATGCAGACTGCGCCTGTTTCCGCCGCGCCGAAGTTGACGCCGCTCAAACCGATGTCGGCAGTGAGGAAGATATTGCGGAGGACTTTTCGCGCGGCAGCAGTGAGTTCCGTGATGTCATCGGTATAGGGGATGCCAAGATTTTCGTGGAAGAGTTGGGCGACCTGTTCCTTTTTGAGGTGCGCGGCGGGCGTGATGATGTGGCTGGGACGTTCATGACGAAGTTGAACGATGTATTCGCCGAGGTCGGTTTCGACGACGCGGATGCCTTCCTTTTCGAGCGCGTGGTTCAGTTCGATTTCCTCGCTGACCATGCTTTTGGATTTGGCGATAAGAACGGGATTCGCCACAGATGAACGGAGATGAACAGGGATATTTTTTTGATCTTCTCCGCGTTCTCTGCGACTCTGCGGCATGTCTTTTACGATTTCCAGCACAATGCCAACCGCCTCCCTTGCATCCTTTGCGCGGTGGACGATGACGCCGTTGGCTTCGTTCCTTGCGATGAATGTTTCGAGGTATTCATCGAGCCGTTCGATCACATCCGCGCGAATGTTGTGGGCGCGGATACGCCGCTCGCGCCAATCGGGGATGGAGGCGAAGGCAAGATCACGTCCCTTCAGGCGGCGCTCGGTGTTGTTATCGAGCGCAGTTTGGAGCGTTGGATCATTGATGGATTCGAGAATCCGCTTTCGGAAAAAATCTGTTTTCATCTGCGTTTATCTATGGTTCAGGACTTCCGCGATGTGGATCACACGCTGTTTTTTCCCCTGCCGCTTCAGCCCACCCATGATGTGCATGAGACAACCCGCATCTGTGACGACGAGCGTGGGGGATTGGGTCGCTTCGAGATTGGATATTTTGCGCTTCAACCACTCCGCCGACAGTTCGGGGTGTTCGACGGACATCACGCCGCCGAAGCCGCAGCACTCCTCGGCGTTTGGCAAATCCACCAGCGTTGCGCCATGGACATTCGCCAATAAAGCGCGCGGCTGTCTGCCCACGTTGATTCCGCGCAGGGTGTGGCAGGAGGGATGGTAGGTCAGCGCGCCGTCCCATTTTGCGCCCAGGTCGGTGACGCCGAGTTTGTCCACGAGGTATTCGGTGAATTCGTAGGTGCGATCCGCCAACGCCTTCGCGCGCGGATACCAGACTGAATCCCCTTCGAACAGTTCCAAATAGTTATGCCTGAAATGATGGGCGCATGAACCGGACGGGGTAACGATATCGGGTAAGACCTCCAAGGTCTTAAGAGACCTCGGAGGTCTTTCAAAAACTTTGATCGTATGTTCCGCAACTGCCCTTGCATCCCTGCGTAAACCGGCGTTGAATTGCGGCTGTCCGCAGCAGGTTTGGTCGGGGGGGAAGTCCACGTCCATGCCGAGGCGGTGGAGAATGCTCACGACCGCTTCGCCAGTTTGTGGGAAGAATGAGTCGGTCAGGCAGGTGATGAAGAGTTGGACGGCGGGCATGAGTCCATTATAAGGCAAGCCTGTCCGTGCCTTCTTATCGCGGCAGTGGGACGCGCAGGTAGATGTTTCCATCCATTCCAGCCAGCATTTCGCGGACGATGTTTTCGAGCGCCTGTTTGACCCTTATCCGTTCGCTGACAGGCGGCGCAAAGGGATTATGTGTGACGGGTTTGCCAACCTGCACAACACGGCGCGCGGCGTGTACCGCCAACGGATGGAATTTCAAGGCGCGCCCCGTTCGCTGGAAGTAGAACTCGCCTAAACGGACGAATCCCTTTTTGAAGGGCGCCATGTTGAATTGCGGATGAAGCGGCAGGGTTGGGTCTTCGGGGAAGATCAGGATGAAGCGTTCCTGGAGGAGCATATCCACGCTTTGTTCAAACGGGATGAGCAGGTCTTCGAAATTGGAGTGAACGGGGATACAGTTTATATTGGTCAGCAGCGGGACGGAGAGTTTTGAGATGGCTTTTGCGATCCACAAACTAAACGGCATGGAGAGGTGAATCTGTTTTTCAACGAAATCCATTCGGAGATAGTCGGGGGCAAGGGACACATCCATCATATCCGCAACGACCCAGGGGTAGAGCCTGTGCGGCACGGATGACATCACGGCGATTGGTCCCAATGCGCCATGGTGATTTGCGACCAGCACGGCAGGTCCCCGCATGGGCAGGTTTTCGTCACCGATGATTTCCCCGCCCCAGATCATGGATTGAAGCCCTGCGGCAAGAAGGCGATATGTCCAGTCTCTCATGCGCGCCTCCATAATTCACCTAAGTTGTCACCTTCAAAGAGGTAACAGGAAATTCGCCTGTTTTGAACCGCCGAGGCGCAGAGGGCGCGGAGTTTTTCATGAATTTCTCTGCGTTCTCCGCGACTCTGCGGTAAAAAAGTAAATAAGGCAGCAACTTAGTACCTTATCAATGAAATTCTTGTTTTTTTGCCTGCACTGGGACGCAGGCACACGTGTGCAAGGTTTTTTCCACCACAGAGAACACGGAGATCACGGAGAAACCCTTTTTGAAATCTCTGTGG
>JAGUZU010000052.1 GCA_020060625.1 Anaerolineales bacterium | reverse complement strand
TATAGTATTGCTCTGTAAAAACTACGCCTACCGCGAAGATTTTGCGCGTAGGTCGGATTGCCAATCCGACTTACTTTGGCTGCGGCTTGCCGCGTTATGAATTACGCCTTGATGATCCCCTTCCGAATCGCGTACCGCACCAACTCCGAGCGCGAATGAAGGTTCAACTTTCGCATGATATTCTCGCGGTGACGCTCCACTGTCTTCGGGCTGATGACCAAAGACTCGGCAATCTCGTTATTGCTGGCGCCCTCGGCAAGGTGAGTCAACACCTCATGTTCGCGCGGCGTCAAACCGTCCAGGTTCGCCGCCTCTTCAGCAGTCCGGTCCGGATTGAAAAAATCACGCACCAGCAGCTTCGCCAACGATGGGTACAAATACACCTCCCCTTCCGATGCCGCCCGAATGGCAGTAATCAACTCCTCCGGCGCGGCGCGTTTGGGGACGTACCCCGAAGCGCCCGCATCCAGCATTTGGAAGAAATACTCCTCGTCCTCGTGAATGGTCAGCGCGACGATGTTTACATCCGGGAACTTTTCCTTGATTTCGCGCGTGGCTTCGATGCCCGTCTTGTCGGGTAAACCGATGTCCATCAAAATGACGTTGGGTTGTACGCGCTCGGTCTCGGCAAGAGCCTCCTCCGCGGAACCTGCTTCCCCGACGATCTCCATCTCTTCGTGACCGCCCAACAGCATCTTCAGCCCGGAGCGCACAACCGCATGGTCGTCCACCAAAAGCAAACGAATCGTCATTGTTCCTCCTTTTTGACCGTCCCGTAGGGAATCACGGCTTCGACCTCGGTTCCGTAATCCGGGCGCGAGTGGACTTCCACCGTACCGCCCAGCAGGGCGGCGCGCTCTGCCATGCCCGCCAGCCCAAGCGAGACGCGCCCGATTCGGCTCTCGACTGCGTCCATGTCGAATCCGATGCCGTTGTCGCGCACAAGGATGTACACGGCTTTTTCCCTGTATTCCAGGTTTACCCGCGCGCTGGTGGCGCGGGAGTGCTTGATGATGTTGGTCAACGCCTCCTGGATGATGCGGAAGACGGTGATCTTGATGGTTTCGTCCAGCGCGTGTTCGCGCCCGGAAATATCCACGTGGATGTTGAGGCGCACCATTTCCTGCAAGCGGCTCGCGTACCATCTCAAGGTGGCGGAAAGTCCCAGGTCGTCGAGATGGGCAGGCCTGAGGTCCGATATGATGCGTTGAAGTTCGCGCAGGGAATCGGAAGTCAGCGCCTGCAACTGGTTGAGCGTGTCGTTCTTATCCCGTTTATTTTTCAATTCATCCGCCAGCCCGCGCAGCCCCATGCCAATGGCGGTGAGCGCCTGCCCGGTTTCGTCATGCAGGTCGCGCGCAATGCGCTGACGCTCGGCTTCCTGCGCGGCGACGACTTTCCTGAATAATTCCGCGCGCAGGGCTTCGCGTTCGCGCGATTCAAGCAAACGCGCCTCCTGCAACTCGGCAATTTTGTGGTCGCTTTCCACCTGAAAGGCGCGCAGGAAGCGGATGACGAACACCGAGGCAAAAATGGCTGTGACCGCGCGCAGAAGTTGGACCGGGAACCCGAACGTATCGAAAAACAGTTCCGAGTTTAAGTGGGTGGACGGGGGCAGTTTGCTGGGCATGGTGAAGATCTGCCCGACGAGGCTGTACCATCCAAACGCGATGGATGCCCACAGGCTGTCCTGTCCGAAACTGACCAGCCCGGCGCGGCGGAAGGCGCGTTGCTGCACCACCAATCCCGCCGCGGCAAGCAGACCGGCGGGAATCGCCAGCGAATAGCGCGTCCACACGTCTGCAATCGGGTACATGTCGGCGAGGGAATATCTGCTTTTAAATAATAACAAGCCATACACCCACACCGCTTCGAGCGCCAACGGAATGATGAGGCTCACCCGCCAGGTGGATTCGCTCCCCAAAACGAGATAGGAGCCGAAGGCTGCCAGGGAAAGAAAGGAGAATGCAAGGAGGATGAGCGCCACAACGGGAAAGAACACGGAAAAGAATTCGCCAAAATGCCCCATCACCCTGAACATATCCAGCCATTCATGCGCGGCATGGACAAGACCGAAGCCCGCCAGCGGGCGAAGCGCCATGCGCAAACGGGCATCGGTGGAACGCCCGCCCTCCATCATCACCAGCAAGCCCATGCTGAAGAATGCAAGTCCGTAAAAGAAGTAAATGATGATGAAAGGCGTGGAACTCATGGTCGTTTTGGTTTCCCGAAGCGGTATCTATTCCTGCTGATGCCGCAGCCGCGCGCCGCAGGTCCGGCAGAAACGGTCGCCGGGTTTGGCGCGCGTACCGCACTGCGGACAGTAGGCTTCGTCCGCTTCATCCGCCGCCTCCGCCTGTGGATGTTTGCGGCGGCGCGTTCGTTTGGAGGGGGCGCGTCCTGCCTGCCAGTAATAGAACAACCCGCCCAAAATCATCACCGCTCCCAGCCCGCCGATGATGTACGGTAGAAAATTATTCAAGGAGACCCGTCCCGGCGTGTTTTCATCCACTGGCGCGGCGGGTTGAAGTCCCTGCTGCGGCGGGTTGATCAGGGCGGTGGTCGTTTTTTCATACTGCAAGGTCAACGAATATTGTTCGCCCGCCGCAAGCCGGGTCGGCTCGCTGTTGTAATATTTGAGACCGCTCACCTGTTGGATGTTTTGATGTGGAGGATCAATGACAAAAGAGGCAGCGTCCAGGGGTTCCAGCACACTGGACTGAAATGCGTTCACCGCGTACGCGCCATCCCAAAGGTAGGAAAAGATGCGCTGATTTCCATTGAACGCCAGCGGCTGGTAATACTCATAGCGATAGACGGCATTCTGATCGACGGTCATGGTGAAGGACTGCCATTCGCCGCCCGCTGCGGGTCCCGTAAATTTGGCGTTCAAAAAGTCGCCGGCGGAAGATTGAACGGCAACCGCGATCAGGTTCGCGTCGAGCGGGAAGCGGAAGGTCAAATCCACCGGCAGCGGCGTTCCGGCGGCGACCTGGAAATCAACGATCACCAACATGCTGGGCTGGTCGTATTCGGGCCACAATTGCACTGTCACGTTGGAAAGGGTTGCATCGGTCTGAGCGGATGCGGAAAATGGAAATACAAAAAACGCCCCCAGCATCGAGATAAGAATCAACCTGCGCATCATGGATACCTCCGAACGGATAAGGTTGTCTTTATCTTACCATGCGCCAATTTGGAAGGGCAGAAGCGAAGTCACGAACTATTACAGATAAATGTCACCCTTTTTGGGAACATGCAAATGGAAAAACAGGTCTCGCCCAAAATGGCGAGACCTGTTCATTACGCATACGCCGGGCGCGCGACATGCGCTGTTGCCCTTATCATCGTCCAGCAGGCTTTGTTATACGGCGTCTGGATTCCGTGCTTCGCGCCGCGTTTCATGATCGCGCCGCAGATGGCATCGATCTCCGTCGGAGCGCCGCGCCGCACATCCTGAAACATCGAGGAAAGATTTTTCGCGGTCTTCCGCGCCACCTCCTCCGCCGCCGAAACCGGGTCGCCAAACGGCAGGTGAACTTTTTCCGCCTCTGCCACCTCCGCCGTTTCACGCGCCAGCGCGCCCATCATCCTCCGCGCCTTTGGGTGTGAAAGCAATTCACCGTTCGGGATTTGCAGAAGCGCCGTCAGCGGGTTGATGGCGGCATTGATGACCAGTTTGCCCCACACGAGCGACTGCGCATCTTCGACGACCCGCACAGTGAAATTGGATTCCCGAAGCGCCGCCTCCAACGGACCGAGAGCCTGATTCTGCTCCATTGAAACGACTCCTTCTCCGCCAACTTTTACCAGCCCCGGTCCGAGCAGGGTGGCTCCGGTGGTGGTAATGCCCAGAGAAACCCGATCAGGTCCGAGGTCCCGAATGAGCGTTTCGCGGTTTCCGAGTCCGTTTTGGAGCGTGAGCGCGAGTCCGTCTTTTGCGAGCGCCGTATGGAGTTGTCCCGCCGCGCGTTCCGTCTGCCACGATTTGACGAGCACCAACGCATACTTCGCGCCGCTCACTTCGCGCGGGTCATTCGTAACACGGACAGGGTAAGCGTGTTCAATTCCGTCCGCATCTTGAATGCGCGCGCCGTTCTCCCGCAGGGACAGCAAACCGTCCTTCCATGTGCCAAGCATGGATACGGGATGCCCTGCCGCGCTCAACCGCGCCGCAAAGAGAGTGGCTAACGCGCCCGTGCCGACCAGTAAGATATCCTCTTTCATCACAATACCCTTTGCTTTATTTCAGAAATGTTTCCCACTCTTCATCGCTCATCTCTACGGTATGTTCGGGAGCGGGGAAGCGTTTGGTCTCCACGTCGTCGATGTATTCGGCGAATGCCTTGTTCATGGCGTCATGCAGATTGGCATACTTTTTAACGAACTTCGGCGTGAAGCGGTCGAAGAGACCAAGCAGGTCGTGCGTGACCAGCACCTGACCGTCACAGCCGACTCCCGCTCCGATGCCGATGGTGGGAATGGAAATATGTTTGGATATGTATTCCGCCAGCCGCGCAGGCACGGATTCCAGCACGAGGCTGAACGCGCCGGCTTCTTCGAGGATTCTCGCATCTTCGAGCAGGCGTTTCGCCGCGGAGGCGTTTTTCCCCTGCGCGCGAAATCCGCCGAGTTGATGCACTGATTGCGGCGTCAGCCCGATGTGACCCATCACGGGAATTCCAGCGCCCACAATCGCGCGGACGGCATCCGCACGATCCCGTCCGCCTTCGAGCTTGACCGCGTCCATGCCGCCCTGCTGAAGGAAACGCCCCGCATTGCGGACGGCTTCCTCAACGGAAACCTGATACGACATGAACGGCATGTCGCCGATGAGCAGGGCGGTCTTTGCGCCGCGTGCCACCGCGCGGGCGTGGTGCAGCATCTCCTCCATGGTGACGGGCAGCGTATTGTCATAGCCCAGCACCACCATCGCCAGCGAATCGCCGACGAGGATGGAGTCAATGCCTGCCTTGTCTATCGCCATCGCGGTGGGATAGTCGTAGGCGGTCAGCATGGTGATCGGTTCGCCGCGTTCCTTCTTCTGGCGGAACGCGAGCGTCGTCACCTTCTTTCGCGAAGTACTCGCAGAGTGTTGTGACGTGCTTGTTGGAACTTGCATTACTGTTGACATGGTACCCTCCGGGTAAGGTAGAGTCCGGGTTGCATGTTGCTCCCCCCGCATGTACATGCCGCTTCGGTTGGATTGGATTTCGCCGTCGCGTTCATTGCGATACGCGCGGCAGCCCTATTATTCCATATTTTTGTTTTTTCGCCTATAATAAATTTGTCTGAACTTTAATTCAGAAGACATCACTTTCCGCAAAGGAGAATCCCATGCGAAGAATGTTCGGATTTTTGATCGGTGTTTTTGTCGGCGGGGTGGTCGGCTCGATGATCGCCCTTTTGCTTGCCCCGGAATCCGGTGAAAACCTGCGAAACCAACTCCGCGACCGCGGACAGAACTTCCTCAGCGACGTCCGCCATTCGGCTGATTCGCGCCGCATCGAACTGCGTCACCGGCTGGATGCCCTGCGAGCGCCGCGCGAAGAGTTCTAACGCGTCAGCGATTTATAAAACCCCGCCACCCGCTTCATATTCGCGCCGTATTCCCCGCGCGCGGAAATTATCTTCGTATTCAAACCTGCCGCCTCGCGCCGCAGGTCTTCCCTTTCCAAACCCAAAAGAATCGCCTCCGCAATGGACTGCGGGTTGGCAGGATCAACCAGCAAACCGTTCTGCCCATGCGTGATCCACTCGCGGATGGATTCGAGATCGCCCGCAATCGGGAAACACCCGCACGCCATCGCTTCGATCAACGAATTCGGCGTGCCGTCGTGCGCGCTCGGCGAAACCACGATCTGCGCCTCGCGAAAGACTTCGCCCATCCGTTCAAACGGCACAGGCGGCATCAACTCCACAGCATCTTCGATACCCAGTTCGCGCGCCCACGTCATCGCCTGCGCCTCGCCCCGCATGGTTGAGCAAACAAACTTTGCGTCAGGTCGTTTTGCCAGCACCAACGGAATAGATTTGAAGAACGAGTCATTGCGGACGTACGGTCTCACTCCGCGCGGATTGATGATGACGGGAGCCTTCACCAACTCTTCCGGCGGATAAAAGATATCGCCTCGAACTCCGCCGCTGCCTGGCGCGACCAACGTGACCTTATCCCCGCCCAAGCCCCACTGACGCGCCAGCCGCACATCGCGTTCCACATCCGCGTGAAGCGCATCCGCCGACTTCATCACCTGCCGCGTATACATCTTCATCAACGGCGTGGACGGTGCGTGCAGGGTGAAGTCGTTGCCCCAGATGGAAACCAGAAATGGAGGGCAAGGGGTGAGATTGTGAAGCGCGGAAGCGGTCAGCATCCCTTCATAGGGTACGCGCATGGCATGGACGATATCCGGCTCGATCTCTTTAATGAACGCCCGCAACTTCCGCGCGGACGCGGGAATGGTCAGGGGTCCGAACCACTGTCTGAAAGCGGTACGCAGGCTCAGGGTCCGGGAGGAGGCGGAAGATGGCGCGGATGTCCGCTTTTTGGCGGCGCTGAAGGCAACGGGCGTAAATTCCAGCCGTTTGACCGGGAAATCCACCTCACAGTCGAATGTGGAGGCGATGAAGATTTCGTCGCCGCGTTCGGCGAAGTATCGAATCCAATTGCGGGAGATGGGGGAGCGTGCATCGGTGACAAAAAGCAGGCGCATGATGTGATTATACATCCCCACTTTGTAGTATATTTAAGCCCATGAGCAAAGGGCGCATTCTCATTGTCGAGGACAATATGGATACCTACGAGCTCGTGCATTTCATCCTGAAAAAGAACGGGTACGATACCTTCCTCGCAATGAACGGGCGCGACGGCGTCAATGCCGCCAGCAAGCAAAAGCCGGATTTGATCATCATGGATCTTTCCATGCCGGAAATGGATGGTTGGACAGCCACGCGCCTGATTAAAAAGAACGACCAGACTTCATCCATCCCATTGATCGCGCTTACCGCTCATGCCCTGCCCGGGGATCGTCAGCGCGCAATGGATTCGGGGTGCGACGATTACATCGCAAAACCCATGGACCTGCTCGAACTCGTGGAGGCGGTGGAACGCTGGGTCGGGAAAGACTGACCTGCGCGGGCATTTCTTAAAATCTTTTTCAACCAAGAGGAAACCATGAAACAAATCTGTGTAGTCGGCGTGGGGTACGTCGGACTGGTGACGGCGGCGTGTTTCGCCGACCTGGGGAATCGCGTATCCGCGTTGGACGTGAACGAGGAGCGCGTGGACAATCTCAAAAAGGGCATCATGCCCATTTACGAGCCGGGGCTGGATGAACTGGTCAAACGCAACATGAAGGCGGGGCGCATCAGTTTTACCACTTCCTATAAGGATGCCCTCAAAGGGGCGGAGTACGTTTTCATTGCGGTGGGAACCCCCTCCGGCTCGGACGGCTCGGCGGACTTGCAATACGTCGCCGCCGCCGCCAAATCCATTGCGGAAAATATGACCGCGCCGCTCATCATCATCAACAAGTCCACGGTTCCCATCGGGACCGGCGACTGGGTTGCCGACATTGTGAAGGGCGCCCAGCCCAAGCCGACAGATTTCTCGGTGGTCTCCTGCCCCGAATTTTTGCGCGAAGGTTCCGCCATTGGCGATTTCATGAACCCTCATCGCACCGTCATCGGTTCGCTGGATAGAGACGCCGCAAATAAAGTGGCGCAGCTGCATCTGCCCCTGCGCGCGCCCATCGTCATCACCGACCTGCGCACAGCGGAGATGATCAAGTATGCCAGCAACGCCTTCCTCGCCACGAAGATTTCCTTTATCAACGAACTGGCGGACTTGTGCGAGCTCGTCGGCGCGGACGTGAAGGAAGTGGCGGCGGGCATGGGCTACGATGCCCGCATCGGACGTCACTTTTTGGATGCCGGTCTCGGATGGGGCGGCTCATGCTTCCCGAAGGACGTGGAGGCGCTCGCCTACATGTCGAAGGAAAAGGGGCTCGAGCCGCGCATCCTCAACAGTGTAATGGAGATCAATTACGACAGGCGCAAGACCGCCGTTCAGCGTGTGGCGGAAATGCTCGGCGGAAACCTGAGCGGCAAGACCGTCGGCTTGCTTGGGCTGGCGTTCAAACCCAACACCGACGACATGCGCGACGCGCCGTCCATTACGATTGCGGAGGCGCTGGTGGAAGCGGGGGCGAAAGTCCGCGCGTACGACCCGGTAGCGGTGGAAGTTGCACGCCCGATCCTCCCGGCTGTGGACATGTTCGATGAGCCGTATAAGATGGCAAAAGGCTGCGACGCACTGATGGTGGTCACGGAATGGAACGAGTTCAAACAGCTCGATCTCGAACAGGTCAAAAGCCTGCTCAAATCGCCGGTCGTTTACGATGGGCGCAATATTTACGATCCCAAGGTCATGAAGGAAATGGGATTCACCTATCGCGCCGTAGGCAGATAGTCGGTTAATCGTCAAGCGAAAAGTCGGATGGTTGGGTAGAATCGCCCGCTATCCGACTTTGAATTTCAGGCAAATATCAAAACCATGACCAATCCTCCCATCTGCAATTACGAAGGCTCCGATTACCAAAAATCCTTTTGGGAGCAGGGCGGGCGCGCCTACGAAGACCGCGCCGAAGCCATCGCCCTGAAACGGATGCTTCCAAAATTCGGAAAACTCATGCTCGAACTCGGCGCGGGCGCGGGACGGAACACGCCGCGCTACGCGGGCTTCGAGCGTATCGTCGTTTTGGATTATTCGACGACGCAACTCGCTCAAGCCCAGGAGAGGCTTGGTCGCAGCGACAAATACATCTACGTCGCCGCGGATGTGTACCGCCTCCCCTTCCTCGACGGGTTGTTCGACTCTGCCACGATGATCCGCGTCCTGCATCACATGGCGGATGCGCCCAGGGCGCTGGCTCAGGTCAGGAACGTTTTACAGCCGGGCGCCGTCTTTATTCTTGAATTTGCGAATAAACTGAACTTCAAAGCCATGATGCGTTACCTGATCGGAAAACAGAAGTGGAGTCCGTTCACGCTGGAGCCGGTGGAATTTGTGGAATTAAATTTCGACTTCCACCCCAAAGCCGTTCGGCAGTGGCTGGCTGGGCTGGGCTTTTCCATCGAGAAGACGCTGACCGTTTCGCATTTCCGTCTCGGCTTGCTGAAGCGGTTGATTCCCGCCGGTCTGCTTGCCGCGCTGGATGGTCTCTTCCAGCCGACGGGCGCGTTGTGGCAGTTCACGCCGAGCGTGTTCGTCAAAGCGAAGATGGGCGGTGAAAACAAACAGCGTGAGATTCCGCTCGAAGTGTTGGACCTGTTCAAATGTCCGGAGTGCGGCGGTGAAGACTTGCAGGATAAGACCGACCATTTACTTTGTCCATCGTGCCAGTCCCGCTGGGCGGCGCATGACGGTATCTACGATTTCCGCGAAACGATGAAATAGAATCAGATTCTTGCAGGACGGGAGAGGAGTATGGCAGAGTCTCAAACCCCCCTACCACATGTTCATCCTTTTATAAAAGGGAAACCAAAACCGCCGCGAAAGAACGGCGTGGATACGCGCGGCATGTTGAGCATTGCCACCATGCTGGTGAGCCTTGCCGCGCTGAGCGTGGCGATGTTCGGGGCGGGCAGGCTGGTTTTCGATGTGTTCAACGACGGCGGGCTTGCAAAAAACCTGGATGGGATGTCCGTCAAACTTGCGGTGCTGGGACTCGCGTTCATTTTTGGCTGGGGGATCGGGCTGGTGAGTATTCGCGGGTTTGGGAACCTGGTGTACCCGCTGGTGATAAATATCTATGCCTGGGGATGCCTGGCTGCTGTTTCCGTTTTGTATATCAAGGTGATACAAAAGTTGTATGTGCAGAGTTATGACGCCATGCGTTTTTGGGCGTATCTCATCATTCTGCTCGGCGGGTTGTTCGTGCTGATCTGCCTGCACCTGCTAGTGGAAGGACACGACCTGCGCCCGTTCGCCATCCCTTTGCTGGTCATCAGTGTGATTCAACTGTTCGTGATCGTGGAACGGTATGTGTTCACGCCGGATGCAATCGACTGGAAGGTCGTCTGCGATGTGACCATCTTCCTCATGATGATCTCGATCTCCGCGCTGATGTTGATGCACATTGGCATTCTTTCGCCGGTGCGGGATCAAATCAATTCGATTTTCCTGAATAATGGGAATCACAACCAGGATGAGGGGTGACGAGATCAATCCTTCACAAGAGGCAAGCGGATGAAGAAGGCACTGCCGGGGAACTTCTCTTCGTCCCGCCCGGGGCTTTCCACCCAGATACTGCCCTGCAAGGCTTTGACGATGCCCGCCGCAATTGCCAGACCCAACCCTGCCCCGCCGCCTTTGTAGTTCGTGCGGCTGGAAGAGTGCAATTCCACCTGCCCCAATTGATATAACTTCTCGAAGATGATCTTGTGATGTTCGGGGTCCACGCCAATGCCGGTGTCTTTCACGATGATCTCCGCCATTTTGCCGCTGCGTTTATCCTCCACGACTTTGGCGGAAACCGTCACAGAGCCGCCGTCGGGTGTGAATTTGATCGCATTGACGATGACATGGTCGAGCGCCTTTTTCAGCAGTTCGGGGTCTGCCAGCAGCGGGGGAATATCCTTGATGGACTCGTCCAGCGTAAAGGTCATATTGCGGGTCGCGAGGTCATCCACGTAGTCTTTGTGAATGAGGCGCAGGATCAATCCCAAACTGACGTTCTCGATGTGCGGCGTGATGACCTGGTTCTCGAGGCGCGCCACATCCAACATGCTGTTCACGATCTGGTGCAGGCGGTTGGTCCCGCGCAGCACGCCTTCCACAGCCTCCGTCAACATGGGGTTGTTTGCGATGCTGGCGTCCGCGCGCAACATGCCCAGATACCCCTTGATGACCGTGAGCGGCGTGCGGAGTTCGTGCGCGGCAACCTGAATGAATGCCGATTTATTTTTGTCGTGTTTTTCGAGGGTCTTGTAGGCGTTGTTCAATTCCTCCACGCGCTCGGAGACCATGCGTTCCATCATCTGGTTCATGCTGGTCACTTCATTGTAGAGACGCGCGTTCTCCAATGCGATGGTTGCCTGTAATGCAAACGTCGTCGCCAGCAGGGCGTCGTCTTCGTTGAATGCGCGTTTCGCGCGCCCCAACACCACCAGCCCGGTGACATTGTCCTTTGAATACAGCGGCACGCCCATCCACGAACGAACTTGCGGAAGCCACTGCGGCTGCAACCAGCCCTCCACCGACTTCACGTCGCCGATGAACAGGGTCTCTCCCTTGCGCGCAACCGTGTTGTAAAAATCCAACCCCTTGACCTTCAATTGGAATTCATTCGGGTCCGCGCCCGGCGGCATGCCATGATGCGCAAGGATGTGAGGCGCGCCGTTCACATCTTCGATGAACAGGATTCCATATTCATACGGCAGGATTTGCAGCAACTGTTCGAGGATCTGCTGATGGAGCTTTTCGGCAGTCTTCAACGAGGATAACTGACGCGACGAACGCGCCAACGCCTCCGCCCCTCGACGCCGTTCCTGCTCGGACTCGAATAATTTTGCGTTTTGCGCCGCGGCTTTTTCCGCCGCATCCCTGGCTCGCGCCAGTTCCACCGCCCGCTCGCGCGCCTCGTTCAAAAGACGTTCCACTTCCATTTGCGCCTGCTCGCGCTGCTGGACAAGCATGGTGCGCAGGAGCGCGCTGGAAAGCAGGTTCTTCACGCGGACGTAAATATCCCAATCCTGCGGACCCATCTCCGCCCACATGAAACCGAAGCGGTTGCTCGCCAGAGTCAACGGCATGACAACGGCATCGTAGCGGTGATCTTCCGGAGTCTTTCCGCGCGGCACCAGCCGTCCGGTGGCAAGAGCAGATTTCTCGCGCGGAATCTGGAAGCGGTTGTCGTCATATTGAAGCAGAAGGCGGTAACTTTCGGGCGGCGGCGAGGAGACCGACCCCGGCGCGCTGACGTCGCTGTAGAACATCACATACCAACGCTCCAGCCCAAGGATGGGGAAATGCTTCGAGATCGCATCCCCGATTTGATCGAAGGACATGGCGGGCGCCATCGAAAAACTGAAGTTATTGAGAATCTCCTCCAGCTTTTGGTATTCCAAGCGATGATACGCCTGCGCCCGCTGGGACAATTCGCCCACCAGCATGCGCGCCTGCTGGAACAGGTTTTCCGCCCTCAACATGATGGTGTTGCTGGAAATGCCGCCCAACGCATATTTCCTGAATGTGGAGATCACGTTCTGCCAGGTGTTGAAGTCGTAGCCGTTCCGCTGTAATACTTCCACCATCGCCTGCACCATCTTCAAAAAAGCGTCGCTTTTATTCATCTCCTTCAAGCTGGCGAGAAACACATCCCACGCGCGCCCGAAGACATCCACATATTGCGGTCTTGCGGGGTCGGTCTCGGCAATGCCTGCCGCGCCGAACAAGGCGCGGATTGCGGCATCGCGCTTGTTCTCCAATCTTCCCGTGTGCGCCACTTCCTTTGGAAGCACGATCGCGCGGTGAATGCTCTCCGGCAGACACCCGCACGACCAGCGCACCACCAAACTCGAAGGCAGGATATTGACATCTTCCACCTGCCCGCCGTTCATGCGCGTCAGGAGCGCTTCAAATGCCCGCCTGCCCGCCTGATAAAACGACTGGCGGACTGTCGTCAACGGCACACCCATGGACTGCGCCTCGCTGAC
Source organism: Anaerolineales bacterium (assembly GCA_020060625.1). GTDB lineage: Bacteria > Chloroflexota > Anaerolineae > Anaerolineales > Villigracilaceae > Villigracilis. The sequence goes on along the minus strand of JAGUZU010000052.1, from coordinate 18,755 downwards.
ATCGTCGAACCCGGTCAGCGCGACGCTGTCCGGCACGTTCACGCCGCGTTGCTGCAACGTCTCCAGCGCGCCAAACGCCATCTGGTCGTTGGATGCGACAATCGCCTGCAAACGGATCTTGCGTTCATCGAGAAGCGTCCGCGCTGCCGCGCGCCCGCTTTCGGGCGTGTAATCCCCTTCCACCACGAGGCTTTCCTCGAAGCGGATGTTATTCGCTTTCAATTCTTCCTTATATGCGTTGAAACGCTGGTCGGCTTCGATCTGTCCCTTTGGTCCGCGCAGGAACGCAATGCGTTTGTATCCGTGCGCTTCGATCAAGTGACGCACCACTGCGCGCATCCCGCCTTCGTTATCCGCCATCACGGAGGAAACGCCCTCCGCAGGGACGGCGAACGATGCGGTGGGAGTCGGCGCGAACGAGCGGCAAAAATCCTCGATCTCATTCCTGGAAAGCCCATGGGCAATATCCGCCGTCAGCAGAATGCCGTCGAATTGTCCGGGTTTGATCAAATCGTATAACCCGTAGGAACGCCCTTCCCGCTCCGGCGCCTCGATGGCGAGCGGCTTGCCGCCCACAAAATAAACGACATTGATATCGTTCGCGCGCGCGGAATCCAACACGCCATTCATGAACTCCGCGCCCCAAACGCGGGTCAAATACGCGCCAAGTACGGCAACAGTTTTTCGCTTGCTTTCAGGGTTTGTATGGGCGGTCATCTGAGTTTCGAAATTATAAGTCAGGGAACTGCGAATCGGATTGACAATTTTGCAAGAACGCCCCGCAAAAGGCGGGACGTTCTTTTGTGCTATCGAATTTCAATTTGATAGGAAGCCGGTTCGCGCGTAAAGCGCGTCAGACCGGAGACGACCAGATACGCCTTCTCGCCGGGCTTCAGCGAAAGCGGAATCTCCGCCGTCTGGTCTTCGTTGAGCGGGATCGTCGTCACGCTTGAATCGCTCGTGAGGATGAGAGACAGCCCGAACGTCTGGGGGAGAACGTTCTGGACACGCACAAATCCCTCCGCGGTCCAACCTCCGTCATCCGCTTCAAAATCGGACCTGTAACCTGCCGCTTCGACCTGAACATCATCCAGCATGAAGCCTTCCCCGTTCACCGCCGCGTCGGTGATGTATTCGAAACGCACGAACACTTTTTTACCGGCATAAGCCGAAAGGTCAACCTTCTCCTCCCTCCAGCCGTCGGTGACGCCGGTATAGCCCCAGCCATACGAATTGCCGCTTGGGTCTGTGCCTGTGCCGGAAGGCGTGATGAGAATTTCCCAGGTCTCGCCGTCTTCGGAGACTTCGACATAGGCGTAATCCCAGTCGGTTTCGATGTCGTACCAGGCGCGGAAGGATAATTCCACCGAACCGCTCACATCCGTGAAATCGAACTCGCGCGTCAGCGTCATATTCGATTCGTCGCCTTTGTTCGACCAGAAGGCATAATCCCCGGAATATGGGTCGGCGGGCAGAAGTTTGGTTGCGGTGGAGCCGGTAAAGTTGACGGTGTAATCGCCCGCGCATTCGATGGCAATGTAATCCGCGCCGTATTGTTTTACTGTGCGGGCAGCCGGCGCCTGCGGACAGTTGTAGATCGTTTCCGTCGCCGAAGCGCGGTTCGCGCCCGGGTAGTTGTTGTAAATGTAGCGCCCGTCGCCGGCGGATTTATCCAACAAGAAGTTTGTGACAACCCAATCCATGAAAAAGGCGTCCGCCGTAATGGGTTTTCCCGTCGACGGATCTGTTGCGCCAATCTCGCGCAGGACGTCATCCACGCTTTCCAAACCGTTGGCAGGATCCTTGACGAGCGCCTTGGTTGCATCCTCGCCGAACCGGTCGAGGAAGTAAGTCATAAAAAGGAAGCCCGCGCCGTAATGCGGGGTGGTGGCGTTCTGGTCGTTGGGCCAATCATTCAACTGCAAATCGGGGTTATTAATGTACAGCCAGTCGAACCCGCCGGGGTCATATCCGTTGATGAACGCCGCCAGTTCCGAGGAGCCTTCGTTCAACCAGGAGGTTTCGTTGCCGTCCAAATTCCAATGGATCATGTGCTGGAATTCGTGCGCCAGCACGCCCAGCGTGAAATCGCTGGAAAGGGAAGTGTTATCGGCGTTGAAGAGGAACATCTCATGTCCATTGGAATATTCCTGGATCAGTGGATGAACCGAATCGGACGAAGAGAAATACCCCGCAATGGACGAGCCCAGCCCGCGCGCGTACAGGATGTAAATGTGTTCGTCCCCGTCTATGCCGGGCGACCATTCACTGCCAAAGAACTCGCGGTTGGTTGGGTAGATCTTTTCTTCGAATTCATCCACCAACGCCTTTACTTCATTTTCGTCGACAGTCACACCCTCCTGCACCCAGAAATAAACATGGGGTGTGGCATAACGCAGGGTGGCTTGCACTTCGGTATTGACATTTGTATCGAGGTTATGAACCCAGAAATTATCCTTCTCGCCTACAGCGCGCGGCGCGGCGGAAGTTGCCAGCACATCGGGGACGTCACATTTTCCGTCCAGACGGCAAGCCAGGTCCTTCGGGTTGTTGCTCGGGACAATGGTATTTTGCAAGGTCTCCAGCGTTTCGCCGGATACCGATTCCACGGGCGGGCGGGTGATTTCCGGTTCCTGCGTTTCCGTGGACGTAGACGGGAAACTTGGAGACTGGGTCTGGCTTTGGCTTATCGCAAAATAGGCATAGCCGCCCATCCCCGCCACCAATACACAGATACAGCAAAGCAAAACGACAATGCCGATCACCACCCCTGTTACGCTGGTTTTATTTTCTGTCATGGTTTTCCTCTGAGCAAAAAGATGCCCAATGATACCGCGTGCGGCGGAAAAGCGGATAAGAAATTCAGGTTAAAACAATTGCGCGGAATTTCTCGTTCCGCGCAATTGTGTCTTTCGCCTACGCTTCCACTTTCTGTTTTGTCTTCCTTGCAGAAGGGGCAGACGCCTCGAAGACGATCTTGTTCTCCTTCTCGTCCACACCCACGATGACGGTTCCGCCATCCTTGTATTTGCCGCTGAGCAGTTCCACCGAAAGCGGACTCTCGACAAATTTCTGGATGGCTCGCCGCAATGGACGGGCGCCGAAAGCAGGATCGTAGCCTTCCTTGGCAATCCAGGCGCGCGCGGCGTCGGTCAACTGCACGGTAATGTTATATTCGTTCAGGCGGTCCTGCACTTCCTTCATTTGCAGGACAACGATCTCTTCCATCTGTTCGAGCGAAAGCGGCGAGAACATGATGATCTCGTCGATGCGGTTGAGGAACTCGGGGCGGAAGGCGGCTTTGAGGGCTTTTTCGATCTTGTCGTGGGCATCGCGGTCGCTGTCGTCCGACTGCTGCGTCAAAAAGCCCAACGTGCCGCCCTTTTTCACGTATTCAGTACCCAGGTTCGAGGTCATGATCAGAACCGTGTTGCGGAAGTCCACCACGTTGCCCTGACCGTCGGTCATGCGTCCGTCATCGAGGATTTGCAGGAGCGCGTTCCAAACTTCCGGATGGGCTTTCTCTATCTCGTCGAAGAGCAGGACGCGGTACGGTCTGCGGCGGACGGCTTCCGTGAGTTGACCGCCTTCCTCATAGCCGACGTATCCCGGAGGCGCGCCGAAGAGTCGACTCACCGTGTGCTGTTCGTGGTACTCGGACATGTCGATGCGGACGAGCGCGTCCTCGTCGTCGAACATGAACCAGGCGAGGGCTTTTGCCAGCTCGGTCTTGCCGACGCCGGACGGACCGATAAAGATGAATGAACCAATCGGGCGCGCCGGGTCTTTCAAACCGGAACGCGCGCGGCGGATGGCATCCGAAATCGCATGGATGGCTTCCTCCTGACCGATGATGCGCTCGTGCAAACGAGCCTCCATGTGCAGGAGTTTTTCGGCTTCGGTTTCCATCATCTGCGAAACGGGGATGCCCGTCCACTGATGCACGACCGAAGCAATGTCATCCACATCCACCACTTCATCGAGCTGGTGTTCGGATTCCCATTTATCGCGCTTGCTGGTGTATTCCCCTTCAAGGCGCAGGCGTTCGGCTTTCTTTTGCGCGGCGCGTTCGTAATCGCGGTTCAAGCCAGCCTGTTCCTCCTCCGCTTGCAGTTTTTCGACCTCGGTTTTCATCACCTTAAGATCGGGCGGCATGGAATACAATGCCACGCGCAGTTTTGCCGCGGCTTCATCCATCAGATCGATGGCTTTGTCGGGCAGGTGGCGGTCGGTTACGTAGCGCTCGGCAAGGCGGGCGGCGGCTTCGAGCGCGTCATCCGCAAAACGGACCTTGTGATGCGCTTCATATTTATCGCGCAGCCCCTGCAGCATCTTGATCGTGTCTTCCACGCTTGGCTCATCCACATAGATGGGCGCAAAACGGCGTTCGAGCGCGGCGTCTTTTTCGATGTATTTGTGGAATTCATCCAACGTGGTCGCGCCGATGCACTGGAGTTCGCCGCGCGCCAGCGCAGGCTTGAGCATGTTGGACGCATCCATCGCGCCCTGGGCGGCTCCCGCTCCGACGACGGTGTGCAGTTCGTCAATCATCAGGATGACGTCGCCCTTCGCGCGCTGGACTTCCTCCATCACGGCTTTGAGCCGCTCTTCAAACTCGCCTCGAAACCTGGACCCGGCGATCATCGCGCCCAAATCGAGCGCCACCACTCTCTTGCCGGAGAGGATCTCCGGCACGTCGTTGGTTGCGATCTTCTGCGCAAGTCCCTCCGCGATGGCGGTCTTGCCGACGCCTGCTTCCCCGATGAGTACCGGGTTGTTCTTCGTGCGGCGGGAAAGGATTTGGATCAGGCGCAGGATTTCGTTGTCGCGCCCGATGACGGGGTCGAGCTTGCCTTCGCGCGCCAGTTGGGTGAGGTCGCGCGAGTATTTTTCGAGCGCGCGGTAGCGCGTCTCGGCTTGCGGATCGGTCACGCGCTGCCCGCCGCGCAGGTCCTGAATGGCGTCATACACGCGGTCGCGCGTCAAACCGGCGGATTCCAAAATCCGCGCGGCGGGTGTGTTACGCTCGGTGAGAATCGCCAAAAAGATGTGTTCGGTCGAAATATACTCATCCTTCAGACGGTTGGCTTCCTCGTTTGCCAGGTCAATGATCCGTTTGACGCGAGGCGTGATGAAGATCTGCCCCGCGCCGCCGCCGAAAATATTCGCCTTCGGGCTGGCGCGCAAAGTGGCATCGAGACGGTCGGTCAACGCTTCGGCGCTGACGTTCAGTTTTTCCAAAATTTGGGGAATCACCCCGCCGGGCTGCTCGATCAACGCCAGCAGGATGTGTTCAGTGTCAATTTGGTTATGCCCATAGCGCTGGATGATCTCCGCGGCGCGCTGGGCGGCTTCCTGGGCTCTCTCTGTAAATCGGTCAAAGCGCATCATGGGGAAATGTCCTTTCAAACGAAACCTGACGGGTCTCCCCGGAACGCTGACTGGGAGAGGTCTTTGTCCGCGCGGGGGACAAGGAGTACAAAGGCGCGGATAAGACCTGCCAGGTTTTACGAATGCGATTATAACAAACGACGCATTGGCGGATTGTCGACGCGGCGTAAGAAGAGTATTAGATTTACAAGCGCCGGAGTTTTACCCCTTTACATAAGACAACTTTTCGCAGATCAAGCCGTCTTCCACTTTGAACACATCCACCCCGCGGACATGTCCCTTTTGCCCCGTCTCAGCGCCCCACTCGTATCGCCAGCGCATGACGCAGCGAAATCCGCCCAAACCGAAGATTTCCTCGATCTCGATGCGGGCATGAGGCGATTCATTGAAAAAATCCTGCCAAAACCGGGTGACCGCCTCCTTCCCCGAATAAACCGTTCCATCGGGAGCGGGATGCGTGTTCTCGAAGACGCAGTCGTCGCTCATCAACTTCATCATCGCTTCGACGTCGTGACGATTGAACGCCTCATTGAACGCAAGGACAACGCGGGCGGCTGTTTCCAACTTTGACATGCGGATTGGACTCATACCGATAAACCTCCGTTCTTTCGAGCTAATTTTTGTAGAACTTTCTCACGGAAGGCAGAAATACAAACAACACGATAAACAACCCGTTGACGGCTGTGACATATTGAATTGTCCATTTGAAGCCGATCAATATCCCTTCCACAAGGAGCCATATTGCAAGCGCCGCGCCGAGAACAACGGTTCCTGTCCACGCCCAATGATATTTTGTTTGGCGAAGCATGGACTCAAGCCAGGTCCAATTGGGGCGGGCTAACAAGCCATAGATGAGCAGCAATGGCAGGAGACCCATGATAACAAGCAGAAATAATCCAGGCAAAACATAGTTGGCGACAGGCAAAAGCGGCAAGACCCCGGCCATCCCCAAAGAACCGCCGGAAGGGTCGAGAAGCATGGCGATCCCGCCGTACAATCCCCCAAGGGCGAGGAATCCCAGCCAAAAAATAAGAATCCAAAGTGTGACGGGGCGTTTCATGTGTTAAATTTTCCTTTCGACCATTTCCAACATTATACAACCCCGCCCGCTTCGCGCGAAATAACCCATTAAAAATCCGTGTTTTCCGCGCGATCCGTGTCCAAAAGGTTTTGATTACGGCAGATGTCAGAGAGCCGCATCCTCATCGAATCTCCCGTTTGTGAGACATAGTATAATTACCAATGATATTCCCTTCGGAGGAACAATGACCGAAAAGAAAATTCGAGTTTTGGTTGCCAAACCCGGTCTCGACGGGCATGATCGCGGCGCAAAAGTGGTGGCGCGCGCCTTACGCGATGCGGGCATGGAAGTCATTTATACCGGCTTGCGCCAAACCCCTGAAATGATCGCCGAAGCCGCGCTTCAGGAGGACGTGGATGTAATTGGTCTGTCCATTCTCTCCGGCGCGCACATGGCGTTGACCCCGCGCGTGATGGAATTGCTTCGAGCCAACGGACAGACACATGTAAAAGTGTTCATCGGAGGCATCATCCCCAATGAAGACTTGCATCGTTTGAAGGAGATGGGCGTGGCTGGCGTTTTCGGTCCCGGCGCCTCCACCGAAGACATTATCCACGATGTCCAAAAAGCGGTGGCAGGATAGTCTGCCTTACCCTACACAGAGCAAAGGCTCTGTGTTTTGTTCTTAACCACAGATAAACACGGATGAACGCAAATTTGCCGATGCTTCACGACCCAAAGTTTTGTTGATGTCAATGACCGATTCCCAAGCCATTCTTAAAGGTGACCGTCTCGCTCTGGCGCGTTTGCTGACAAAGGTCGAAAACGATTCCCCCGAAGGACGCGCCGCGTTGATCGAACTCTTTCCGCATACCGGCAGGGCGCATCTCATCGGCGTGACGGGCGCGCCGGGAACCGGAAAGTCGTCGCTGGTCAATCAACTCGCGCTGCACTATCGCAAAACAGAAGACAGGCGCGTTGCAATCGTGGCGGTGGATCCATCCAGCCCGTTCACGGGCGGAGCGGTGCTTGGAGACCGCGTGCGAATGCGCGATCTTTCCGGCGACCCAAACGTGTTCATCCGCTCGATGGCATCGCGCGGCTCGCTGGGCGGATTGGCGCAGGCAACCGCCAACATGGTTCAAATCTTCGACGCGGCGGGCTTCGACATCATCATGATCGAGACCGTCGGCGCGGGGCAAAGCGAAGTGGACATCGCCCGCCTCGCTCACACGACGTTGGTTGTGGAAGCGCCCGGGCTGGGGGACGACATCCAAGCCATCAAGGCGGGCATTTTGGAAATTGCGGACATCCTCGTCGTCAACAAGGCGGATAGACCCGGCGTGGAGAATACCGAGAAGGCGCTCAAGTCCATGCTCGAACTGGCGCACCCGACGGAGCGGGTCTTCAAACATCATGGCACATACATGAGCGTGTCCGTGCCGAAGCCGACGACGAATGCAAAGTTGTGGATTCCGCCGATCCAACGAACAATCTCCATCGAAGGAACGGGCATTCCCGAACTGGCGGAGTCCATTGCAAAGCATGTGGAGCATTTGCGCCAGAGCGGGGACTGGGCTCTTCGTGAGCGTACCCGGCTCGAGGTCGAGGTGGAGGCGTTGATCCGCGATTCGTTGATGACGCGCTTCCATGAAGATGTCTCTTCCAAAAAATACGAAGAGGTTTTGGAGAAGGTTGTTCAAAGGAACATCTCGCCGTGGGAAGCCGTCAAGATGTTGTTGAATGGAAGGTTGAAATGAGTATTATCTATGGCGAGCGTGTGCGCCTGCGCGCGAATGAACGCGGGGATGTGGCGAAGTTCCACGAATGGATCAACGACCCCGAAGTGACGCGCGGGTTGGCGCTTTATCTGCCCATGTCCATGACAGATGAGGAGAACTGGTTCGATGGGCTGTCGAAGCGCGACCCGAATGAGAGACCGCTTGCCATCGAAGTTCGCAAAGGCAGGGTGTGGAAGTTGATCGGCAATTGCGGCGTGTTCGGCATCGAGTTGACGCATCGAAGCGGCGAACTCGGCATCATGATCGGCGATAAAACGGAATGGGACAAAGGCTACGGCTCGGAGGCGATGACCCTGCTTCTGCGCCACGCCTTCGAGACCTTGAACCTGAATCGCGCCTTTTTACGGGTCTACGCCGACAATACGCGCGCGGTTCGTTCGTATGAAAAGGCGGGTTTCGTTTTGGAGGGACGCCTGCGCGAAGCGGTCTATAAGCATGGAAAATATGACGATGTCCTGATCATGAGCGTGCTGCGCTCGGAGTGGATGAAGCGAAAGAAGAAGGAGAAGAGATAGAAATGCATCATGTCCATCACGATTTGAAGGTGTATGGAGGGATCAAACTTTTTGCGGGGAGCGGCTCGCCCGAACTGGCGCAGAAGATTGCGGATTATCTCGGTCAGCCGTTGAGCGGGCGCGAGGTGATCGAATTTCCAAACGAGAATCTGTTCGTAAAGTTGAGCGGAAGCGTGCGCGGTCAGGATGTGTATGTCATCCAGACCACGTCGTCTCCGGTGCATCGCAACTTAATGGAATTGCTCATCATGGTCCAAACCCTGCGGCTGGATTCGGCGGCGCGCATTACGGTGGTTGTGCCGTATTTGTGCTACGGGCGGTCGGATAAAAAAGACCAGCCGCGCGTACCCATCACGGCGCGCCTGGTGGCGGATATGATCGAAGTTGCCGGCGCGGATCGCTACATGACGCTCGACCCGCACGCCGGGCAGATTCAAGGATTCTTTTCCGTCCCCGGCGATGTGTTGACCTCGTCGCATTTGTTGATCGAGCATATCAACACCGTCATCCGCCCGGATCTACATGACCCGGTGGTGGTTTCGGCGGACCTGGGCTTCGCCAAAAAGGGGCGCAATTACGCAGCGGACATGGACATGCCCATCGCGTTCATCGAAAAACGGCGCATCGGCAACGAAGCCAAAGCCGAAGCCTTGACTCTCATCGGCGACGTGAAAAATCGCGACGTAATCATCGTGGATGACGAGGTGGATACCGGCGGCTCCATTGCGCAGGCGGTGGAAGTGGTGAAGAAACACGGCGCGCGCAACGCGTACCTTGCCTTTGTCCATGCCATCCTTTCCAAAAACGGCGCGGAGCGTCTTGGGTCGCTGGATGTCAAGCAGATCATCACGACGGATACGGTTCCGCTCACGCCGGAAAAAATGAAGCATCTGGAAGGAAAGATCACAGTGCTTTCGGTGGCGTCCCTTTTGGGGGAGGTCATCAAACGCGCCCACGAAGGACGCTCGGTGGGAGAAATGTTCAACGAGTAAGCCAGCAGTTGGCGATTGGCTTTTAGCCAGATGCCAACCGCCAACTGCTAACTGCCAACCACTAACCGCCAATCGCTATAATGCCCGAACTCCCCGAAGTCGAAACCATTGTCCGCGCGATAAAGCCTGAACTCATCGGCAGGACTGTCCTTTCCGCCGACGTTCTCTGGGCGCGGACGGTTGCGACTTCCTCCGCGAACAAATTCAAGGAATCGATTCGCGGTCAGCGGGTGGTGGACGTGGCGCGGCGGGCGAAATATCTCGACATCATACTAAAGAACCATCACTTACTTATTCATCTTCGCATGAGCGGGGATATAATTATCCGGCGGAAGAACGAAGCGCCTGAAAAACATGACAGGCTCATCCTGCATCTTTCAAGCGGAAAAAAACTTGCCTTCAACGATACCCGCAAGTTTGGGCGCGTCTGGCTCACAGACCAGCCCGAAACCGTTCTCGGCAGGCTCGGTCCCGAACCGCTTGGCAGCGACTTCACACCGGATTGGCTGTACGAAAACCTTCGCAAGCGCAAACGCCAATTGAAGCCGTTGCTGCTCGACCAAACCTTCCTCGCCGGGGTTGGCAACATCTACGCCGACGAGTCGCTGCATCTGGCGAAACTGCACCCTCTCGGGTTGTCGAATGCGGTGACGAAGAAACAGGCTGAGGCGTTGTGTGAGGCGATCCGTTCCATCCTGCGCGAAGGCATCCGCCGCAACGGCTCCAGTATAGACTGGGTCTATCGCGGAGGAGATTATCAAAACCATTTCCGCGTGTATGACCGCGAAGGCAAACCCTGCCCCGTTTGCGGGACGAAAATCCAAAAACTCACGGTTGGTCAACGAGGCACGCATGTCTGCCCGAAATGTCAACGTTTGAGGTAGTCTTATGGTCGAAGAAATCACGTTCACCCCCTCTCCATTTCTATATATCATCATCGGATTCATCGTCGGCTTGATTGCCGGTTGGGTCGTCGGATTTTTCGATTCCAACAACCGCGCCGCAAAAAAGATTACAGCCGCCGAAAAGAACGCGGAGATAAAAATCCGTGAAGCCGAAGAGAAAAGCCGCAAAGCCCGGGAACAGATTGCGCCTGTCGCGCAGGATGATCCCGGCTTGCTGCGCATCAAAAATGAAAACGGATATTACACCCTCGAAATGGACGGCGCGCCGTTGAGCGGCGCATTATCCCCCGAAAAACGCAAACGATTGATAGACCTGCTGGGAATCATCCGCCCCTTCCTCGAAGGTGGAAAGCCCCAAACGCCCGCTCCAAAACCCGCGCCTCAAACCCCGCCGACGTCTGTCTCGCCCCCCCAGCCGACTCCTTCACCCAGACCGGTTACTGGTCCCGTCACGCCTCCGTCTGTCGCTCCCGTCAAACCGACGCTGGGCGCGGCGCTCTTTTCCCCGAAGAAAACTACGGAGGAGGAAAAACCGCTTGCTTCTCTCAGCATCGTCGGTCAGATCGATGCGGTTCTCCAGTCGCGCCTGATGAACTCACCGCTTGCCGGAAAAGGCATCCGCCTGCACGAATCGCCCGAAGGCGCTGTGGAAGTGTACGTCGGTCTCCAAAAATTCCCATCGGTGGACGACGTGCCGGATGAAGCCGTCAAAGCCGCCATCCGCGCCGCCATTGCGGAATGGGAGAGCAAATACACGCCGGGCGCGTGAAGTTATTTTTTGTATCGCGCCGTCAACACAGGGCAGCCGACCGTGTTGGCGATTTCTCCGGCTACATTCGGGGAATACAATTGCCTCAATGACTGCACGCTGTACGATGACCCCAGACATAACAGGTCATAATTTCCCTCTTTGGCTTCGGCTAAAATCTCCTCCACCACATTCCCCTGCCTCCCTTTGACTCTCGCGGTCAACCCTTCCGTTTTGGCAACCTCCAAGGCAGCTCGTAAATTTTTTCCAATCGGCGTGTCCGTATTTTCAGGATGCTCCCAATTTTCACGGATCGCCCTCGCGGTGGGGTAATCCAATCCCAACGGCGGGATGATGTGCAGAAGCGTAATCTCCGCGCGAGTCTTCGTTGCGATTCGCATGGCAAGGTGTTCCGCCGCCACTTCATATCCCAACCCGCCCACGCAGATCAGAATTTCTTTCACCGGCATCCTTGTCCGCGGGACGTAATAGATCGGCTGTTCGATCTCTTCGAGAAAATGCCGGATCGAACGCCCCTCAATGAACCGGCGGATCTGCGGACGTCCCAACGGTCCCAACGTCAAAATGGAATCATCCACCGCCTTCATCTGTTGTGAGATGACCTCCTCCGCGCTTCCATTACGGACCTCGAGCCTGTATTCCACGCCCTGCGCCTGAAACAACCCGACAGCGCGCTCGAAGACATCCTCCAGCGGGTGGTGATCGTCAATCGCGGCGGGGCTCAGTTTCTCGGTCACGCCGAGAAGCGTTAACTTCGAGCCGAGAGTCTTGGCGAGCCATGCGCCCTGCTCGATGGCGGGCCATGTCTCCTTGTAACCGTTCGTGGGGATGATAATCTCAGGGTTCATTTGTCGCTACCGGAAAAGAAATAGTCCAGATATGCCCGCGCCGATCAATACATATTGAGGCGGGATTTGAAACACCGTCAACGCGATGAAACTTAAGAGCGCGATCAAGATCGAGCGCCGCTTGATGAATTTGCCCGTTGCGCGGAACAACTGCCACGCAACGATCCCCAGCAGGATGCCCACCGCCGGAGCCATGCCCTCGATGAAATTCGACATCCAAGCCTGCCCTTCGAAACGCACCAGGATGGACGCCGCCGTGAACATCAGCACGGTTGGCGGAAGAATCGCGCCCAGCAAGGCGGCAAGCAAACCCGGCACGCCGCCGGAGGCGTAGCCGATGAACATCGCCAATTTCAGCGCTTCACTGCCCGGCACCAGGTTCGAGAAACCGACCGCTTCGACGAATTTTGCCTCCGTCATGATCTTGCCGACGGTTTCCTTGTATAACAAACCCACCGAGGTCGGTCCGGCGGTGGTTAAGAGATTGACCTTCAGGAATATCCAAAACAGGCGCAAGTCCACGATGAACCCGATGCGGGATTTTCCCTCCGGCTTTGTTTCTTCGGCGTTCATTTGAACAAAAATATCCCTGCAATGCCCGAAGCGAGGAGAACCAGCGGGGCGGGGGCGTTTCGCAAAAGCGCAATGAGACTGATACCCGCCAGCAGGATCGCCTGCCAGCCGATTTCGCCATTGGAGTTGAAAATCTTCCATGCGACGGTGGCAATGAGAACGGCGATGGCGGGCGTCAGTCCCTCCACAAAGCGGCTGACCCATGCCTCGCGCTGGAAGCGATGAAGCGCCAGCACCACGCCAAGCATGATGGCGGTCGGCGGGAGGATTGCCGCCAGCAGGGAGACCAAACCGCCGGGGATTCCGGCAACGGTATAACCGACGAACATCGCAAGTTGGAGGGCGTCGCTGCCGGGCAGAAGAGTGGAAAGCCCAACCGCCTGTACGAACTGCTCTTCGGTGAGCAGGGTTCCCACGGCTTCGTTATAGAGAAGCCCTGTAGATGCGGAACCGGATGTGCTAAGCAGGTTGATTTTGAGAAAGATCCAGAAAAGGGTGGGAAGAACGTTCACGTTGAAATTTATTCTTTGTTGTGTATTTTTAGATGCCCAAGTCTATCACGCAATGACGGCGCCCTCCATTTTCAGCAGCCATTCCTTTGTGGGCAGACCCTCCCCGCCGCCGTAGCCGTGGAGTTTGCCGTCCCTGCCAATGAGGCGGTGACAAGGGATGACCAACGGCATGGGATTGGCGGCATTGGCGCGTCCCACCGCCCGATAGGCGCGCGGACGCCCGATCTGTTCGGCGATATCGGCGTAGGTGCGGGTCTCACCGTAGGGGATTTCGCACACGAGTTTGAGTGTCTTCCGCTGAAATGGGCGCAGGGTGTACCAGTCAATGGCAAAGGTGAACTCGCGGCGTTTGCCTTTCAGGTATTCGCCCAGTTCCTTTGCGTAGGGATGGATGCGTTTTTGGTTTTCTTCCACAGTCGCTTTCAGGCGATGGAGGAGGTAGGCGATCAGTTCGGGCTGGGAATCCGCCCACTCGATGGCAACCAAGCCCAGGTCAGAGACGGCGAGGCGCAAATCTCCGAGGGGCGTATGGTTCAACTCGCCGAGGAAAATTTTGCCGGAAGAAGGGTCCATTTTGCAGTCCTTTTGCCATTACAAACTTGTTATTTGCGGGACAATCGTAGGGTATTCGTAGGTTTCGCGTCAAGTTGTTTTCGGATAACCATGATAAATTTACGGGCGTAAGGTGATTTCTCTTCTCCTCCTTTCAAAGGGAACCGCGGTCGGCGTCCGCGGTTCTCGTACTTTAAGGGGGCATTGGCAGTATAATCCCGTCATCAAACTCCTGCGAGGGCATTAATGACTGTACAAATTACAATCATTGGTCTCGGTCAGACCGGGGCTTCGATGGGGCTGGCGCTTGCGCCTCACAACGAAAAAATCGTCACGGTTGGGCACGACAAGGATTTCAACACCGAGCGGCTTGCAAAAAGCAGGGGAGCGGTGGAGAAGACCAATCATAACCTCCCCAATTCGGTTCAAAATTCGGACCTGGTCCTGCTTGCCATTCCTGTTTACGACATCCGCGAGACATTCGAACACATCGCAGGCGACCTCAAGGAGGGCGCGGTTGTGGCGGATATGACGCCGGTAAAAACCGAAGTTTCCAAATGGGCAAAGGAGATTCTGCCCGCACATTGCCATTATGTGGGACTCGTCCCCGCGGTGGGACCAGACTACCTGCATAGGATGGAATCGGGTCTGGACTCTGCCAGGGCTGATCTGTTTGCGAGAAGCACGTTCCTGCTTTCAGCCGCTCCCGGCACGCCCGGCGAGGCGTTGAAACTGGTTTCGGACTTTGTAAACCTGCTGGGGGCTACTGCCGTGATAACAGACTTCATCGAATCGGACGGCTTGATTTCCTCCGCCCATCTTTTGCCGCAACTGACGTCCGCCGCTTTGCTGAGCGCGAGCGTGGATCAACCCGGCTGGCTGGAAGTGCGGAAGATCGCCGCGCGCGCCTATTATTCGGCGACATCCGGGTTTTCGGAAAACGACGACGCCGACGCTTTGAGCATGTTGTCTTTGCATAACCGCGAAAACGTCATCCGCGCGTTGGATCGGATGATTCACACGCTTGCAGAAATACGACAAGAGATCGAAGAGGGGGACGAGGAGGCGTTCGCTGACCGCCTCGAAGCCGCCCGCGTGGGACGGTCAAAGTGGCTTGGCGAGCGCATCCGCGGGGACTGGTCTGAAATGGATACCGAACCCATGGAGCATGTTTCCATGATGGAGAGGCTGTTTGGAAGTTCCCCCAAAAAACGCAAATGACCTGTTTCTGTTACATCCTCGAATGCGCGGATGGAACCTATTACACCGGCTGGACGACCGACCCCGAGCGGAGGCTGGCGCAGCACAGCAAGGGAACTGGCGCGCGTTACACCAAAACCCGGCGTCCGGTGAAATTGGTCTATCTCGAACCCCAGCCCGATAAAAAGACCGCCATGAAAAGAGAGAGAGCCATCAAGGCTCTCCCGCGAAAAAAGAAAATCGAATTGTTTGCATAGAGATGACTCACCCCGAAATTAAGGGGCTCTTTGGTATTTGGTGGGGTTCCCTTTTTTTCACCACAGAGATCACGGAGTCCACAGAGAAAAACCTTTAAAAAATCTCCGCGCCCTCTGTGCGCTCTGTGGTAAATAGGGTATTACCCCACTTAATCCTGAAGAGCCAATTAAGGTTTCGTGGGTGAGTTCGTTTTTAAGACCAATTGGGACGCTGAAAAACGCTGAAGACGCGGATTTTTCATGGGGTTTCAGCGTTTATCTGCACTCGTCAGCGTTCCGGATTAAATTCGGGGTTAATCATGTTTTATTTCGATGTAATTTAAGCCGCTTCAAGCGCCGCGAGCGCCTCGTCGGTCATCTTCACGTTGTGATAGACATCCTGCACATCATCATGCTCTTCGAGCGCCTCGATGACCTTCATCACTTGCAGGGTCTCTTCCACGCTGATCTCCAATTCCTGCTTGGCGATCAGTCTCAGTCCCGCCTCCGCAGGCTGAACGTTCACCTGATGAAGCGCGTCTGCGATGGTCTTGAACGCTTCGACTGGTCCGTAAATCTCAACCTCGTCGCCGCCGTCCACTACATCATCCGCGCCAGCCACCACGGCGAGGTCGAATGCTTTTTCATACGACAAGGTGCTGGATGGAAACGAAAAATACGACTTGCGGTCAAACTGCCAGCCCACCGCGCCCGCTTCCGCCATGTTGCCGCCCGCCTTGCTGAAAAGATGACGCACATCCGAGATCGTGCGGTTGCGGTTGTCGGTCACGCATTCGACCATGATGGCGGAGCCGTGGGGACCGTAACCTTCGAGCGTCAATTCCTCGAATGCCGCGCCGTCCTTATCCTCGCCGGAGCCGCGTTTGATGGCGCGCTCGATATTATCCTTGGGCATGTTCTCGGCGCGGGCTTTATCCACAGCCAGCCTCAAGCGGAAGTTTGAATCGGGGTCGCCGCCGTCGCGCGCCGCGATGGTGATTTCACGCGCAAGGCGCGTAAAAAGCGCGCCGCGTTTGGCGTCCGCCGCGCCTTTCTTGCGTTTAATGGTAGACCATTTTGAATGACCGGACATGTCGTTCTCCTTCAGTTATAAACCACGCGTGTGGGGATTTCCAAAATAAGCGGCGAAATTATACCATCCCGCCAGAGGGCTGGACAAAAAATCCCACACCCATCGCGCGCGGTCCCGCGTGGACAACGATGGCGGGAGGCAGTTCATAAATGGGAATGTCCTCGACATTCACTTTCGATTTCAATTCCGCGACGAGAACCTCCGCCTCTTCCTCCGCCTCGACCTGTAACACACATAAATGAGCCGACTCTCCGCCGGAACATTGTTCCGCCGCCACCTCCACGAGACGCGCAAGCGCGCGTTTCTTCGTCCGTTGCTGTTCGAAGGACTCCACCTGCCCATCCTTCACCTGAAGAATCGGCTTGATCTCCAACATCTCCGCCACCAGACGTTTCGCTCCGCCAATGCGTCCGCCTTTTGCAAGATATTCGAGCGTATCCACAAGGAAGTAAATCCGCCCGCGCGGGATCATCTCTTCGAGTTTTACCACGATCTCATCGGCAGACTTGCCCGCCTTCGCCATGTCATCCGCGACCAACACAAGCGAGCCGAGATTGCAGGAAATGGTCAGCGTATCCACCACGCGGATGTCCACATCCGAAAATTCCAGCGCGGCGGTCTGCGCCGAGCGGACCGTCCCGCTGGCTTTGCCTGTCGGCGCGACAACAACGACGCTTTCACCCTGTTTCCTCGCCTTTTCAAAAACCGGATAATACAAGGGCGGTTCGGGCGCGGCAGTTTTGGGAAGTTCCTTCGCCGCTTTCAGTTTTTGCAAAAATGCGGCGGTATCGAGTTCATTGTCGTCGTGGAATGCCTCCTCCCCGAACATGACGACTTGGGGAATCAACGGGATTCCGCGTTGGGCGAGCAATTCGCGCGGCAATCCGCAGGTGGTATCGGCGACAATTATGGTCATTGGAGCCTCCGTCCGTTCATTGTAGCCCCCTTCCAATCGGAAAAAAACTGCCAAAAGAACTCAAATTTGTATTACAAAACGCCGTGATCTATTCTTCGCGTTTGATTTTAAAATCGACAGCATGTAAAATTAATTCACATTCTTTGCGCTCAAAGAGGTAATCAAGTTTCAAATGATAGATGCCCGAAACCCCATTACTGTTCTACTTGCCGATGATCATCCCGCCATGCGCACAGGGATTCGATCAATGTTAGATGAATCACCGGATATTAAGGTGATTGGGGAGGCGGAAAATGGATTTCAGGTGAAGAAATTGGTTAAAGAACTCGCTCCCAATATACTGTTGCTCGATCTTGTTATGCCAGGACCAACCCCTGCACAACTTTAAAAATGGGTGCGAACCTATTTCCCCGAAACAACTACCTTGGTATTAACCGCTCATGACCGTGACGCTTATCTGGTCAGAATGATGGATGCAGGCGCAAGAGGGTTTTTATCGAAAACCGAAACGGGGAGAGAATAATCATGGCAATAAGGCGCGCCGCAAGCGGAGATTCAATTTTTACTGAGGAGCAGTTCGAGCGAGCTCTTCGTTGGCGGCAAGAAGCGGGAGAAAGATTAGAAAAACTATCTGTGCGTGAGCGCCAGGTTCTTTCTTTGGTTGCAGAAGGTCGCGATAACAAAACCATTGCTGAATTGTTGCATATAACCGTGAAAACAACCGCATATCACGTTACAAACATCTTGAAGAAACTGAAAGTCAAATCACGTCATGAGGCGAGTGCATGGGCGCAAAAATATTTGTCTGACAACCTCGAATAAATACCAGTTTAAAGACTGGTATTTTTCCCAGTTGATAAAAAAGAAAGAAATGATAAAGTTTATTGTGTTCCTCGGCTGATAAACTTTCTATTTGAGGAGATATAAAAATGTTAAATAAAATTTTCCCCGTTACAGCTACCGCTTTCCTGCTATTGATCCTGCTTACGTCAATTGCATCGGCAGATACAGGTCCGCAGCCTCCGGTTAATCCAGATGCTCCTCTTGATTGTGGAGTCTGGGCTTACAACCCTGTGAGATTCGGCTCCAATGTCAATGGTCAGGGGGAAGTCTCATGTCTTACAAACCATTCTTCTCTTCGAGTCACCGCAGGACTTAGGGATTGGACGGGCAGGTACACAAGCAAAGTAAAAACTTGTTACAATACAAGTTATTGTTCCGTAACTGCAACGCTTTCATATTCACCGGGCAGACAATGGCAAACGGATGTGTCGGGCTATGTTAGTGATATTTCGTGGCAAGCTTATTATGCTACGAATTGGATAGCAATTCCATAGCGCGGCAAGCCGCAGCCAAAGTAAGTCGGATTGGCAATCCGACCTACGCGCAAAATCTTCGCGGTAGGCATAGTTTTTACAGAGCAATACTAT
>JAGUZU010000093.1 GCA_020060625.1 Anaerolineales bacterium | reverse complement strand
GTAGTTCCGCCCGCGCCCAAGCCGCCGCCCAAACCTGCCGCGAACAAACGGGAGGAAGCCGAAGAAAGACGCGCCTTTGCCAAGTCCGAGCAGGCGGCGGGTGTTATTCCGTCCAAACCGGCGGTGGAGGAGAAGAAGGTCTTGCGGGTTGCTGGGGCGGCGTCCGTGACGCAGGGGAGGCAGGAACAAACGCAGAACACAAACGAGGTTGATGTATTTACTCGGTTAAAGCAATATGATCCGCCATCTTGGTTGAGTATTTCAGGTGAGTCAGGGGGCGAGATTGCATTGTTTTCTGATAAATTTATGGGTATTGCCAGATCTAATCGTAGTTTTCCTGCGATACTGTTCTATGAAGAAATGAATGTGAAACAATCCAGTTCGTTTATGGGTATTCGGAATCCGAACGGTGTAGTGGATGTCAATATTACAAACGGAGATTTGACTTTGAACTTTGGCAATCGCAGTGTTTTTGGTAATATATTTAACGGCACCTTGGGAATGACAACGAAACAGCCCACCAACGATCCAATTTTTTATAGCGAAGAAACTATTGTCCATGACTGGGATTGGAATTGGGGTTTCTCAACGAACTCCATTGTTACGGCTCATACAGAAGTGAGTGTTGATACGGAAAAATCCACACCTGAATTTCATGTGGAGCGTAGAGAAACAATAGAAGGTGAGATTAAGACCGTAAAAACTGGAAATATTCTTCTTGCTGCAGGCGTTGCAGTTGCTACCATAGCCATTGTTGGGTCCGTCTTAGGTGGCGTGAGCATTGGAGAGTTGATATTGGCAGGTGCTGGAAAAACGATAATCGAGATTGGGAAATTGCCTGTTTTTGGAGGCGTAACACCATGAAAATTCTGTTTCGATACATTTCTGTTTGTTTAGTCATAACTTTGGTTGGATGTAATCTGAATAATAGAGTAAACCAAAATGTGCCTGTTGAGATCATCCATTCTATTGACGAGCTTCCCTCAACCCTTTCAAGTCAAAAAGCATTTTTTACCTCAACCGAACTAACTCTATATAATTCTGACGAAGTTGATGATAATTTACTCCTGTCTTTGGATCAAACATATTCAAAAATATTAAATATAAGAGGGAATCGGATG
This sequence comes from Anaerolineales bacterium, assembly GCA_020060625.1. Classification (GTDB taxonomy): domain Bacteria; phylum Chloroflexota; class Anaerolineae; order Anaerolineales; family Villigracilaceae; genus Villigracilis. Next base: position 17,546 of record JAGUZU010000093.1, on the reverse strand, counting down.
CGTTTTTCTTTAGATTGGGCGTATCTGATTTACTATTCATTAGTAGGAGATTCTGGAGATGTTGCAGTTAAGATGTTTGAAATAGAGACGGGAAAGACACATGTGCTTTTTACGTCAGATGATGTTCCGGGTGGAGTTGCTTATGGCGGTATAGATGATCCCTCATTTTCCCCTGATGGAAAGAGCGTGCTATTTCAAATAAATTTTACCGAAACAACCTTCGGCTTGGGTTTGTATTCTCTGGAAGAAGATACTGTTACCCTTTTGGGTGCTGAGGGGTTCAATTCTCGCCCGCAATTTTCACCGACGGGAGACAAGATATTGTCCATTTGCGAAGGGAAAAAGGCGAATGGATTTCAAATATGTATCATGGACAGCGATGGCAGTAATCGGAAACGATTAACCGATGTGGAAGGATATCACGAAGCCTGGTTTTCTCCAGATGGGCAGCATATTGTTTATGAACACACATTAACAAGTTTCTTTCGTGACCCAGTAGTTGGCTTATATGCAATGGATTTATCTGGAGAAAATGTTGTTAATCTGGTCGATGGTGAAACACATCTGTTGACTTTCAGTTCAGATGGGAAAGATGTGGTTTTTTGTAAATTTCCAGAGGATGTTTACAAAACTGAGACTTTTATATGTGAAGGTATCTACGTCATAGGAATTGATGGAGCTAATTTGAGAAAACTGGCATATTTTGATGAAGAGTTCTTATCAAAGTGGAAGTAGTTCTATGATTCGATATCTCTTCCTGTTTATTTTCATCCTCTTAATTGCGAGTCTGCTTTCTATCTGGCTGTACCCGCCTGTTTCGCCTGTGTTTGGTATTACATCTCTGCTATTCAGCCTCGCCTTCTCCACCTACGCCATCTATACCAAGCACAAAGGGACAGAAAGTGACCGCCTCAAAATCCTCAAGGAAGTGGGCGCGATAGTTCTCACGCTCATTATTGTTCTCTTCCTCGGTGGAGTTGCAGCGATGTTGGCGAATGCACAAGTCAGCGTGCGATGGGGCGAGGTCGCGGGACTCGTGTCCGCGCTGGGGGCGAGTTTTGCAGTGGGATACCTGGTCCGCGTGGGGATGGTGAGGCTGAGCGAGCAGAAAAGCCGCCATGCTGAGGCGTGAATTCACCCAAAGCGGACACGCGCCGAGCGTGCTTCCGCCCGCGCCCAAGCCGCCGCCCAAACCTGCCGCGAACAAACGGGAGGAAGCCGCTGAAAGACGCGCCTTTGCCAAGTCCGAGCAGGCAGCGGGTGTTATTCCGTCCAAACCGGCGGTGGTGGAGACGAAGGTCTTGCGGGTTGCTGGGGCGGCGTCCGTGGCGCAGGGGAGGCGGGAAAATGAGGAGAATGTAGGCAGATTGAAGGGATTATTTGCGCCCATTTCTTATGATCCGCCCTGGCTGGAGAAGATCAAGGAAAAACTGGAGGATGTCAAGAAATGGACGCAGGATCATGTCATCCAGCCGGCAAAGACCGCCTGGAATACGATTACGACCGCTGTGAAGAACACTGTGAGTTCGACGAAAGAGTGGGTGCAGGATGCTTATAACAGGACAGTAACAGCGGTTAAGGATTTTGCGGTCAACACAGTGGTTGCCGTACAAAATAAGTATGAACAGGTAAAGAAAGATGTAATTCAAAAATGGAGTGATGCAAAGGCGTGGGTGAACAATAAAGTTGTGAAGCCGGTACAGGAAACCAATAAGAAAGGTTGGTCCAAATGGGCGACAATAACGGCAGACATAGTTCTGGCGCTTACCATGCCAGCTGTATATTTTGGCGTGGGTTTTAGTTACGGATTTCCGCCTGTAAGCATAGCTTTGGGCAATAGTCCCGAAGACCGTGGGATTCGGATTGCAGAACAATATGAGAAAGATATTCTGAAAAATGCAGGGGAGACCGACCCGACTGTGATAGCGGCAAGTATTGCCGTACAAAGCCAGTGGAATGTTTCTCCGTTGGATTATCTTTTGGCGGGAGCGGATTATATTTTGAATGGCAAGAATGCCAGCCCATCATTTGGGATTGCTCAACTCAGTCAGGAGCAACTGGATGCTTGGGAAATAGACGGAACGCCTTTTCAGGCGAGTGCCTCGATACAAGGAATGGCACATAGGATAGAAGACGCGGTGGACAATTGCCAAAAGTGTAACGACACTGACAAACTGATTGTTGCGGCAATAGCTCAAAATGGAGGAGTAAACCCCAAAGATATAGGTTCCATTATCAAAGAGTACCGCGATGAAAATGAGATTGACTGGGAAGCCTATTTTCGCAAACAAGAACCATTGAACAGCCATCCATGGAGTGATTGGTTCAATAACTTTCGCGCTGGTGAGCAAAATTACAATACACAGTATATGTTGCGGTTGTTTACAAACGACATGACAGTGCTGGTGGAAGAGGAAGGCTGGGCGCCTCCGCCGGGCTATGACCCTGCTTATCTCCAATGCTTGGCGAATGGAGATGAAGATTGTACGCGGGCAAACCCATAAACATTCGGAGAGAACCGATGAGAAAACGAACCTTGAAAATTTTGCTTGGAATTTTGTTTATAGTCTTTCTTTGCTGGGGCTGCCGTGCGCTGGCGAACTTTGTATCTCCGCTAGGATTTGAGGGGAGACCTGATGTGTTTTACAAAAAAGACGAATATTATGCATTTAATTATCAAACAATTTTACAAGACGCTGTTGAGGGCAAGCCAGTCCAACTCACCCTGATTCCAGGGGAACCGGAGATACTCCCGTCCGGCTCCCCTGTGGTGCCGTGGAAACAGGCGGATTATCTGCAAGTTGCCAGCGCCGTTTTTCTCTCAGTCTGGGGGGAAACGCCTGAAAGTTGGAAACTGGATGAAATTTTGTCTAAAACAAACTGCGCAGGAGTTGATCTTGGTTTTCAAAGGATGTCTTTTATCTTCTTTAAGGTGGAAGAAAATGAAGAGGCTGCCATGTATGTTCATACCCAGAGAGAAATTTTTATTGTTCCAGAGAAAAAACTGATATGGATATATGAAGTTGAGACTTCGCCAGTCAAGTCATGGGGTTGGGTTAATCTTGAAGCGGATGAGATTCTCCCAGCAGAGGAGGCGTTGAGGATTGTGGAGGAAAATGGCGGAACGGCTGCTAGAGCGGGAATTGACGATTGCTCAATTTCGCCGAGAATAAATGCAGGAGCGAATGACGATAATTGGCTGGTTAGTTATTTTAGCGACCATAATTTTCTGATGTTGGAAGTGGATGAAAAGACAGGAGAAATTCCTCGGTGAGCACCATGGGATTAGCCGCCATGCTGGGCGCGACGCTTGCCGAGTGGCAGAAGAAGCGGGAGGAAGCCGCTGAAAGACGCGCCTTTGCCAAGTCCGAGCAGGCGGCGAATGCGATCCCGTCCAAACCGGCGGTGGTGGAGAAGAAGAAGCCGCTTTCGTAGAACAAGTCTACAGACTTGTTCTACGACTACCTCACATAGATCGGGTTGCTGTAGATCCAGCCGCGGCGTTTGCCTAAATATCTTCGATAGGCTTCGATGCGGTACACGCCCGGCTCCGCGGTGATGTGCGTGCAGGCGAGTTGGTTCTTCCAGGTTTGAATGACTTGCCCGTCTTTCAGCAGGAGGATGTCTGCGGGGGAGGGGAGTTTTGCCTGCAAGGTCACGCCGAATTTGGCGGGAATCTCATCGCCCATGACGGCAGTGCTTTCCTTTCCTTGCGCCGTAAAGCGGAATCCGCGCGTGGGGGCGGGCAGGTCGTAACCGATGAAGCAGTGACCGTCGGCGAGGGATTTGAGGAGGAGGGAACGGTCAATGGTCGCGTCCCCGGTTAGAGGTCCGGGGAGAAGCGCGTGCGTGTTCACAGCACGGAAATGAAATTCGTACGGGAAGATGACACGATGGAGAAGTCCCATGCTCATGTGAAGCGCGTGCGCGTCCGAGCCGCCAATGGCGACTACTTTTCGTCCTTGTGCAAGAAGCTCGTCCCATTTTGCAAGCGTTTTCGTGATGGGTTTGTGTGCAACGAACGCCGGGAAGAAGGCGTAGAATGCGCCATGCAATTTGGTGGGGACAAGGGTTTTCAGTTCGCTGAGCGCATTCCACAATTCGATGCCGGTGTAGTTTTGCACGCTCCAGTCTTCCCATGAAATATCGGTTTCGTTGAAGGCTTTGGCTTCGGGGTCGTCGGGATGCGCGAGAAAGGATAGACCGCCCGCATCGCGAACCTGATGGATGAGGTTCTGTGGCTCCTCGGCAAAGGTTGCCAGTTCGCGGTTTGCGCCGAAGACGAGCAGGTGATTCTTTTGCGGGTTGCGCGCCTGATCGTGAATCTCCTCGCCGATGAGCATCAGGACTTTTTTGTTCTTTTCCTTGTAATACCCTTCGAAACCGTCCACCAGAATGTTGTGGTCGGTGACGATGACCGCATCCACGCCGGCTTTGAGGGCGGCGGCGGCGATGTCTTTATGCGTGCCGCTTCCGTCGGAATATCGGGTGTGCATGTGGAGATTGATGATGGCTTCGTGCATGGATTTCCTCTGTCATCGGATGAGTTTACGAGGTATTGGATATGGGATAAAGAAGTATTGGTATATTTTGTTTCCGCTTGTTTTAGTCATACCTGTGAGTCCACTGCAAAAAGGTATTCAAACACAAAGGACACGAAGTACACGCAGGAATTTTCAAAGGCATAATTGAGAATCTTCAAGTTTGGCGCAAAAACTTTTCAAAAACCTTTGTGACCTTTATGTCACTTCGACAGGCTCAGTACGGCGCCTTCGTGTTTAGAAAAGGCGTCGCCGTGGCGCCGTGGCGACATTTTTGCAGTAGAGTCACCTGTAGTTTCGCCAAAATAACGAGATGAGCACTGATAAATCTGGCAGGGCTTGTTTAGGACAATAACTCGCCAGAGGAAACCAATGCTCCCCCTGATTGTACAACATTCCGAAGCGCTCACGAATTTTTTTCTTGCCCTGTGGGAAATGATATTTGACACTTCCTCCTTCTTCAAGATACACTTGCCTTACTCTATGACTTCACCCTGTGAAACGGGTGAACCGCGAACCGGGAGACCCCATGTTTTTCTCGACCACTCCGCGACCCGAAAGCCTCAAAGCGCTCGCGGATGTGAAGTTAATGCCCTTCTGGCTGGATGACCCCAACAAGCCGGAAAAAGCCCCGCCTCTCACAACCAAAATCCAAACCGACATCGCCGTCATCGGCGGGGGCTTCACCGGTCTGTGGACGGCGTTGCAAGCCAAGCAAGCCGACCCAAACCGCGACGTCGTTCTGCTCGAAGCGGGGGAGATCGCCATCGGCGCAAGCGGGCGCAACGGCGGCTTCTGCGCCGCGTCGCTGACGCATTCCTTTCAAAACGGCAGAAACCGCTGGGAGAAGGAACTCGTCAAACTGATTCAACTCGGTGGGCAAAACCTCGATGGCATCGAAGCGGCAGTCAGGGAATTCGACATCGAATGTGATTTCATCCGTTCGGGCGAGATCAACGTTGCCAACGAAGAATATCAGATCGAAGAATTGCGCGAAGAAGCCGAAGAGTCCGCGCCGTATGGTTTGCCTATCCAATTTCTTGAGCAAAGCGAAATCCGCAAACGCATCAACTCGCCGTCGTTTCTCGCCGCCGTTTACGACCCGTCCGTGGCGATGGTCAATCCGGCAAAACTGGCGTGGGGGTTGAAGCGGGCATGTCTTCGGCTTGGAGTCCGCTTGATGGAAGGCGCACAGGTTACAGCGTTGGAAGAGAGGCGGGCGAGCGTCATCTTGAAAACTCCGCATGGCGAAGTCGAAGCGAAGAAAGTTGCGCTTGCCACCAACGCCTTCCCGCCTTTGCTCAAACGGCTTTCGTTTTACGTCGTGCCGGTGTACGATTATGTCTTGATGACCGAGCCGCTTTCCAAGTCGCAGCGCGAGTCGATTGGCTGGCATGGGCGCGAAGGCTTGAGCGACAACGGCAATCAATTCCATTATTCGCAGATGACGGCGGACGGACGCATTCTGTGGGGCGGATACGACGCGATCTATTACCGGAACAACGGAGTCGCGCCGCATCTCGAAAACCGTCCCGCCTCCTTCGGACTTCTGGCTGAGCACTTCTTCCAAACCTTCCCCACGCTGACAGGGCTCCGCTTCACGCACGCCTGGGGCGGCGTGATAGACACCTGCTCGCGATACACCGCGTTTTGGGGCAAAGCGTATGGCGGCAAAATTGCATACTCGCTGGGCTACACAGGGTTGGGAGTCGGCGCTTCGCGTTTCGGCGCGCGGGTGATGTTGGATCTGCTCGACGGTCAAAAGACGGAACGCACTGAACTGGCGATGGTGAAATCCAAGCCGTTCCCGTTCCCGCCCGAGCCGTTCCGCTCGCCGATTGTCAACTTTACGCGCTGGTCATTGGATCAGGCGGATCGAAACGGCGGGAGAAGAAATATCTGGTTGAAGACGTTGGACGCGCTGGGGCTGGGGTTTGATTCGTAAAAAAGAACTCCGAGGTTTTCAAAACCTCGGAGTTCTTTTTACTTCTTCGCAGGCTTGGACATTTCATCCACAACCGCGTTGTATAAACTTTCCGCTTTCAATTCGCTGAGCGAGTAACACGGCGCCTCGAGGTGGTCAGCCAATTGCTGGGCAAGTCCCTGATCGAAGGCGGCGTGTTCCATGTTGATGACCACGGAGCGGGTCTTCTCGATGGCGATCAATTCCGCGAACTTGAACGACTCTTCCTGCGGCGGCAGCGTGCCGATGGAGACGTTGCCCGCGCCGTCCGTCAGCACGATGAGAAGCGGCTCCACATCCGGGTGGACGCGTTTCTCCTGTGACAGAACGTCATGCGCCAGAAGCAATCCCGCGGATAGCGGCGTTTTGCCGCCGACGGGAATGTCCATCAATGCGCGTTGGGCGAGCTGCACGGAATTGGTGGGGGGCAGGACGAGCGTGGCGCGGTCTTTCTGGAAGACGATCAAGCCGACGCGGTCGCGGCGTTGATAAGCATCCGTGAGCAGGGAGAGGATGGCGCCTTTCGTGGCGTTCATGCGTTCGGCAACTGCCATGGACCACGACGCATCCACGAGGAAGAGCACGAGGTTTGCCACGCGCTTCACCCGGACTTTGCGCTGCAGGTCGCTTTTTTTGATGGAGAAGGCGAGTTTCTTTCGTTCCTCGACGCGTTGATTCTGGAAGGGAGCCGCCGCGCGGAACGTGGCGTCGAAAGCGATGTCGGTCAGTTTGTCGCCGGCGGGGCGCGCTTTGATATATCGTCCGTGTTTGCGCTCCGTTTTGGTGAGCGAACGCCGTCCGGCTTGTTTTCTGGTCAATTTATCGAGCGGGGTGTTTAATTTTCGAGGCTGGAAGGTCTCGCCTGCTTTTACCTTTTGTCCGCCGTCCCACCAGTTCGCGCTTGTGCTTGCGAAGACTTCCTGTTGCTGCATGGGTTCGGGGTTGCCCTGCTGCGGACCTTCCTCCTGTTCATCCTCGAGTTTTAAGTTTTTTTTTCCTCTGTTTCGCCTTCCTGCTGGCTTTCGGATTCTTCGTCCGATTCAGATGGCATGGATTGCCCCGCCAGTTGTTCGATGCGTTCCTGTAATTGCTCGGTGGTCAGTTCCGCCTGCTGGAAGGGTGTGCGCTTGATGCGGTGCGGGAGCGCCAGTTCGGCGGCGAGGGCGATGTCGTGGTCGTTGATTTTCGTCCTGCCTTCGAATGCGGCTTCGGCGCGCGCGGCTTTCAGAATGACCATGTCCGCGCGGTGACCGTCCACATTGAGCGAGGAGGTCAGCGCGGCGATGGAGAGCAGGTCGCGGCTGGTGTAGGTGACCTGGTTCACCAGTTCGCGCGCGCGGGCGATCTTTTGGGAGAGTTCTTCTTCCTTCGGAAGCCATTGCTTGCGGAAGGCTTCGGTGTCCCTTTCGAAGGCGATGTTGCGCTCCATGATCGCCATGCGTTCGCGCGCCTCGCGGATGCCGAGGATGTCCACGGAGAGGGCGAAGCGGTCGAGCAACTGGGGGCGTAAATCTCCCTCTTCAGGATTCATCGTCCCGACGAGAATGAAGCGGGCTGGATGGGCGAAGGAAATGCCCTCGCGTTCGACGGTGTTCACGCCCATGGCGGCGGAGTCGAGCAAAATGTCCACCACATGGTCGTCGAGCAGGTTGACTTCGTCTATGTAAAGCAGTCCGCGGTTCGCGCTGGCAAGCACGCCGGGTTCAAAATGGCGCTCGCCTTTTTGGATCGCTTTTTCGATATCCAATGTGCCGACCACGCGGTCTTCGGTGGCGGAGACGGGGAGGTTGATAAAGGGGGTCGAGCGTTCCGAGGTGGGCAGTTTTTTGTTTCCATCGGCGCGTTCTTTGCATTCCGTGCACCAGGTTGCGGGTTTGTCGGGGTCGCACCCAAAGCGGCAGTCCTGCACGACCTTCACATGGGGCAGCAGGGCGGCAAGCGATCTTGCCGCAGTGGATTTGGCGGTGCCGCGTTCTCCGCGGATCAGAACGCCGCCGATGCGTGTGTCAACGGCATTGAGAATAAGGGCGCGTTTCATGCGTTCCTGTCCAACGATGGCGGTAAAAGGGAAAATGGATGGCATTTATCTACTCCGGCTCGTGATTATATCGCTTATTTCATCTTAAATCAAAAAATAACCACGACAGGGTTGCCAACTTCACCATTCACTTGTATAATCCTGCTTACATTTCAGTAAGTTGGAGTTCACGAGTGATGGATCAAAACGACGCCCTGAGCGGGGCAACGAACGCGCAGGGAGAACAGGCGAATAATCATCAAACCATGGAGTCCTTGCTCGAATCAGAAGCCATAAACATTGACCTGCCCCAGGCAGGGGAGATGCGTACCGGCACGATTGCGAGCATTGGACCTAACCAGATTCTTATCAGCATTGGAGCGAAATCCGAAGGGGTTGTAGCTGGGCGCGAGTTGGAACAGCTCACCGAGGAGGAACGCGCCGAGTTGCAGGTGGGGCAGGAAGTTAACGTTTATGTGGTTAACCCTGAGGACCAGAACGGCAATGTGGTATTGTCCCTCAAACGCGCCCTCGAGCAGATGTCGTGGGAAAGCGTCGAGAAAATGGTTGCCGATGAAGAAGTCATCGACACCAAAATCATCGGGTTCAATAAAGGCGGACTTATCGCCGCCATCGGCAACCTGCGCGGTTTCATTCCCTCTTCGCAGATCAGCGCCATGCGCCGCGCGCAAGCCGCAGGCGATACGCCCGAAAAACGCTGGCAGAAAATGGTCGGCGAGCCGATCTCCGTCCGCATCATTGAAGTGGACCAGGAACGCCGCCGCCTGATCCTTTCCGAGCGCGCCGCCAGCAGCGAATCACGCGCCGCCATGAAAGACCGCGTCATCAGCGAACTCGAAGAAGGCCAGACCTACACCGGGCGCGTCACCAGCCTTGCCGACTTTGGCGCATTCGTCAACCTCAACGGCGCTGACGGACTTGTGCATCTTTCGGAACTTTCGTGGGATCATGTTGCGCATCCCAAGGAAGTCCTGGAAGTTGGGCAGGAAGTGGACGTCAAAGTCATCAACATTGACCGCGACAAAAAACGCATCGGGCTTTCCATCCGCGCCCTGCAGGATGACCCCTGGAAGAGCCGCGTCGAAAAATTCAGCGTCGGTCAACTTGTCGAAGGCGTCATTACCCGCCTGACCAAGTTCGGCGCGTTCGCCCGTCTCGAAGGCGATATCGAAGGACTCATCCACATCTCCGAGTTGAGCGAGAACCGCGTCGAACATCCGAAGGAAGTGCTCAAGGAAGGCGACGTCAAGACCCTCCGCATCATCCGCATCGATACCGACCAGCACCGCATCGGCTTGAGTCTCCGCAAAGTGGACTCCGCCGCCTTCGCCGACAAAGACTTCAAAATGCTCGCCCAGCAACTCGACGAGCAGAACGAAGATGAAGGAACCGGCGAAGAACCCAGCGAAGAAACACCAAACGAAGAAACCAACGAATAAAAAAAGGAAGCGCACCGCAAGGTGCGCTTTTGATAACCATGCCCATTCTCGTTGACGCCCATGCCGACATCGCCTACAACATGCTGCGATTTGGGCGCGATTACACCCGTCCCGTGTTGGAAACGCGCCGCCTCGAAGCCCGGTCTGCCACCGTCGAAGAAAACGGCGACGCCCTGCTCGGCTGGCACGAATATCAGCGCGGTCAGGTCGCGGTCATATTTTCCACACTCTTCGCAATCCCCGCCCGCTTCAATCATCACGAAAATACAAAACAGGTTTACAGAAACTTCGACGAGGCGCGCAACCTCTATCGCGAACAATTGCTGACCTACCACCGCATGACCGATTCCATGCCGGACAAATTCCGCCTCGCCGCCTCCAAACGTGACCTTGACCTGATTCTCGACCATTGGGCTTCTCCCGCTCCCGAAACGACCGGGCATCCCATCGGCATGGTCGTCCTCATGGAAGGCGCGGAAGGCGTGCGTCATCCCTCCGAGTTGGAGGAATGGCATGAACTCGGTGTGCGCCTGATCGGTCCCGCCTGGGTTGGCACGCGCTTTTGCGGCGGCTGGAAGGAACCCGGTCCGCTCACCGACGACGGGCGCGGACTCCTCGCCGCAATGGCAGACTTCAACTTTATTCTCGACCTCAGCCACATGGACGAACGCGCCGCCCTCGAAGCCCTTGACATCTATCAAGGACCCGTCGTCGGCACGCACGCCAACTGCGACGCCCTCCTGCCAAACTCGAACTCGAACCGCCATTTCACCGACCGCATCATTCAAGGCATCATCGAACGTGATGGCGTGGTGGGTATTGTCCCGTTCAACACCTATCTGAAATCAGGCTGGGTCACCGGCAAAAACTCCCGCGACGAAGTCCCCCTTCAATACGTCGTCAACCACATTGACCACGTCTGCCAGCTCGCCGGCGACTCCCTGCATGTTGGCATCGGCTCCGACTTCGACGGCGGCTTCGGTTTGCAATCCGTCCCTCCAGAGATCGAAACCGTCGCCGACTTGCAAAATCTGGTATCCTTACTGCAAGCGCGCGGCTGCGCCGAAACCGACATCGAAAACATCTTCAACCGCAACTGGCTCGCGCGCCTGAAACGCGACCTTCCCTAAATGACCAACGATCAACCCCTTTCCACTTCCACCCCCGTTAAAACCTCGTCCCGCATGGACGATGCGCTCACTCCCCGCGCGCGTGTCAGCATGGCAATCACCTTCCTAGGACTGTTCATCTTTACAGTCGGCGCCAAGCCCGATTACTTCGGCTGGGATCGCAGTCCCGTAGTCGGCTTCGTGCAAATCATCGTTTTTCTTATCGGGCTCGCGTTTATCTGCCTTGGCGGGTACATCGGCTTGCACGCCCTGTGGTGGGGGCATGAACGCACCATCACCTCCGACATTGGCTCGCGGCTTGTCGCCACCGGCTATATCTTTTCCGCCTTCGCCGGGCTTGCCGACATCTTCGGCATGGGCTCTCATACCTTCCCGGCGGTTCCATACTTTGGTCCCTGGCAGGCAACGGGCGTGTTGATCGGTCAGGGCATCATTGCTTTGGGGTTTATGCTGATGATTCCCTTTTGGCAAAAGTAACGAATTCTGAATCAAAAGAGACGACTGCGCAAAGCCAGTCGTCTCTTTTCTATTCTACCGTCTACCGTCCAATGCCTGCGGTCAGATTGTAATTTTTCTCCCCTCCATATAAAACCGCTTCTCTCTGGCTTCGCCCAATGAAAACGTCTTGCGCGGCAGGGCGCCATCCAGAATCACCGTTTTGAACAGTTCATTCTTGTGCATGCCCGCGAAGTAAAACCCCGCATTGCCATTCTGCAACGCCAGACGTTCCACCACATCCCCGCCATGCACATAATCAACCTTCTCCGCGCCGCCGTCTTTCAAGAAGGCATCGAGAAAGGATTGCATCGTGCCGACCGCCAGATTCGTGGACGGATTCGCGATCTCGATCACACCAAACTGCTTCCCGCCTCCCACCAGACCGATTAACTGATTCTGACCATCGGCATTGTCCACAATCTGAATCATTTCCGCGCCGCTGGCAACAGGGATGTACCTGAAATCCGCGCCGAAGAACGATTGCATCCCAGCGAACAAGTCCTTCTTCAAACCGAACAACACGCGATGGATCGGCTCGAACTCCAGCGCCTCGTCGTGGACATTTTCAATTTCCACCAGCGCGTAACGCGAGGGATGATCCATGCCCACCCGCGCCTTGTTCTTCTCCCAGATCGCTTTTGCTGTGGCAAGCGAGTGATTGCCATCACCCATGGCGAAGAGCAAAACTGGCTCATCTCTGCCGACGCCGTATTTCGCCGCGAAGGTTTCAGGGTTGGCAAGCCCGCGCAGGGCTTCGACAACCTTGCTTTCGAATTCGGAATTCACGGCATACCCCGCGAGGTGACCGCTTTCCAGCATCAGATCGAAGTCGTACAACTTCTCGAATTTTTCCTTCGATGCCGCCAGCGGCTCGATGACCGTCTTATCGGGGTCGTCTATCAGCACGAGAATGTGCGGGAACTCCAGAACAGCCCCCTCCCGAATCTTGATGCGCGGAGGGAGCCTGTCTACAATCGTCCCTTCGGTGGCGCGGATCAGACTGGAGGAACCCTTGTTGTAATCGTAACGTTCCAAGTCAAGACAGAGCGTCACACCTTTGCGCGTCCTGCCATTGACCGTGCGTTCCACGTATACAAATCCGTCACGCGGCTGGAGAATTCCTTCATCCAGATATTTCCGCATCGCCTGTTGAATGCTTTGAATGCGTTCGGTTTCACCCTGCTTTTCGAGATGCACTTCGGGAAAGGTCAGGTTCAAGGTCGAAGGCGCGTCGCCGACGATCTTTTCCACATCATGCCAATATTCCGGCTCGGACGTGAACTGGTCGCACGCGATGACCGCCCATTTCTGCAAGTCAACGCCGGGTTTGGGGAGATATACCTGCGGGATTTGAATGCCAATGTCGCTGATGATTTTCATGGAGTCTCCAAGTGTCATTGCGAGGAGCGGAGCGCCGAAGCAATCTCCTGTTGACGGGAGGATTGCTTCGGCTTCGCCTCGCAATGACATTACGATTTCTTTGCAAACGCGATCAACTTCTCCGCCACTTCCGCGCCGACGCGGGCTTGGGCTTCCTTTGTGGATGCGCCGATGTGAGGCGAGGCAATGACGTTATCCAGCTTCATCAATTTCCAATCCGTTGGGGGCTCTTCGGCAAAGACATCCAACGCCGCGCCCGCGACCTTGCCGCTGGTCAGCGCGTCGTAAAGGGCATTCTCGTCCACGATGCCGCCGCGCGCGCAATTGACGATGCGGACGCCGTTCTTCATCTTCGCAAATTGCTCCGCGCCGATCATGCCAGTGGATTCCGCCGTCTTTGGCAGGTGCAGGCTGATGTAATCAGACTGGGCGAGCAGTTCGTCGAGCGTTACCAGTGTGATGCCGTCGGCTTCTTTTACATACGGATCATAAGCGATGACGGTCATGCCCATGACGATGGCGCGTTTGGCGGTTTCCCTGCCGATGTTGCCGATGCCGATCAAGCCGAGTGTCTTGCCGCCGATCTCATCACCGATGAAACTTTTCTTATCCCATTTTTCGGTTTTTATCGAGGCAACTGCCTGATAGAGCGAACGCGCCAGCATGAGCATGTACCCAATGGTGAGTTCCGCAACGGAGGCGGAGTTGGCGAGCGGGGTGTTCATGACCGCAATGCCCTTGGATTTGGCATATTCGTGGTCAATCGTATCCAGTCCCGCTCCGCCTCGCACGATGACCTTTAGATTTGGGCAGGCGTCTATGAGCGGCTGCCTCACCTTGGTGCGGGACCGCACGACCATGCCGTCATAATTGGGCAGTTCCACCATGAGTTGTTCGGGGGTGATGTCGTCGCGCGCATCCACGGTGAGACCTGCGGCGCGCATCTGCTCGATGTATTCGTTCTCGGTCTTGTCGCAGATAATGATTTTCATGCTTTTTCTCCTATAACCAATCCTGAAATTAATAACAGAAACCCAACCGACGAATCGGCTGAGTTCCTGTTCGTGAAGACGGTTTCAAACACGCCCGTCATTCTAACAACGGGGAAAATCTTTGTCAACAATGGATGGTGGCTCATTGGGAATCGCCGTGATTAAAACCTTTTTGGACACGGATTGCACGGACAACACCGATTTCTAAAGGCTTTTTCTGTGTGAATCCGTGAGACTTGTACTGAGCCTGTCGAAGTATCCGTGTCGTCCGTGTACAGAATCACGGCAACTCCCAGAGAACCTGGATGGTTGTAGGACTTGTCCCACCATGCGTGCGATATAATATTGCAAACTGGGGAGTCCCCTCAGCGTAGGAAAAAATCCCTCGAAACAGAATCAAGCCAGAGGTCAAGTAAGAGGCGAATCAAATCAAAAAACAGGAGTCCCATTTCATGTCTGATGTAAAGCGTGTCTATAATTTCAATCCCGGTCCTGCCGTCCTGCCGTTGGAAGTGTTGCAGGAGGCGCAGGCGGAACTGCTCAATTTCAAGGGGACGGGCATGTCGGTGATGGAGATCAGCCATCGGTCAAAGGAGTTCGAGGCGGTGATTCAAACCGCCGAAGCGGATTTGCGCGAACTGCTCGGCGTTCCGTCGAATTACAAGGTGATGTTTTTGCAGGGCGGCGCGACGCTTCAATTTGCGATGCTGCCGATGAACCTGCGTCCGGGCGGCGCTTCCGCCGATTATATTGTGACGGGCTCGTGGAGCAAGATTGCTTTGAAAGAAGCGAAGAAACTCGGCGCGGCGCGCGCGGCTGCAAACACCGAAGCGGATGGCTTCAATGGCTATCCTGCCAGCCTCGACCTCGACCCGAAAGCTGCGTATTTGCATTTCACTTCGAATGAGACCATTCACGGTGTGGAGTTCTTCAACGAGCCGACTCCGCCCGATGGCGTGCCGCTGATTTGTGACACGTCATCCGATTTTGTCAGCCGCCCGATTGATGTCTCCAAGTATGCGATGTTATATGCGGGCGCGCAGAAGAATGCGGGACCTGCCGGCGTGACGGTGGTCATCCTCCGCGAGGACATGCTGGAGCGCGTGCCGGAGAACCTGCCCGTGATGCTGGATTACAAGACGCTTGCGGCGAGTGGGTCGCTGCACAACACGCCGCCTGCATTTGCCATCTACATGGTGGGACTGGTCTTCAAATGGGCGAAAAAGGTGGGCGGTCTTGCCGCCGTCGAGAAGACCAACCGCGCGAAAGCGGATTTGGTCTATAAAGCGATTGACGAAAGCGGCGGCTTCTATCGCGGACATGCCAAGCCCGAAGCCCGTTCGTTGATGAACGTCCCGTTTCGTTTGCCGAGCGGGGAATTGGAGGATGCCTTTGCAAAGGAAGCCAAGAGCGCCGGGTTGATCGGCTTGAAAGGTCATCGTTCCGTCGGCGGGATGCGCGCTTCGATCTACAACGCCATGACGGTGGAAGGCGCCCAGGAACTGGTGAAGTTCATGAAGGATTTTCAGAAGAAGAATGGGTAGGGCGGTTGGGTAGTTGGGTAGTGAAGACCTCCGAATTTTAATTTCGGAGGTCTTTTTGTTCAATCCGCGCTGACGGGGGCGGGGGAGGGCTTGTCCGTCAGGTTGATGCGGGGGGTGAAGAGGACGGCGATGAGCGCAATCGCGGCGGAGACGAACGCAATCACGAAGACGATATGGATCGCGTTTGCCACGGCAAAACGCAAGCCTTCATCAATGACGGCTTCCGCGCCGGGGAGCGGATTAATCAGCTGTGAAACAAGCTCGGGTTTCAGACCAGCCCTACTCAAGTTCGAGGCGAGGCGCATGGTCAACGCTGCGCCCATCACGCTCACGCCGATTGTCCCGCCGATGGAGCGGCTGAATTGGATTGTGGACGTGGCAGTGCCGAGATGCCGCCGCGCCACCGTCGTCTGCACTGCAATCAAGAACGACGGGATGGAAAATCCCATGCCGACGCCCATCAGCGTAACAAAGATCATGATCAGGGTCTGGCTGGTGTTTGCGCCGACCTGCGACATCAAAAATGCGCCGATCACCAGCAGGGAGGTGCCTGTAATGGTCAGCCTGCGATAACCGACCTTCAACAAAATTCGCGCGCCGACGATGCTTGCCGTCACCCAGCCCAGCAGCAGCGGCGTGATGGTAATGCCCGCCTGCGTGGCGCTTGTGCCAAGCGCCGATTGCACAAACAACGGAATGAACGAAATCGTCCCGAACATCGCCCAGCCCGCAAACACGCCGTGCATGATGGAGGTCGAAAACAAGCGGTCGCTGCGGAAAAGTTGGATGGGCAGGATCGGCTCTGCGGCGCGGCTTTCCACCCGCAGTAAGACGGCGAATAACAACACGGACAACCCGATCAACATCCAACTGCCGGCTGTGCCGACATCAAAGACGGTGAGACCGAGCAAAAGAGCGACAATGCTGGATGATAACAACGCCGCTCCGGCGTAGTCCACCGCGCCTCTTTCCTGACCTCGAGCCTGGTCCCGCCACCCAAAACCGACCAGCGCCGCAGCCAGCAGCCCCGGTATGATGTTGACGTAGAACACCCAATGCCATGAGAGATGATCCACGATGAAACCGCCGAGCAACGGTCCCGCAATGGACGAGACTCCCCACACGCCGGAGAAAAGCCCCTGCATACGGGCGCGCTGCTGGAGCGTGAACATCTCGCCGATGAGGATGAAAGCCAGCGGCATGACGCCGCCTGCGCCGAGTCCCTGCAAGGCGCGGGCGAGGATGAGCTGCGTCATCGTCTGCGCCTGTCCGCTTAGGATGGAGCCTGCCAGGAACAACGTCAGCGCGAAGAGATATAACTTCCGCCGCCCGAAAATATCGGAGAGCTTTCCATACAATGGGACGGTGGTGGTCGAAGCCAGCATGTATGCCGAAAAGACCCACGAATAATGTTCCAATCCGCCCAGTTGACCGACGATGGTTGGCATGGCGGTGGCGACGACTGTCGCCTCCATCGAAGCAAGGAACAGGCTGAGCATAATCCCCGCGGTGACGATGATGATGCGATTTCTTGACATGCGGGCAATCATACACCCAAAAAAAGGAGACCTGACGGGTCCCTGAAAACCTGCCAGGTCTCCTTTCGAAAAACATCGAGATGTTTTCTCAAACGAGACAGTACCTGTCCGCCAAAAAGACGGTTCATTTTTGGCAAAATGACGGTACAAGTTTGAAAAGATGTACCGTCATTTTCTCAAATTTCAGAAGGGCGTCAGGCTGAAAGCCTGACCTACTTCTGGCTGCCACAAATTTCACGAATTGGCACGAAACGAAAAATCCGTGAAATTCGCGCAATTCGCGGCTAAATTTGTTCGGCAGAGAAGACTCCACTCTTTACTGTGGC
Source organism: Anaerolineales bacterium (assembly GCA_020060625.1). GTDB lineage: Bacteria > Chloroflexota > Anaerolineae > Anaerolineales > Villigracilaceae > Villigracilis. Next base: position 157 of record JAGUZU010000093.1, on the reverse strand, counting down.
GCTACCGCTCTTTTTTCCACCGATTGAATGTCTGAGATCAGATACCTCTCCTGTTGATGTTTTATTAGAGTGTAAAACCACTGCCTAAGGCAGTGAGTCCTATGAAAAGGTTCTACCGTGAAGAGTAGGTAGATGTGGGTATGATGGGTCACCCTGG
>JAGUZU010000024.1 GCA_020060625.1 Anaerolineales bacterium | reverse complement strand
GCGCACAGAGAGCACGGAGATTTTTTAAAGGTTTTTCTCTGTGGATTCCGTGATCTCTGTGGTAAAAAAAGGGAACCCCACCAAATACCAAAGAGCCAACAAAAAGAGACTGTCACTTTACGGTGACAGTCTCTTTTTGTTTTACAAATTATTCGCCCGCCAGCTCGTACTCGCCGGGGTCTTCTTCGACAGCAATCACAGGCTCTTCCTTCTCGCGCTTGTCGAGGAATTGCAGGCTCTGGGCGACCACTTTCGTGAAGTATTTCGTCTCGCCCTTGTCTTCGTATTTGTCGGTTTTCAAACGACCTTCCACATAGACGAGACTGCCTTTCTTCAAATACTCGTGACAAACCTCGCCAAGCCGCCCCCACGCCTCGATGTTGACCCATTCAGTAAACTCGCGGGTCTCGCCGCTTTTGTCCTTCCAGCGGCTGCTGACCGCCAGGCTGAAATGGCAGACTTTCTTGCCGGTGGGCGTGAACTTGCTCTCCGGGTCTTTGCCCAGCCGCCCGATCAATTGAACGCGGTTTAGAGTTGGCATGTCGGCTCCCCTTTCGTTTCGTAAACTTTTAGATGCTGTGTGCGTGTCATAATTAGTCTCCTTTTATCTAAAAGAACAGTTGAATTTTGAACAGGGTTATACTTGTTCTACCCTGCGCTTTCCGAAGGTGTTTCGGTGGGAGCCGGGGCGGGAGCTGCCGCTTCGGCTTTCTTCAGAACGGGCAGGCCCGTCTTCATTTCCACCACGTTGTAGCCTGCTGGCACGGCGTCCAGAGCGCCTTCCTTGATCTCCTTGGAGAAGAAGAACATCTTGCCTTTGGAGTGCAGGTAGTAGGTGTTTCCTTTTGAATTTGTAAAACCGTAAGCCATTTTGATCTCCTTGAACTAAATTGGTAATGTCAGTGTAGAACAAAGTTTCTACCCTGTCAAGTAGGAAAAAGGCATTATGTCTATACAAATTTGGAGAAAGAATGAAGACTGTTTCCTCTCTCTCTGACCTAAGAGCCGCCCGCCTCTCTCTCGACGGGACGGTTGGTCTGGTTCCCACGATGGGGTATCTCCACGAGGGGCATTTATCGCTTGTCCGCCAGGCAAAGGCGGAGAATCAGCATGCCGTCGTCTCCATCTTCGTCAACCCGACGCAGTTCGGCGCGAATGAAGACCTCTCCAAATATCCGCGCGATCTCGAACGTGACCTGAGCCTGCTCGAACCTCTCGGCGTGGATTTGGTCTGGACGCCCACAGCGGAGACGATGTATCCGCCCGGCTGCCAGACCTGGGTGGAGGTCGAAGCGCTCACGAAAGGCTTGGAAGGCGCAATGCGTCCCGGTCACTTTCGGGGTGTGACCACCGTCGTGGCGAAGTTGTTCAACGCCACGCAGCCCCACAAAGCCTACTTCGGTCAAAAGGACGCCCAACAGGCGGCGGTCATCCGGCGCATGGCTGCGGACTTGAACTTCCCGCTGGAAGTAGTTGTCTGTCCCACTCGACGCGAGGCGGACGGGTTGGCGATGTCCAGCCGCAACAAATATTTGAGCGAAGCCGAGCGCAAAGCGGCAACAGTGCTTTTCCGCGCCTTGAGCGCGGCGAAAGAACTGTATGAGGCAGGCGAGCGGGATGCAGAGACTTTAAGAAGAAAGATGAAAGAGGCGCTTTCGCGTGAGCCGCTGGCGCGGATGCAATACGTCTCCTGCGCGGATTATGACTCGCTCGAAGAGTTGGATGTAATTAAAGGAAAAACACTGCTTTCGATGGCAGTGTTTTTGGGGAAAACGCGTTTGATTGATAATTTTGTGCTGGAATAAGGGCGGCTGGCGTTCAGCCGCCCCTGCAAATTACGGTCCCCACTTCATATTTCTTGCGAATGGCGCGAGAGAAACCATGGCGCTGCCATCGGTGGGATATAACTGCGCCTCGCCGCCCATGTAAATCTGGTCGGTTTGGGCGTTGGCGACAATGACAAAACTGGCGTCGGGAGCCCAAAGCGCTTCGTTCATGGTTTGGAAAATTTCAGGGCGCAGGGTTGTCCTGCCGGTCACACCATCCGCCGCCGAGCGGACAAGCTGCAAAGGCGGACGTCCCATCATTTCACTGTTTGGCACGCTGGCATAGAAGAAATACAATTGACCATCCGGCGCGATGAAAGGATTGTCGGCGACTTCGGCGGGGCTGCTGTCGTAATCGCCTTTTAGCAGGGTGGTGACGTTCCCGGAGGCGGTATCCACGCGCCAGAGACCGGCGGCGAACATGCCGGAGGTGGGGCTGCCGGAGAACAGGGTGGAGCCGTCAGCGCTGAGGGAGTAATCGCCGCAGCAAATAATTCCGCGGTCGGTCTCTTTCAAACGGACGAGCGCGCCGCCGTTCAGGTAATAGATGGCGGAGGATGCGCCTTCGTAATATGCGAGCGTGATGATAAGTTTGCTTCCATCGGCGGAATACAGTTCTGGGCGGTAAAGTTCGCGCGGTATTGCGAAGTTGCCATCCAGATACTCCACCTGGTCGTCCAGCACGCGGTTGGATTGTCCGCTGATGATGGAGTAGAAGTTCAATCCTTTATGTCCGTAGGCAATCGTCTGCCCGTCCGGCGACCAGACCGGGCTGGTGATGCTGGTGAGAAAGGCATTGTCTTCGGTGGATGGACCGCCGTCCACGATCATGCTGCGGCTGCTTCCGTCTGCATTGACGGTGAGCAGTTGGTTGTTGGAGACGTAGACGACACTGCCATCCACAGGCGAGACATCGTATTGGTTCACATTTGCAGGCTCAAAAGTAAGCTGTGTCACCGTCTTTCCATCTTTATCCAGCCGAAAGACTTGCGTGATCTGCGCGCCGTCGTTGGCGAGATAATACATCGAGTGCGGCAGCAGGCTGGATGGGGAATCCCCAGGTTGGGGCGTGGAAGGAAGCGTCGAGCCGCCGCCGGGGGAGGATGTCAGCGCGGCGAAGGTCGCTGCGACGACGGTCTCCACGTTGGCGGGTCCGTTTTGCGGTTGCGTCTCCAGCGGGTTGGCGCAGGCAAGGGCGGCGATCAGCAGGATGAGAATGCCGAGAAGCGGCTTTGAATTTTTTAACATGAACACCTCGTTTAAATAAAACAAAGACGCCGCGCGGACGAAAAGGTTCCGCTTGGAACGTCTTTGTTCGCGGGTTGATTACACTTGTTCGTAATGATGAACGGGGACGACGAAAACGGTGGCGCGTTTTTCATCGCCCTTTTTGGGGAGCGCATCCCGCATGGTTTGAATGGCGGCTTCCACCTGGTCGTCCTCCACGCCCAACAGCATGGTGACCACGCCGCTTCGCAGGAACCCGCCCGTCGAAGCCACGCGGGTGACGCGGAAATTTCCGGAGGTAAAAGCCTGTGTCAGCGTGTCGGCGTCGTGATCTTTGACGATAACAATAATCAATTTCATGGCGATTTCTCCTCGATGGGTTATATCTGTTCGAAGCGTTCCACCGGCAGGGCGAAGACGGTCGCGCCGCCCACCGTCACGGGAACCGGCGCGGGCATGGGCATGGGCGAGCCTTCCAGCGGAAGGGTCATGTATTCGATGCGCTGGCGGCATACCTCATGAAGCGCGCCCAATGCTTTGTCCTTCGCGCCGAGCGGAATGCCGATCAATAAGGTTGCATTGCGCCTGCCGAGAAAACCGCCCGCGCTGGAAAGGTACGTCAGCGACGCGCCCACATTCTGCAGGGCTGTGGTGGCTGAGTCCAAGTCCTGTTCCTGGATGACCGCCACCAGTAATAAATGAACGACGGAGTTTGTCATCTGCTTCTCCTTTTCATTTCGATGGATTTGATTTGCCGCGACGTCTTCACGACGCCTCCACCTTCACCGCATCAGACGAAGCCTGAGCCTGCTCCGCTTCGAGCTGGCTTGCCTTCGCCTCGACCTGTTTTCGCGCAAACAACGCCCGCAGAATCGGCGGCGTGACGAGCGTGGTCGCCAGCACCATGACGACGATGGCGGAGAATTCATGGTTGTTGACGAGACCGTTGGCGATGCCGATGCTGGCGGCGATCAAGCCGACCTCGCCGCGCGAGATCATCCCCGCGCCAATCTGCGCGGATTCGAGACTGCTCAGCCCGCCAAGCCTCGCCCCGATGCCCGCTCCCAGCCATTTGCCCGCGATTGCCACCAACACGACAACGAGCGTGAACAAGAGCGCCTGCATGGGAAAAGTCCGCAGGTTGATGGATAAGCCGATATTGACGAAAAAGACCGGCACGAACAGACCATATGCCAGCGAATGAACGCCGGTTTCGATCCTTTCCTTTTCCGGCGTGCGCGCCAGCATCAACCCGGCAATGAACGCGCCGGTGATCGCCGCCAGCCCGCCGAAATATTCCGAGGCAATGCTGTATACAAGCATCAGCGCCAGCGTTGCAACCAGCAGACCCTGGCTGATTTGTAACTTCGATACCTGGCGGATGATCCATGGCAGGATGCGCATTCCAAACAGGAAGGATGCCAGCACGAACAGCGCCATGCGGACGATAATCCACAAAATGCCGATTCCACCGCTTGCCCCCCCGCCTTGAAATGCGAGGAAGACCGAGAGCAGGAGAATGATGAGAATATCATCGAAGACGGCCGCGCCAAGCAGACCCAAGCCTACGCGCGTGCGCAATGCCTTGAGCTCGATCAACGTCTGCGCCGAAATGCTGACGCTTGTCGCGCCAAGCGTCAGCCCAAGAAAGATCGCGGCGGGGGTGGTCATGCCGAAAAGAGCGCCAATGCCCCATCCCAACAGGACGGGTCCTACCACGCCAAACGTCCCTGAGAGAGCGGCGATGTGCATGTTTTCCTTCAACTCGTCCAGGTGAAGTTCCAGACCGGCGAGGAACATGAGCAGCAGCACGCCGAGTTCGCCGAGCAGTTTGATCGTTTCTGCGAGGCTGTGTTCGATGAAAGAAAAACCAAGCAGGTTGAGAAGGGAAGGACCAAGCAGGATGCCCGCGATCAATTCCCCCAACACGGAAGGCTGTCCGATGCGGACGCTCAAATATCCGGCGGCTTTTGCGCAAAACAGGATGACGGAGAGGAGAAAGGCAAATTGAAGGAAAAGCGACATTGCGTTAGTATAACTGAAACTTGCCTGTCAGCCCCCTTTTTTTCCATGACTCTCCACATACTCCGGTATCTCGATCATCGGCGGGCGTTCGCGCTCGGCGATCTCTTCCACATCCAGAAAGAAACGTTCCTGCCCGTAACGGATGAGTTTCATGGTGGTATTCACGTTCTCCAGGATGCTCTGACCATACTGCCTTTCCAGTTTGCGGATCACAGCCTGAATGATGGCAAACGACATCATGCTCAGAGACTCAAGCGGCTGGTTATGGTGGATGCGCTCCTGCAAGTCCACCTGACCGATGGAGTTCAAGCCGAATTTACCCAACACGTCGATCAACAGTCCAATCTCGACGCCGTAGCCTGAGAAAAAGGGCAGTTTTTCCAACGCGCTCCGCCTGCCGCCGTATTCGCCGGAGAGCGGCTGGAGGATGCCGGAAAGCTCAGGGTAGAAGAGATTGATGAGAGGGCGCGCGGTCAATTCGGTGACCCGCCCGCCGCTGCCCGCCTGCATCTTGTTCCCAACCTTCAGCGGGCGGCGATAGAACCCTTTGACAAAATTCAGATCGGACTTAAGTAGAAGCGGACCAATCAAGCCGTATACAAAATGCGGACTGATGTTGACGATGTCCGTATCGATCCAGATGATGATGTCGCCGCGCGTGCAATACAGGCTTTTCCAGAGCGCCTCCCCTTTTCCGTGGCGGGCGCTGTATTGCGGCAGGACCTTCTGGTGAATATGCACGGGAACTCCCAGGCTTTCCGCGATCTCCCGCGTGCGGTCGGTTGAATCCGAATCCATCAGGACGATTTCATCCAACAAGGGAACTTCATGGACAAGGACCTTCTGGATGGTGGTAATGACCTTGCCGACGGTCTCCTCTTCGTTGAGCGCCGGCAGGGCAAGGCTGATGCTCAGTCCCTGTTTTTCCTTTAGTGAGAGCAGGAATTTCAAATCCCTGAATTCATCGGCATGGAAGGTGTTTTCTGCAAACCATTTATCCACCAGCACCGAGATGGTGGTCTTTCCGGCTTCCTCGCTGGCGGGGTTGATGTTGCTGGGAAGTTTCGTCTTGACGAGGATCACCCCATGCTGGCTTTGGCTCATCATTTTTTCGGCGGCGGTTCCGATCACAGGCGGCTGGTTCGGCTGGACGGACGTCCCCATGATGATGATGTCATACTCTTTCGATGATTCGAAGATCGTGTCGATTGGCAGTTCGGTGGCGACCTCGCGGCGTTGGATTTCGGGGAGATTGCGCAGCACCTGGTCGGCTCCCTTGAAGGCTACATCCTGTTCGCGGGTGATATTTTCGGGGTAGAGATGAAGCGAGATGATCTCTGTCCCTTTATTTTTACGCAGCGACAAGGCTATGCGCAGCGCCAGCCCGGCGTACGGTCCGCCGCGGATGGGCATCAGGGCGTTTTTGATATCTGCTTCGATGCGATGGTTTACGATGGCAATGTTGCAAGGGGTTTGCGACAGCACTTCGGAAATGGCGACATTCAACGCCTCCATTTGACCCGGATATTCCAAAACCAACAGGTCCGGTTGTTCTTCCGCGATTACGTGGAGGAGGTCGTCCCACGGTTTGTGGGAGACATGTACCTGCGCCCATTTGTTGTTTCGTTTTACCTTGTACAGCTTCTTGAGCGTCTTTCTCAATTCGCGCGCCTGGACAGCCGCCATGCTTAATGACCGACCCTCCGGGACGTGAATGAACCCGGTCAGCATGATGTTTTCATGCCCGGCAATCGCCTCGGCGGCGTGGATGGCGGAGCGCTGATTACAGCCATGCACAAAAGGCACAAGCACTTTTTTGATCAGGTTGCTCTTTTGAAACGTCTTCATGCCTTTTTTCCTCTCAATCGGCGCGAAGCAGGGGGGCGATCTTCATTCTATAAATGCTGTTCCATATAAAGTTCGCGCGGACATAAGATTTCATCTTCAGTTCGACGCTGCCAGTGAGCCGCTTCAACATCAACCCGGCAACCTTTTTCGAATCTTCATCGGGCGAAAAATACGTTGCGAAGTCTCCGCCCAGTTTGCGCAGGGGCGGGATATCCGAGCAAAATATTGGAATACCCGTCAATCCGCCTTCGAGGATGGGAATGCCAAACCCCTCCTCGAAACTTGGCAGGAACAAAACGTCCGCCAGTTGGTAAAAATCCGAAATGACCGCATCGGGGATGAATTCATCCGTCAATTCGGCGAGGAAATGCGCCGCCCCGACCAACCCCAGTTCCCTCCGCAGGGACGTCAGTTTTTCGAAATACTTCGCGTTCGCAGGGTTGTGCGGACCGAGCGGTCCTGTCACCACCAATTGCGCGTTGGGATAATGCTCGCGCAAATGCGCCAGTGTCTTCAACGCCAGTTCGATGTTCTTGCGTGTCGTGATGCGGACAGGCAATAACAACAGCGGGTCGGCGCTCAGCAGGTTCAGCCTGCCTGCAAACTCGCGGGTCTGTTCCTCCAATTTCAAGAACTTGTCCACATCCACGCCGTTTGGCGTAACTGTGATCGCGGACTTTTCCAATCCCATCAATTCCGCCAGTTCGTCCTGCCGCATGTCCGAGATGGTCGCCTGTGTCACGCCGTTCCACGCGGTTTTCAGCAAGTTCCATGGATACCCCTCATGCAGTTCGGCGCGGTAACGAGGCGTTGTCCATGCCAGGTCGTGATGCCACAGGATTACACGCAAATCTTTTCTCTTTTGGCTGATGTTGAACAGCGCGGCGGTCAGGGCGAGATTTTTATTCAACGAGCAGACGTTATGCGCGATCAACACATCGGTGTCTTGCAACGCCTCGTTCACCAACGCCTCGATCTTCCCGACGGCTGATTCGAAACCCGCAGGGACTCTCCCCTGATCCAACTCCTCCTTCATCGAGAGAATGTCAGGATGCCGCGAATCCACCAGCGGAATGGACACGAACGGAATGCGCGAATCCACCTGCCTGCCGCGCCCGGCGACGATTTGAACCTGATGCCCGTCGTTCTGCATCAGGCTGGCATGGTGTTCCATAACGCTCTCCACACCGCCCACAACGGGCGGCGCGGAGTAATGTAACAGGGTGATCTTCATTGTTATTGACTTTCCTCGTTGTGTTTCTATTCCCCTGAATCATCAGTGTAAACCAATGTGACAAGCCGCTGCGTTCCGAGTATAACCCAATATTATTTTGATTTTCGCTTTGCGAGCATTCCGAATGGAGTAACAGACTGGGAAGCGGGCGTGAAGATCCCATGTTCGGCGGAACGCAGTTCCTCCACCGTAAAGAAGGCATTCGGATGAACAGACCTGATTGCGTTTGCCGCCATGGTCAGTTCCTTGCGCATGACCACAGTGTAGATCAGTTTCACCGGTCCATGCGAACCCATGCCGCTGACGCTGGTCACGCCCAGCCCCTTCTCTTTCAAGGCTTTGGCAAGCGCGCCGGAAATCTCCTCCGGGACAATCGCGCGAACGACCAGCGTGCCGATTGCCAGCTTATCCTCGATGTACATGCCGAGGTAGTTGCCAGCCGCAAACCCGGCGGCATACGCCAGGTATGCGATGACATTGTTCGTCCCCCGCGTGATCTGCGCGATGATGCTGACCCAGATGAATACCTCCACAAAACCAAGCAGGGGCGCGAGATGTTTCTTGCCCCGCGAGGTGAAAATGATGCGCACCGTGCCAAGCGCCACGTCGATCAGGCGGGCAGTGAACACCAGCAAAGGCAGAATCACCCACGCCTGCCAGTCGAAAACTTCCATGGAACCTCCTGAACTTATAAGCTGCGGCTATGCCCCATGTTGGGGAATATCCACTGATCGTCGTAAAACTCGCGCTGGATTTTGTAGTAATACAGGGCTTCCTTGTTCGGAAGGGTGTAATCCCATTCACTTTGCAGACGCTGCGACTCGGCAAGGAATTCATCGTCCGAGATGTTTTCATCGGCAAGCTGCACGATCAGGTCGGACGAGCCCGCGCCTTTGGAAAACTTCTGCTTGGGGCGGTTGACGATCTCATCCGGCAGGTCGTCGGCAAACGCCTGGCGGAGCAAATGCTTGGGGGCGCGCCCGTTGTGCAATTTCCAGGCGGGGGGAAGGCTCAGGGCGGTCGAAACAGATTTCACGTCCAGAAAAGGGACGCGCGCTTCGAGGCTGAACGCCATGGACATGCGGTCGGCGCGCTGCAGGTTCGTGTTGTGAAGCGCTTCCGTAATCTCGATCATTTCATCCTGCAAGGCTTCGGCGTCGTCGAAATCCGAGAGATAGTCATACCCGGCGAAGATCTCATCCGCGCCCTCGCCCGTCAAAAACACCTTGACGTGTTCCGAGGCGAGCTTTGCCAGAAAATAATTTGGGATGGCGCTGCGCACCAGGGCGGGGTCGAAGGTCTCAAGATAATACAACACATCGGGGAGCGCATCCACCATGTCCTGCGCGGTGTAAACCAGTTCGTGGTGCTGCGTGTGCAAAAATTCGGACATCATGCGCGACGCGGCAAGGTCTTCACTGCCTTCCACACCCACGGAGAACGAATGGAGCTGTTCCGTATTTTCACATGCCAGCGCCGAGACGATACTGCTGTCCAGCCCGCCGCTCAAGCTGATTCCCACCGGCACATCGGCGAGCAGCCTTTTATGGACGGCTTGCCGCAAAGTGGATTTGATCAATGTGACGGCTTCGCCTTCGCTTCCTTCGAACGGTCGGATCGTTTTCTCGACCTGATAAAAACGCCTCCACCCGGACTTTGAGTGGAACCAGTGACCCGCAGGGAATTCCTTCACCGATTCGACTTTGTCCTTCAGCGCCTTGACTTCGGATGCAAAGTACATGCGCCCGTTTTGCGTGCCGGTGTAAAGCGGTTTGATTCCCAGCGGGTCGCGCGCAAGCAGGTATTCCCCGTTTTGATAAATGGCAAATGCGAACATGCCGTCCAAAAGACGCACGAATTCAGGACCGAATTTCCTGTACAAATGCAGGATGACCTCGGTATCCGAGTGCGTCTTCAATTTTTCATTGGAAAGATATTCCTTTTGCAGTTCCCGGTAGTTGTAGATCTCGCCGTTGAAGGCGATCCAGGTTTCTTCATGCTGCATTGGCTGGTGTCCGCCCTCGATATCCAGAATGGCGAGACGGGTATGCCCAAGCGAGGCATGTTTCAAGTCCTTTACGCCGTGACCGTCCGGTCCGCGGTGCGCCAGTTTTTCGACCATTGATTTGACGTTTCCGTTTGCTGGTTGATGCAAAACGCCAGCGATTCCACACATAATATATCTCCTTTTTGATTGTGTTTTCCTGTTTATAGTTTGTAGGGGTACCCGCCTGTCGAGCTCAAGATGAGATTATTTATATTGCAGGGTCGCCCTTGCTTGCCTTAGAGAGCGTTTCTTAAGCGCTTTTTGGCGCACGGATCACGCTGATACTTCGACAGGCTCAGCACAAGTTTCACGAATTCTCACGGAAAAACCTTTTTAAAAATCCGTGTTTGTCCGTGTACTTAAGAAACAGTCTTTTACAAGTTAATCGATTACGCCCTCCTTTACGAAGCGCGTCAGTTCGCTGACGCTCCAATTTTCGATGCCAAGTTTTTCAACCGTCCTGCCGCGCCGCCAGTAATCGGTGCGGTGGATGATGCTGCCAATGCGGATGATGCTCTCGATGCCGCGCACGTTGACGCCGTAACGGTTCGCCAGGGACGCGATTGGCACAAGGCTCATGGGGATTTCCTCGAAAATATAACGATGGTTCAACGTGGGCGGCGCCTTGATGCCGTAATAGCCCGGCTGGTTGTGGATCGCTTCGTGCAGGTCTGCGCCGGTGGTGTCGTAGGCGAGTTGCAGCCACTCCAATGCGGTGCGCGCGCGAAGCCCCAGCGCCGAGGCGACGGTCACGCGCTCGCGGTCCAGCACTTCCAACATGCGCGCCACAGACGGGGTGACGCCGTCGATGTAGAACTGGTAGTCGCCGTGTGTGGCTTCGATCCAACCTGCGTTGAGCAGCGTCAACGCGGGGTGAAAGATGGCGCCCATGTTGTTCAAACTGGTATGCAAGACGTCAATGCCATCGAAGAATTGCGGATACGCTTCGTTGATCGCGTCCAACACCATTTGCGTGCGGGTGGCGGGCAGCGCCGCCAGCGGCAGGGCTTCCTTGACACGAAAAACGCGCGCCGCCGCGGGACCTTCGGAACGGGAGGCGTAGATGAAGGTTTCGGCTTCGGCGATGGTGATATCCGCCGTGCAGCCGCTGTCGCGGACAACTTTCGAGACTTCCAATGCGCCGCAGGTGCGCCCCGGGTGCAGGATGACGATCTGCCTGTCCTTCAGGTGCGGCGACATGGCGGCGGCAATCTCCGCATGCGCGGACGAAGGCAAAACCACCATGATGACTTCCGCGTCCTTGATGGCTTCGCCAATATCGGATGTGACGCGCCTGAGTTTTCCAAAACCGTGCGGGACGTTCTCATCCCCATCCAGTTCGATGCCGCCGCGTTTCTTGATGACTTCGATGTGGCTTTCCGTGCGGTTGTACAGCGAGACTTTGAATCCCATCAACGCCAGATGCGCCGCCATTGCCTTGCCGCCGTGTCCCGCGCCGATCACTGCGAATTTTGTTGCCATGTAAACCTCCGTGTGAGTTGTGTAGATTTGTAGGTCGCGTTTTCAACGTAACTGTCACGCTGCAAGCGTGACCTACGCTTTCATTGCCTGCGCGATTCTCTTCTTTTCCGAAATCGGCTTGCCCTTTTTATCCACCGCCACGCTCGCGCCGTCCACAATGCGCGTCAGCGCTTGTCCGCGCCCAAATTTGTTATTGCGGAGTTGCGGCGCGTCCAGCAAGCCCGAAGTGACGGCTAAGGTCAGGGTGGCGGGATCAGTGAGCGGGTCCGAAGAAGAGGCGGAGAGTCCGCGAATTGCATCCAGTAACAGATTCGCATCCTTCACCAATTCCTTCACGCGCTTTTGGATGGCGGGGTCTTTGGTCATATCGGGCGCGCCCATCGCGTTGTTGATCGCGCGGCGGACGATTTTGCTGGCTTCGATGACGTCATCCGCAGTGGCGGCGTGATCGGCTTCGGTGTGCCCGACGATGTGATAAATATCGGGCTTGAGCGCCATTTGCAGATAGGTGGCGGCGGCGAGATGCCCGCGCGCGGCGTCGGTGTCGAGCGGATGCGAGAGCAAGCCGATGCGGGTTTGTTTCCAAATGCGGAATCCATTCTCCCCTCTCCCTGTGGGAGAGGGGGCGGGGGTGAGGGCGAGGGGAGAAATCATCTCCATCACCGCCAGCATCTTCGCCAAATCCATCGCATCCGAAAGACCCGGCGGACTGTTGAACATCATCTGCGCGATGTAATCCTTCACGCCAAAAGCGCGCGCGTTATACGCGGATAAGAACGCAGAAACCACAAACGTGACATCCGACGAATCGCGCATACCCCAATGATGCGGCTCGTTCAACTCCACGGGAATATTATTTTCACCGTACCACTGCATCACCTGTTGATGCTCGCGGATCGAACCTTCCAAGTCCCACGGACCGCGCCCATCCATTTGGTTGAACCAAAAAAGTGGAATGGCACACCATGCAATGTTGATCGTGCGCTTGTACATTTCTGCGAGCTTTATAAAATCGTCCGTTCCCGAATACGTGCGTAAGAGCGGATAATTCCCCCGTCGGCTTGCCTGATACAACGCGCGATAATCATCCTCCGAGCGCACTGGCACACCGCCCGCACCTTTCTGCCGCGGGTTCTGCCGTTCGGGATGATAAAAATTTTCCTGCGCATCCTGATCAATGCCGAGCGAGATGACATCCAGCGCGTGCGCCTCCGCAATTTTTTCGATGCCCTCAATCGTCGCTTCCATCGTTGGAAGACCAAAATGATGACGCAATATCGGATACGGGGATTTCCACTGGATGCGTTCCACTGTCGTCTGCGGATAATCCGCTTCGGACTTAACTGTGGCTTGATCCCCTTTCAGGTAACTTAACACATCTTCGACTTGTTCACTGCCATCGAAGGTCTGCTCGAAAAATCCGATGGACTTGGCGCGCTCGGCTACGGGCGGAGTCCCGCCAAACGCAAAGCGGATTCCCTGTTCGTGCAAGTCCGATGCGGCTTCGGCAAACTCACCCAATAAACGTTCGCCAGTCTCAGGCGTGAGGCGATACGAAATACCGACCATCTCCGCCTTCTCGCGTCTGGCGGCTTTCAGCACTTCGTCAATCGGCACAGCCGGACCGAGAAAGACGGTTTTCCATCCCGCCGATTCTGCGAGACGCAGAAAATTCATCACGCCCGCCACATGGACACATTCGCCCAGCGCCGCGGCGACCACTGTTTTTGTCATGGAGTTGCTCCTTTCGCTACTTATAAACTCATACTCCCCTGAAATATACAAAAACCAGCAAAAACCCCAAAAATTTTTATACCATATTTTTTGAGGTTGTGCCAAATTTCATCAATTACATGATTGAAAAGTAAAAAAACATCCCGTATGTCACAGGATGTTGCATGTTTTTCGTCTTTTTGCGGGATTTTGTCACATCTCCACAATACACGCCGCTTCGTCTTTCACGATTGCGCTCTCCCCATTCGCAAAAGTGACCGTCGTTTGCTCGGAGCCGCGCACGATGGTCAGTCCCTTGTATTTGATCGTCACCTGCCAGGGGAAGAGATTGCGCCCTTCCAGCCGCACCCGCGACCCGGAAAGGATCGTCACGCCCAGCGCCTGCATGAACAAACCGACTGGCGCAAAACCCGTGAGCGCATTCCGCTCGCCAATGCCCGTCCCTTTTTCGGCGTGGTAACGCTGGTAAAACGCCCGATTCTGTTTCAAATTCTGGATGACCGCGTTCATCATACGCGCAGTCAGGCGCGTGGCTTCGGCGCGGAAGCCGTAGTCAAGCAGACCTTCGGCGATCAACGTATTCCACGGCAGGCTCACGCTCAATGAAACCGATTCCGCTTCCGGGTCCGGTATGAACGGAAGCGACGGCAATCCAAATGGTCGGTCGAAGCGTTCGGCGTTCATCACGTTGCGCCCGATCATCGCGTGAGCGCGCTGTTTCTCCACCATGCCAGCCCACAACGGCAGCGCCAGCGTAATATCCTCGCCCGTCGTGTCAACGATCTTGACATTGATTCTGTCTTTCTCCTCCAGCCCGGTCACTGTCACGCGCCCGACGCGCGAGAAGACGTTCTGCGTGGTCGCCACCAAGCCGCCCGTGCGCCATTGGAATTGATGCCCGGAGATGACTTCCACCTCGCCTTTGGACTTGGTGAAGTATTCGCTGATTTCCACTTCCGGTCGCTTCGCGGCTGGACTTTTGGTCTGGATCTCCACCAGCAGCCGGACCGGCGTCTCAGACTCGAACTTGGGTCTCATGTTGCCATCGCCTTTGCGCTTGGCAATGACCTTGCCAACCGAAACTCGACCCGTTTCTCGGTCACGATACGAATAAAAACTGCTGCGCGGATCCCATCCCGCTTCGATGGATTCCCTGATCTTCTCCCCCTGCGTGGTGATCAAAGCCGTCTCTTCCTCCGGCTTGCCAAGTTGGCGCGCGATTCTTGCGAGCATCCGCGCTTCACGGTACAGCATGGACTCGAGCGACGGGCTGTGAACGAACGAGACATCCAATCCCTGCGACCACGGATTCCAAGCATCGAAGAGCGGGTTGTCTTCAAAGCCGGTTTGCAGGACGTGATCCCATTCGGGGTCGCCGTCGCGGTTGCGGTCATGCTGACCGGAAAACCACGACCAGAAGAATTTGACCAGTTTGGGGTATGCCTCGTTGAGAAAATCAGCATCCTGCGTGGTTTGAAGATATTTCCATGCCATGCCGGCAAGGATCGGCATGGAGAGGAACTTCCCGCGCTGACCCGCCAGCCCGGGTTTCCCGTCTATTTCGCCGTCTTCGTCCTGCGTGGCAAGGAAGTTCAGCAGCAGATTCTTCGTCACCTGCGGCGCGGCGGACAAGACGCTGGACAGGTAATACACGTCGAGCGCGAACTGACCGTTCCATGCGGGCGGATAATCCGTGCCGTCGCCTTTGGGGGAATAGCCGTTATCCGCGTGGCGGGTTTGCACAAAGGATGGGGCTGGCAATGCGCCGTTGCTGAGGAACAGGGCATGCGCGGCTTTCTGGCTGAAGGCGAGCGCCGCATCCCACTCGGGGTCGCCTGTGCGGATGTCGAGAGTCTGGCTGGCGTCGAGCATTTCGATGCGGGCAAGTTCCGCCTGCCACGGACGGGCGGCAGTCTTGCGGGCGAGATCGAAACCTGCGGGGATGGTGTCGAGCGCGGCTTCGGCGAAGGATAAGGTTCGAGTGGCGCCGGGACCAAGTTCGAGGTCGAGAAGAAGCGAGGCGTGCGGACCGGGTCCGTGTTTGGGTCCGCCGGTCATGAAGATCACGGGCGCGATTCCGCTGGTTTGTCCCGCTAAAATATTCACGAGTTGCTGCTGCGTGGGGATGATGGATTGCCCGTTGAGATGGGCGAGTGCGGCGCATACTTCCAGTTGAATATGGCGGACGGCGGTGCTTTTGTTGGTGAGTGTTACGCGCCCTGCACTGGCGTGTGAATCGGGAACCCAGAAATCGGTTGTGGTTTGAAGATTTTCAAAGGGAACAAAATCGAGCGTCAGGAAGTTTGGGTAGAAGCGGCGTAGTGACGGTTTGCCCGCGAAGGCGTTAGGGTCTGTAACCGTAATGCCGCCTTCGGTGAAGCGTAAAAAAATGCGCATCGAACGCGCGCGTAATCCAAAGGTGGTATGGATGCCGATGGCAGACCGCTCCGGGTCGTTGCTGCCGAGTTCCACATCCCAAATGTGGTCGTTGACGTAATC
>JAGUZU010000090.1 GCA_020060625.1 Anaerolineales bacterium | reverse complement strand
GTATTGCTCTGTAAAAACTACGCCTACCGCGAAGATTTTGCGCGTAGGTCGGATTGCCAATCCGACTTACTTTGGCTGCGGCTTGCCGCGCTATGTATAGCCAGTGACATTTTTCGTGACATGCGGCACTTCCGAAATCAAGTTGGATTATATATAATATATAATCATGAAGTCAATAGAGAAAGAACTCACCCACAAACCGTTAAAAGAAGAAATCTACGATGCGCTTCACCGCCAGATCATCGCAGGCAAATACGGACCTGGCGACTGGCTGCGGCAGGAGGACATCGCGGGGCAGATGGGCGTGAGCATGACCCCCGTGCGCGAGGCGTTGGATTTATTGGTTGCAAAAGGCATCGCGGAGCGGGTTCCCTATCGCGGCGTGCGCGTGCGCGAGATGTCTGCGAAGGATATCGTCGAGGCTTACGGGATGAGGCTGATACTCGAAGCGATGATCGCGCGAGACGCGGCGTTGAACATCACGCCGGAACAGATCGGGAAGATCGAAGCGATCATGGAGGAAATGAACAGGCACGTCGAATTAAACGAAATGCCGCAGGAACGGCAGTTGAGCCGCGAGTTCCATGCTGCGATTGCAGAGGCATCGGGAAACGATTTGTTGATCAAATTATATGCAATTGTCGCAAACGCATTTCCAGACTGGCTGTTGTACGAAGCATTATTCCGCAACCCCGAACTGGTGGGAGGAAGCATCGCCCAGACCCACGACGAACACGCCGCCATTTTGGAGGCGCTCCGAAACGGGGACTCAGACTTGGCGGTGCAGGCATCCATTGAACATGTGATGGATTCGGGCAAGTGGCTGGAGGATTACCTGAACATTCCCGCAAAATTGCTGAGAGAAAAAGAGAAGCAAGTGACGCACTTGATAAAAAAATCAAAATAATTGGAGGCAGCATGTCGGACGAATTGGAGAAATTGTTCAAAGAGATGGCGCAGAGCATCATTGACGGGGATTCGGATATTTCGGTGGAGCTTGCCAAAAAATCCATCGAAATGGGGGTGCCGCCGCTGGATGCCATCACCAAGGGGTTTGTGGTCGGGGTCAATTACATCGGCGATCAGTTCGGGGCGGGAGAGGCGTTTTTGCCCGAGTTGGTCATGGCAGGCGAAGCGATGAAAGCCGCCGTCGCCACGCTGGAGCCTGAGTTGATCAAACTCGGCGAAGCCCGCGAAATCATGGGGCGCGTGGTGCTTGCCACCGTCGAAGGCGACATCCATGAGATCGGCAAGACGCTCGTGGGAACGATGCTGAGCGCGTCCGGCTTTGAAGTGGTGGACTTGGGCGTGGATCAGCCCGCGGACAAGATCATCGGCAAGGCGCTGGAGATCAACGCCGACCTGATCGGTATGAGCGCCCTGCTTACCACCACGATGGTACGTCAGCGTGAAGTCATCGAAGAGTTGGATAAAGAAGGCTTGCGCCCGCGTATCAAGGTGATGGTCGGCGGCGCGCCGATCACCCGCGACTGGGCAACCAAGATCAAGGCGGACGGCACGTCGGAAGACGCGGTAGGAGCGGTGCAGTTGGCGAAGCAGTTGGTCGGCAAGGAATAATTTGTCATTGCGAGGAGGGCTTTAGCCCGACGAAGCAATCTTGGCTTCCATCATAAACAGTAGATTGCTTCGTGGCGCCCTGCGCCACTCGCAATGACATAGTACTCAGAGAGAGAAGAGAGACATTTTGCCTTGGAGGGCTCATGTCTCATAAAAACATTAAGACAATCAGTAATCCAAAACTGAAACTGGAAATACTGACAAAGGAAGACGTTCAAAAGATTCACGATGCGACACTGCAAATCATCGAAAATGTCGGCGTGCGATTCCCGTCCAAACGCGCGTTGGAAATTTGGGAAGCAAACGGCGCGGATGTGGATCACGAAAAACGAATTGTGCGAGTCAAGCCGCAGGTCATTGAAGAGGCGTTGAAGAAATGCCCGCCCGCTTACACGCTCGCGGCGCGCGATCCGCAGCAGGATTTACCGCTGGACGGAAATCACGTCTGTCTCGGCACGGACGGCTGCGGCGTGGAAGTGATTGACATCGAAACCAAAGAAAAGCGCACGTCCTGTTTGCAGGATGTCCGCGATATTGCGCGCGTTGCCGATGCCACCGAGGAAGTCGCCTTTCATTGGGTTCCCGTCTCCGCGCAGGACACGCCCGCCGAAACGCGCGGCTTGCACGAAGTCAAAGCCGTCTGGGAAAACTCCACCAAGCACGTGCAGACCGAGTCCATTTACAGCGTGCATGAGGCGCAAGCCGCGATGGAGATGGCGGTCATCCTCGCGGGCGGCAAAGCGGAAGTGCGCAAGCGTCCCGTCCTCTCGTTGATGCAATGCACTGCGCCTCCCCTCGGACATGACGGCGGTTCGCTCGACGCCGCCTTGATCGCCGCCGAACACGGCATCCCGACCGGCTTTATGACCATGGCATCCTGCCTGACGACGGGACCCGCAACGATGGCAGGGACGCTCGCCGTCGGCAACGCGGAAGTGATCGCCGCCACCGCCCTTTTACAACTGGCTTATCCCGGCGCGCCGGTCTTTTACGCCGCCGCGCAGACCGCATCCGATCCGCGCTCAGGCGCGTACACCGGCGGCGGACCGGAAGACTTCCTCTTCGGCGCGGCTACCAATGTCCTCGCGGATTTCTACAACATCCCGCTTTCGATGGGATCGTTCGCCACCGGCGCGAAGGAACCGAACTGGCAGGCGGGGCTTGAAGGAAGTCTCTCCACCTTCATGGCAAGCGTGGTCATGTCCGATATGCTGCTGGGAGTCGGATTCCTGCACGGCAGCCGCATCTGGTCGTATGCCGAGATGATGATGGATTGCGAGATTTTTTCCATCATCCACAAGATGATGCAGGGCATCGTCGTGGATGAGGAGACCCTCGCGCTCGACGCGATAGCGGCGGTGGGACCCGGTGGGCATTTCCTCGCCCAGAAGCACACCCGCAATCACATGCGCGACCTGTTCCTGCCGCAGTTTTTGGATCGCCGTCCCTACACCGAGTGGGAAACGAAAAAAGACGACGCGCGCGATTGGGCATTGAACAAAGCCAGGAAGATATTGAAAGAGCACCAGCCCGATCCGCTGGATGAAAGAATTAGCAAAGAGTTCGACAAAATTATCAAGTCGGTAGAAAAGTCTTAGGTTACAAGTTACAGGTTGCAACCTTCTCTCTTCGCCAAAGAGAAATCAAATCCCAATTAGAGGTGTCGGATGAGACCAAAACTAACTTTACTCAGTGACGAGATCATCACCCGCATTTTAGAGGAGGCATACGAACTTCTGCGCTGTCCTGCCGTCAAGGTGCAAAACGAGGAAGCGCGTGACCTGCTCGCCGCCGCGGGCGCGAAACTATATCCTGAAAACCAGGTTGTTGGGATTCCCGCTGCGCTTGTCCAACGCGCATTGGAAAGTGTGCCGCGCGAATTCTACCTGTACGATTACGATGGCAATCCCACCGTCCATTACGGCGGCGATGACGTTCACTTCGACCCCGGTTCATCGGGTATCGCCATCCTCAACCCCGACACGCTCGAACACGAGACCACCGAGACCGAGCATCTCATCTGCCTGCTGAAGGTCGCGGAGCAACTGCCGCAATACGACGCGCAGTCCACGGCGGTGATCTGCCATGACGTGCCGAAGGACATCCAGGACTCGTACCGCCTGTATCTTGCATTGCTGTACTCGAAGAAACCCATCGTCACCGGCGCGTTCACCAACAAGACCGTGCAGGAGATGATTGACATGCTCGCGGTCTTTGCGGGCGGCATGGAAGCGGCGAGAGAAAAACCGCGCGCCATTTTTGACGTCTGCCCCGCCCCGCCGCTCATCTGGAGCAACTTCGGCGCAGGCAATCTGATCGCGCTCGCGCGGGCAGGTATCCCTGCCGAGATCGTATCCGTTCCGCTGGCGGGCGCGGCGGCTCCCGTCACCATGCTTGGCACGGTCACACAACACACGGCGGAAGTCCTTGCAGGCATCACCATCCATCAATTGGCAAAGCCCGGCGCCCCCATCGTGTGGGGCGGCGCGGCGGCGATCTTCGACATGCGCAAAGGCGCGACGCCCATGGGCGCGGTCGAAACCGCCATGCTCGACTGCTCCTACGCGCAGGTTGCAAAGACGCTCAATATGCCGACGCACACCTACCTCGGCGCAACAGATTCAAAACTCGTGGACGCGCAAGCCGGGCTCGAAAGCGGCATCTCCGCCATGGTCGGCGCGCTGAGCGGCATCAACATGATCTCCGGTTCGGGCATGTTGGATTTCCTCGCCTGCCACAGCGCGGAAAAACTCGTCCTCGATGCAGAAGGCATCGCCATGGCAAAACGCCTGATCGGTGGCGTCAAGCAGCACACCGACACGCTCGCCACAGGCTTCTACGACGAAAAGATCAATTTCAAAGGCGGCGACTTCCTGAAGCAGAAGATCACGATGAAACTCTTCCGCGAGGAGCAGCATCTTCCCAGCAGCGTGATTGACCGCGACTCGACCCGCGTCTGGAAGGAAGCAGGTTCGCTGGATGCCTTCGGCAGAGCCAAACTCCGTGTGAAGGAACTGCTCGCTTCATACTCTCAACCCGAACTTGATCCCGACCAGATAACGCATCTCCACTCGTACATGCTCGACCTCGCCAAAAAGGCAGGTCTCGAAGAATTGCCCAGGCTGGAAGATTTGGAAATTGTGTGACATGTCATTGCGAGCCGCGCTCTTTGCGGCGAAGCAATCCCCTTTAGCCTAGAGATTGCTTCCCTTCGACAGGCTCAGGACAAGCGTCGGGAAGAACACCCTCCTCGCAACGACATATTCCTCCTGGGATAACCAAAGTAACAAGTAACGAGGAAGAATTCGTCACTCATATCTCGTTTCTTGTATCTCAAAACGGAGGCACCATGCAACCCAAGTTATCCCTGCTCGACGATGCCCTGATCTCCCGCATCCTCGACGAAGCCTATCAACTGATGCTCAAGCCCGGCATCAAGGTACAGAACGCGGAAGCAAGGCAGTTGCTTGCCGAAGCCGGCGCGGACGTGAACGAAGAAACGCAGGTCGTCCGCGTTCCAGAACAAATCGTCCGCAAGGCATTGGAAACGGTCCCGCGCGAGTTCCAACTGTACGACTACGAGGGCAAGCCCAAAGTCCGGTATGGAGGCGATGCGGTTCACTTCGACCCGGGATCCTCGGGCATCTCCGTCCTCATCCCGGAGACGCTGGAACACAAGACCGCCGAAACCGCCGACTTGATCCGCGTTATCAAGGTTGCGGAAAGCCTGCCGCAATACGACGCGCAATCCACGGCGGTGGTCTGTCACGATGTACCGAAAGACATCCATGACCTGTATCGTTTGTATCTGGTCATGCTGTATTCCAAAAAACCGATTGTCACAGGCGCATTCACCAATCAGACCGTCCATGCGATGATTGACATGCTCGCCATCTTCGCAGGCGGACGGGATAAACTGCGCGAGAAACCGCGCGCCATCTTTGATGCCTGCCCCTCGCCGCCGTTGATCTGGTCAAACTTCGGCGCGGGTCAATTGATCGAACTCGCGCGAGCGGGCATCCCCGCCGAGATCGTCTCCATGCCGCTGGCAGGCGCGGCGGCTCCCGTGACATTGCTTGGCGCGGTCACCCAACACGCGGCAGAGTGCCTTTCGGGCATCGCCATTCATCAACTCGCGCGCGCGGGTTCGCCCATCGTGTGGGGCGGCGCGCCAGCGATCTTCGAGATGCGCAAAGGCGGCACGCCTTATGGCGCCATCGAAACCGCCATGATTGACTCGTCCTACGCGCAGGTCGGCAAATCGCTGGGGCTGCCCACGCACACCTACCTCGGCGCCACCGACGCGAAAATCCTCGACATGCAAGCGGGCATCGAAAGCGGTATGGGTTTTCTCGTCGGCGCGTTAAGCGGCGTCAATATGATCTCCGGCGCAGGCATGATTGATTCGCTTTTATGCCAAAGCCCCGAAAAACTCGTCATCGACGCAGAGTCAATTTCAATGGCAAAGCGTCTGCTCGAAGGAATGAAGATACAATCAGAAACCCTCGCCACCGAATTCTTTGAAGGCGTCAATTTCAAAGGCGGCGACTTCCTCAAACAAAAGATCACCATGCAACTCTTCCAAAAGGAACAACACCTGCCCACAAAAATCATTGACCGCGATTCGATTCGTGGATGGAAGCAGGGCGGCTCGCCGGATACTTTTACCCGCGCCAGGGAGCAGGTGACGGAAATCCTCGCTTCATTCTCTCGACCCGCACTTGATCCCGTCCATCTGGCGGACGTCCATGTTCTTGTTTTGGATCTCGCTAAAAAGGCGGGGATGGAAGAATTGCCAAGATTGGATGAACTCGCGCCTGCTTGAGAGTAACGAGTTACAGGTTACAGGTTACGAGTTACAATGCCCCTCGTTACTCGTTTCTTATTTCCCGTTTCTCACACCTCACACCACCATGCTGACCCTCCCCGAATTCCTCCGCATCCCCAATGTGGATAACGGCTTGCCGTTTGCTGTCTCTCCTGATGAAAGTAAGATCGTCTTTTCGTGGAATAAATCGGGGAGTTGGGAGTTGTGGAGCATGTCATTGCGAGGAGACGCGAAGCGGCGACGAAGCAATCCCCAGTTAAATGAGAAGGTTGCTTCGGGGCTGGGTTTCGATACGCAAAAAACGCTACTCGACCAGCAGCCCCTCGCAACGACATTGAAAGGCGCTAAATTCTCTCCGCGCTTTTCGCCCGACGGCACGAAGATCGCTTTTGCATTGGATATTGACGGCAGCGAGTCTTATCACATTTGCGTCCACGATCTGAAAACAAACATCACCACAGACCTCACACCGCAAATTTTGTATGCCAACCAGCCGAATATGTCATGGTCGCCTGATGGGGAAAAGCTGGCGGTGCTATCCGAAGCCAAGGGACAGTTCGCATTGTATGTGCTGCCGCTGGATGGAAGCGGCTTGCGTATGCTGAGGAATATCTTCCATCCCTGCTGGGATGCGGTCTGGTCGCCCAATGGGATGTGGATTGCAGTAGAGTCCGAGTCGACGGCGAGTGATCGCAGTATTCACATCGTCCCCATTGGACGGCGCAAGGGACCGAAAGTCCGCACGGTGCAGTTGATGATGGATGGCAAGCCGTTGAACGCGCAGCACCCCGCCTGGTCGCCTGATTCCAAGTCACTGGCGTTTTCGTGTGAAAATGGCGAGTGGCACAACATTGGAATTTACGATGTTGAGACGCAGGAAATCGCCTGGCTGACGGACTCCATAGGCGATGATACACAGCCTGCCTGGTCGCGAAGCGGGGAAATCGTCGGCTGGGTACACGGCGAAGGCACGAGAACCAGCTTTCAGTTTTGGGAAAGAGGCGGAAAACTTCGTCAAGCGAAAGTCGGTGACGGAGTCCATGCGTTTCCGCAGTTTGTATCCGATGGAGTCGTCCTTGTGTATGAGGATGTCAATCACCCGCCTGACTTATGGAAGATACATTTGAAAAGCGGCGAGACGACCCAACTCACGAAGTCGTTGGATGAAGAATTGAATTTTGTGCAGCCTGAAGAAATTTCGTACACGGGAATGGATGGTACGCAAGTGCCCGCGTTGTTATATCGCGGGGAGAGCAAACGCGCGATTCTGAACATTCACGGCGGACCGAACTGGCATTTTTCATTTGGGTGGGAGCCGTCCATGAGTTATCTGGCATCGCGCGGCTGGACAGTGCTTGCGCCAAATTATCGCGGCTCGACAGGTTATGGCAGGAAGTGGCAAAACGCAAGCCGCTACGACATGGGCGGCGTGGACAACGACGATTGCGCGGCAGGCGCGAAGTACTTGTTGGAGAATGGGCTGGCGGAAAAAATCGCGGTGACGGGACGAAGCCACGGCGGGTATTTGACGATGTGCTGTTTGACGATGTATCCCGAATTGTTTGCGGGCGGTTCGGCGGTGGTGCCGTTTTTGAATTGGTTTAAATCGCATAAGGATTCGCGCGAGGATTTGCAGCATTGGAATATCGAGAACATGGGCGACCCCGAAGACAATAAAGAATTGTGGCATGACCGTTCGCCCTATTTCTTTTTGGATCGCGTGAATGCGCCCGTGCAAATGCTCTGCGGCGAGAACGACCCGCGCTGCCCCGCTTCTGATTCGATGGAAGCGCGGGACAAATTGATCGAGTTGGGAAAGGAAGTAGAATTGCTTTTGTATGAAGGCGAGGGTCATTCGTTTTTGAATATCGAGAATGTGATCGATGCGGAAGTGAAGCGGGTGGAGTTTTTAGAAAGAATACTGACGATGGACGATTGACCATAGACGATGGACGACCTTATGGTCAATGGTCTGTCGTTTATGGTCGATTTTAGAAGAGGAGAATCCATGCCGCCGTTGAATTTTTTATCCGATGACGATGTAAAAGCGATGCACGAAGCCACGCTAAGGGTGATGAGCGAAGTGGGCATCATCTGGACGCACAAGCCGAGTTTGAACACTCTGCTTCAAGCGGGCTGTACGATGAAAGACAATCGTGTTCTGATGCCGCCCGACCTTGTGATGGATTGCATCGCCAAAGCGAACAAACGCCCGACGATCCGCGGGCGCAATGGACAGGTCAACGAATTGGGCGGCGGGAATTTATACTTCCATAATCTTGGCGGCGCGCGGGATGTGTTCGACGCTAAAACTGGCACACGGCGCATCGCAACCGACCGGGACGTGATTGATTCAACCCGTTTGCTGGACGCATTGCCAAACGCACACACCGTCACGCCGTTCTTCACGCCGCAGGATGTGCCGGGCGAGTTGATGTCGCTGTTCATGTACCGCCACACGCTGCCGCACACCACCAAGCCGATCCAGGGACCCGGCATTCAATTCGCGGAAGAAGTGAAATACGCCGTCGAAATGGCAGCCGTGGTGGGTACGCCTCCCGAAGAGTTGACGCTCTCGCTTTCGCCGGTCAGCCCGCTGACGATTCACGACCCCGCCGCGGCGGCGATTGTCGAGATGGCGAAAGCGGGCGTGATCTGCGCCAACCTCCCCGCCCCCACCGGCGGCGCGACCTCGCCGATGACGATCACAGGCAGCCTCGTTCAGCAAAGCGCGGAGACGCTGGCATTGCTGGTCATGGCGCAGATCGTCAACCCCGGCTGTGCGGCGGTTTATTGTGGAAGACTTGGGATGTTGGAGCCGCGCACGGGATTGATCTGGGGCGGCGTGGAGTTGGGCTTATCCTCTGCCGGCACGGTTCAACTCGGACATTATTACGGATTCAGCGTCAACGTATATGGATTCTCGACCAATGCACACACTCTCGACGCACAGAACACATTCGAACGCGGACTGAACGCCGCCATCCCCGCGCTGGCTGGGGCGGACGAACTCTCAGGCATTGGCGAGATGGAAGCAGGCGTGATGGGCTCATACGCCCAGATGGTATTGGATAATGAATTTGTCGGCGGGGTGATGCGCCTGCGGCAAGGTTTATCCGCGGATGTGGAACACCTTGCGGTTGAGATCATCGGCAACGTGATGGACGGCACGCGCAATTTCCTCGGTCAGAAGCACACGCTCAAACATCTCAAGGCAGGCGAACTGACGTTGACCAAACTTGCCGAACGCAATTCATGGGAAACCTGGGAGAACAAAGGCGGAAAACAAATGGCAGATCACGCCGTTGATGAAGCGGAAAGAATATTACGCGAGCACCAGGTCCCGCCGCTGGAGCCTCAGCAGGAGCAGGAACTTGATCGAATTATGGCAGCGGCGGAAAAAGAGATGGTGAGGAGGAAGTAGGCAGGTAAACAGGTACACAGGTACACAGGTACACAGGTACACAGGTACACAAGTACATAGGTACGCAGGCGCGCGGTTCGACGTGTATACTTGTATACGTGTTGTACTTGTCTACTTACCTCACACCACACAACCCCAAAAGGAAAAAACACCATGCTCAAGCAGGCTCATGCAATTTCTGAAGAACTCATCGAATGGCGTCGGGATTTTCACCAGCACCCCGAAACGGGATTCGATGTCCACCGCACGGCAGGCATCGTAGCGGATGAACTGGAAAAGATGGGATATCGAGTCAAGCGCGGGGTGGGCAAAACAGGCGTGGTCGCGGAAATAGGCGAGGGCGGCAAGGTCGTCGCCATCCGCGCGGACATGGACGCGCTTCCCATTTTCGAGCAGAACGAAACGGAATACGTCTCGCAAAACGAAGGCAAGATGCACGCCTGCGGACATGACTCACATACGGCAATGGCATTGGGCGCGGCGCGGATTTTGGCAAAGGAAAAACTTAACGGGCGCGTGCGTTTTCTCTTCCAACCCTGCGAAGAAACCGCGGACGAAGAAGGCAAGAGCGGCGCGCAGCGCATGTATGCGGAAGGCGCAGTGGACGGCGCGGACTACGTCATCGCACAGCACGTAGACCCAACCAAGCCTGTCGGGACGATTGCCATCAACGAAGGTCCGAGCGGTGGCGGTGTGGATTCGTGGACGGCGACCATCAAAGGAGTCGGCGGGCATGGGGCATATCCGCATAAATCCAAAGACCCCTTTGTGATGCTTGCGCATGTCATCACGGGATTGAACGCGATCACTTCCCGTAAACTCGATCCGTTCGAACCGGCGGTGGTCAGCATCGGCTCGGTCAACGGCGGCTTTACGGAAAACGTTATTCCCGACCAAGTGGAGATGAAAGGCACAATCCGCTTCACCTCGCTGGAAACACAGAAGTTTATCCGCGAGGAAGTGACACGGGTCTTCGAGATCGTCAAGGCGCTCGGCGGCGATTACGAATTGGATTTCCTCTTCGGCGGTCTGCCGCTGGTCAACGACAGGCATGTCGCGGAAGTCATCGAAAAGGTCGGCAAGGATTTACTCGGCGAAGACAAAGTCCACCCGATGCACAAGACTCTCGGCGCGGAGGATTTTCCCGAGTTCCTGCGGGACGCGCCAGGCGCAATGTACACGCTTGGCACAAAAATCGAAGGACGCGAAGTGTACGAACTTCATCATCCCAAATTCGATTTGGACGAACGCGCCCTGCCCATCGGCACGGCGGTTCTGGCGGAGACGGCGGTGAGATTTTTGAAGTCATAATGTCGTTGCGAGTGGCGGCGCTCTTTCGCCCGAAGCAACCTCCCAGTTAGCGGGGGATTGCTTCGTGGCGCCGAGGCGTCACTCGCAACGACACAATTTTCTGGAGGGCACAATGCACACCATACTTAAATCGGAAAAGAAGGAAGTCGTCATCGGCATTGACAAACCGTTCGTCATCATCGGCGAGAAGTTGAACCCGACGGGTATCAAGAAACTCGGTCAGGCGCTGGTGGAACGGAACATGGACTATGTCAAACATCTCGCCAAACGCCAGGTGGATTGGGGCGCGGATGTGTTGGACGTGAACGTGGGGCATCCACAAATTGAAGAAGCCGAGGTCATGCCACTGGTGGTGGAAGCGATTCAGTCTGTAACGGATGTGCCGCTGTGCATTGACTCGAACGAGCCGAAGATTCTCGAAGCGGGGTTGAGCGCCGTTAAGGGCGGCAAGCCGCTCGTGAACTCCGTCAACGGGGAGGAAAAGCAACTGGCGAGTGTCCTGCCCATCGTCAAGGAAAGAGGCGCGGCAGTCATCGGGTTGACGATTGCCGACGAAGGCATCCCGCCCACAGCGGAGGGACGTCTCGCCGCGGCGGCAAAGGTCATCGAACGCGCGGCGAAGATCGGCATCCCCATCGAAGACATCATCATAGACCCACTGGTGATGACCGTCGGACACGACAGCAAGGCGGCAACGATCACGCTCAAAGCCATCGAGTTG
Source organism: Anaerolineales bacterium (assembly GCA_020060625.1). Taxonomy (GTDB): domain Bacteria; phylum Chloroflexota; class Anaerolineae; order Anaerolineales; family Villigracilaceae; genus Villigracilis. Next base: position 36,750 of record JAGUZU010000090.1, on the reverse strand, counting down.
ATCCGCAACGAATTCGGTGTGAATATCAGCCTCGGCGCAAGCAACGTTTCGTTTGGGCTGCCGGATCGCCATTCGGTCAATGCGGCGATGCTTTCGATTGCAATGCAAGCGGGCGCGACCTGTTCCATTACCGACCCGATCAAACTCGGCAGCGCGATTCGCGCAACAGACCTGCTGCTGGGACGCGACGCAAACTCGATGCGCTATCTCAAATATTTCCGCGCGACGGAAAAACTGCGCGAGGCGGAAGCGGCGGCAAAATGAACCCGATTGAAACCCTTTTACAAAACCAAAAGATTGCCATTCTGGATGGAGCGCTTGCAACCGAACTGGAGCGCCGCGGCTGCGACCTGAACGACGCGCTCTGGTCTGCGAGAATTTTGCTCGACCAGCCCGAACTCATCCGCCAGGTGCATCTCGATTATTTCAACGCGGGCGCGGACTTTGCCATCACCGCCAGTTATCAGGCAACTGTCGAAGGGTTCGCCACGCGCGGCTTGAACCGCGAGCAAGCCATTGACCTGATAAAAAAGTCTGTGCGGCTCGCAAAGGAAGCCCGCGATGAATTCTGGTCGAAGGAAGAGAACCGCGCAAACCGCGTCCGCCCGTTGGCGGCAGGTTCGATTGGTCCTTACGGCGCGTATCTTGCGGACGGTTCCGAATATCGCGGCGACTACAACCTGACCGAAGACGATTTAATTCAATTCCACCGCCCGCGTCTGGAAGCCCTCATCGCCTCCGGCGCGGACCTCATAGCCTGCGAAACCCTTCCATGCCTGATCGAAGCCCGCGCTTTGATCCAATTACTCCGCGAGTTCCCGAACACATCCGCATGGTTCTGCTTCAGCGCAAAAGACGACGAACACATCTGCAATGGCGAGCGCATCGCGGACTGCGCCGCATGGCTCGATAAACAACCACAAGCCGCTGCGATTGGTATCAACTGCACGTCGCCGCTTTACATCCCATCTTTGATTCGTGAGATCAAAGCAAATACAAACAAGCCGGTCATCGTGTACCCCAACTCCGGCGAAGTATACGACGCCCAGACCAACACCTGGCACGGCGAAACTTCCTGCGACTCGTTTGGCTCCCAATCCAAAGACTGGTTCGAAGCGGGAGCCGCAATCATCGGCGGATGCTGCCGCACCACGCCGGATCACATCCGCGAAGTGAGCAAATGGGCGAGACCAGTCATCTCACTCTGACCTGTCTGGAAGGATATGCAGTAATTCTCTACCGTACATTTGAGAATTGGGACGCAGAAAAACGCAGATAAATTCATTAAAAATCAGCGAAATCAGCGTTTGTCAGCGTCCCACATGGGTTTTGTACGGAAGAGAGTGCAGTAAAAAGAGGCGGTAAGATACTGTCTCTTTTTGTTTTCCAGACTCGTAAGGAGCGTAAAATGAGGAGAGTTTTATTGGTATTGATGATTACTGCATTGACAGCTTCGGGCTGCGTTACGGGAACGATTCCCCTGCCGACAAACACCGCCATCCCGCCTGCTCAAACACAATCTCCCACAGCAACATTCGAGCCATCTCCAACTTTCGTCCCCACGCTGACGGCTACGCCGGTTCCCCACCCCATGAGTATTATCGCGCTCAGAAATCAGGAATACCCCGGCAGCGAAGTGACCGTCGTCAAAGAATTGGATCGCGGATTGAATTACCGCCGGTACTATGCGTATTATCTTTCAGAGGGGCTGAAAATCTACGCCCTGCTCACCCTCCCCAACGGCGCGCCGCCCGAGGGCGGATTCCCCGCCATTATTTTCAACCACGGCTACATCCCGCCGGATATATACCGCACAACGGAACGTTACGTCCATTACGTGGACGAACTCGCCAAGGCAGGCTACGTCGTCTTCCGCATTGACTATCGCGGGCACGATCAATCCGAAGGCGAGCCAACCGGAGCGTACGGAAGCCCCGGCTACCAAATAGACGTGTTGAACGCGGTCGCCTCCATCAAGCAATTACCCGAGGTCAATCCCGACAAAGTCGGCATGTGGGGACATTCAATGGGCGGCTATCTGACTTTACGCTCAATGGTGATCTCGAACGACGTCAAAGCCGGGGTCATCTGGGCGGGCGTCGTCGCTTCATACACAGACCTGCTTTACAACTGGCGGCGGACAGGTTCGTTTACGCCGTCACCGAGTTCACGCGGCGTGGGCTGGCGAACGTCATGGATCGAACAATTTGGAACGCCTGAACAGAATCCCGCTTTCTGGGATTCTGTCTCCGCTACATTTTATCTCGCAGACCTTTCGGGACCTTTGCAACTCCACCACGGAACCAATGACGAAGACGTCCCGCTGGAATTTTCCATCCGGCTGGCAGAACTCGCAAGGGTGGAAAGAAAAGTCGCCGACTTGTACATCTACGACGGCGACAATCACAACCTTGTCAACAATTTTTACACCGCAATGGGTCGAACAATTGAATTCTTCGACCTGCACCTCAAATAATTATCTGCCCGAATCGAATTTCTCCATCCAACGCTCCGGGTTGTTCAGTTCGGCAAACCCGAACTGGTTATACAGCCCGTGCGCGTCGCGGGTCACAAGACACCAGCGGCGAAGTCCCTGTAGTTCGGGATGATTCACGATGCATTCCATCATCCATTTGCCGAGGGCTTGCCCGCGATAACCTTCGTGGATGAACACATCGCAAAGATAGGCGAATACCGCGCGGTCAGTCACTACGCGGGCAAAGCCGATCTGCCGTTTTCCATCATACACGCCGATATTGAGCGAATGTTGAACTGAACGCTCGATCACATCGCGCGGGCGCGTTTCCGCCCAATAGGCGCGGGAGAGAAAGTCGGCAATCGCGTCAAGGTCGAGACGCGAAGCGTCGTCCGAAATCGTAAAGTTGTCTCTCTTCCATTCCATCTTATATCAACATTACTTCCACCGTTTCCCCGGCGCTCAATCCGGTGGCATCGGGGGGAATTTTCAAAAGCCCGTCCCCCGCCGCAAGCGTAAAGATCAAATTACTCTTTCCGAAAATCGGCTCCGCCAAATAATTGACGATTGACGACTGACGATTGACGATTAACTTCACCGCCCACCAATCTTCGCGTCCCGCTTGAGACGGAAGGTTGACCGTGAGTTTGGCTTGCACAGTCGCTTTGGGTTTGGGCAGCGCGCCCAGCAATTTCTCGATCACCGGCGCAACGAACAAATATCCATTCACCAACGCGCTGACCGGATTCCCCGGCAAACCAATTACCGCCTTGCCATCGCATACGCCCAAAATCGTCGGTTTGCCGGGGCGGGTATTGATGCCATGCGCCAACACGCCCGGCTCCCCCAACCCGCGAATGACCTCGGCGGTCATATCCCGCGTGGATGCGGACGACCCGGCGGTGATGATGACCACGTCGCATTCAGATAGCGCCTTCGCCGCCGCCTCTTTCAACGCCGGAAACTGGTCGCCGATAATCCCATAGCGGACTGCCACGCCGCCGCTTTTTTCGACGAGCGCGCCCAGTGTGTATGAGTTGATGTCGCGCACTTGCCCTGGGCGCGGGCGTTGACTCGGTTCGACAACCTCATCTCCAGTGGAGATCAATCCCACTTTCACTAATCTGGCTACGCGCAAGGATGTAATTCCCAATGCCATCAATCCGCCTATCTCGGCGGGGCGAAGAATCGTCCCTTTTGGGATGACGACCCGGTCTTTCGCCACGTCCTCGCCGATGCCGATGACATTTTCGCCATCGGCAACAGATTTGAAAATTTCCATCTCATGTGTCTGTGCAGATTGGGTATATTCAAGCATCACAACCGCATCCGCGCCTTTGGGAAGCATGCCGCCCGTGTGAATCAATGCGCACTGACCTGCTTCGATTTCAAACGATGGCGAATCCCCCATCGGCACTTCGCCAATGAGGGTGAGATAGGCGGGCAGCGAGTCGGTTGCGCCAAACGTATCCCTTGCGCGGACGGCATATCCATCCACAGTGGTTCGCGGGAATTCAGGCAGCGGATGCGGCGCGATGACGTCCTCCGCGGAGACTCTGCCCAAGGCGGAGACTACAGCCAGGGTTTCAGAATCAGGCGTCGGCGGGGGGAGATGCGAGAGCAGTTTTTCGCGGGCTTGATCGGGCGGGAGGAGAGTCAAAAATTCGGGCATGGGAGGTCGGTGTCAGGTTCCAGGTATCAGGTTTCAGGTTAGCGGAGCCAGAAGGTGAGGGTCAGGAAGTAGGTGGTTAATCCAAAAACGGCGAGCGCGGTGGACGTGAGCAGTTTCCAATTCGGCGGATTGCCGGACGCGACAGCGCGGAGTTGGATGACCTGAAAGACGGCGAATGGAAACGTGAGGAAGGCGGGCCAGATCAGGTTGAAGGAAAAGCCGAACATGGGCGCAAGCGCGAAAGCGATGTAAGCAAATATGACAAGGCTGTGATGAAGCGGCACAGCGCGTTCCCATGTGAGGCGGCGCAGGAGCGTGCCGCGTTCGTATTTTTGGTCTTCGGGAAAAGTTGTGAAATTGACGATCAGAAAATATGCCAGCGCCAATGCGGTGAGCGGGACGATGAGGAAGGTCAGCAGGCGGTGAGACTCGCCAACTTGAAGCGAAAAACCGATGGACGGAATGATGTAGGCGATATGCGCGGCGAGGATCAGTTCGCCGAAACCGCGGTTGACGAGATGAAAGGGCGGGATGGAATAAGCGAGGACGAGGGCAATGGAAGAAAGAAGAAAGAGAAAGGAAGACAGGGCAAGGGTGAAGTTGAGATGGATAATGAAGGCGATAACGGCTATTGTGGCGATCATCCCGACTGAGGTGTAAAGCAGGTTGTTGCGGATAGTCTCTTTTTGTTGGGGGGTCTCGTCTTCGATGAGCGGCTCATTGTGCGGACGAAAGACTTCCCGCAGAAACGCCATGCTGGTTTGCGCGAGGAAAACAGCAAAAAAGCCGAGCGCAAACGGAAGGGGCTGAAACGGCTTGCCCAAATAGGCGGGGATGCTCGCGCCGAGGAGGTAGGTCAGCGCGGCAAGGAGGAGGTGAAGAGGATGAGTGAGTTTTAGCAATTTAGGATTTCCGGTTTACGAATTTACGATTTAAGAGATATTCTTCCAACCGCTCCACTGCCTGTGGAAGATTTTTGCGCCCCAGTCCCACGCGGAAGTGGTTTCCCGTGTCGTCGTACATGGTGCCGGGAAGAAGCAAAACGCCCGCTTTTTTGACGAGGTCATCACAGAAGGCTTCGACATCGCCTTTCAGAAGTTTCGGAAATCCCATCGAGCCTGCCTGCGGGCGAACCCAGGCGAAAAGGGATGGGTGGCGAGCGAAAAGATCGTCAATAACAGCAAGGTTGGATTTGATAATGTCGAGATTGCGCTCTGCGAGTTGATGGCGGTGACGCAAGGCAACTTCCGCGAGAAATTCACTCGGCGCAGAGTTGCAGATGGTAGTGTAATCTTTCAGCGACGCCATCTTTTCGTACACTTTTCGATTCTTTGTGGCGATCCAGCCGACGCGCAAGCCTGCCAGTCCGTAAGTCTTCGACGTCACGCCGAGAGAGACGGCATTCTCATTGAGATCAGACGCAGAAGGAAGGCGGGCGGCGGGGTCATATTCGGATTCGCGGTAGACCTCGTCAGAAAACAGGAACAGGTTATTCTCAAGGGCGAAGCGATTGAGAGCGTCGAAGTCCGCGCGGGACATCAGGTATCCGGTCGGGTTATGCGGCGTGTTGATGACAATCGCCTTCGTGGACGGGCGGACAAGCCTGCGCAGTTCGTCCAAGTCCAACGCCCAGCCGTTTTCTTCGCAGGCAGTCCACGGGCTGACCTCGCAGCCAAGTCCCTTTGCCACTTCGCTCAACGACTGGTAATGCGGCGTGTGGACGATGACGTGATCGCCTTCGCGCAGGACGGCTTGCATGAACAGGAAAATCGCCTCCTCCGCGCCCGAAAATGTCAGCACATCTTCGGGCTGGATCGTGGAATATATCCTGGAAATCTCCTTCCTCAGCGACGGGCTGCCGAGCGACTCCGTGTACCCAAGCCAGACGTTTTGAAATTTTTCCGCCGCGCCTTCTTCGAACGCGAGCAAGTCCGCAACGGACATGGCTTCGCAATCCGAAGAGCAAAGCAGGAATTCAGCGGTGAATTCGTACTTTGCAAAGTAGCGTTCGAGTTTGAAGGGAGTTAAGTTCATTTTTCACCACAAAGGGCGCGAAGTTTTTTGAAAGGATTAAGAACTTTGTATATTCCTTTGTGTACTTCGTGTTTAATCTATTTCAATGCGCGTTTCACATCACGGTAATGCAATTGATTGTGCAGATATAACATCTTCACCATTTCACGGATGACCGTCTCTCCGAGAAAGGGATGACGTCCTTTGATATCGAGTTCCTCGTCCTTCAAGCCGGTCACCCACTTCACCGCCTCCGCGCGGACCTGCTTATACTGCTCCAGCAATTCGGCGGAGGCAAGGTCTTTCGTCTTTTCCTGCTGGGCAGCGTTGTAACGGTCAATCGAAAAATCTTCCGAAGCGCCTTCACCCGTCGTGCGAATACGCTCAAAGAGTCGGATAAGTCCGCGCTCGGAAGTGACAAAATGCGAAAGCACATTACGGATCGTCCACGTTTCGCCTTCGGTGTAGACTTCATCCAACCATTGCTCGTCGGTCAATTCGGAAAAGAACGCCGCCATGCGTTCACCTTCGATTTTGAGTTTTTCGGCAAGTTCAGTGATTTCGGACATGGTGGGGTCTCCAGTTTCGATAAATTGGTTATTGACCGCAGATCATGGACAACGGTCGTTAAAACTGCGGCTATCGTCTATTGCCCATCGTCGTAAATTGCGTAATTGATCGAGCGCCTGCCTGTTGTCGGGTAAAAATAATCGCGGAATTCGGAAATTCGTTCGATCAGCCGCTCGCTGTCTTCGAAATCCATTCGCACATAATAATAATGCGTGTCGTAGGGAGTATCGCCGAAGACGGCGGCAAGCACATACCCGTTTTCTTCGGCATAGGTCTTCATCAAAATCGTCATGCCGAACCAACGCTGGGCGAGGTTGGGCTCGGTCAATTTGGGCGGCACGAGCGGCGAATAATAATCATGGAACATGATGATGTGCGGCTTGTATTCGTCAAGATATTCCACCGTCAAGCCGTTGTGCGCGATGTACTGGTCGTTCAAACCCCAGGTATCAATCGCCGTCCAGCCGGAATAATACGGCAGTAGCCCCGCCTCCGTCGTGGCGATCACGTATCCCTTGCCGCGAAAATTCGCCAGCATCTTCGCCATCTCCAAACGCCCGTCGCGCTCATACGGACCAAGGCACGATTTTTGCGTGGGAGTCAGGAAGCAATTCTGGAACCAGGAATAATAGACCAGTCCCGCAGCAAGAGCGATCAACCCGACGAGATACACGCCTCGCTCCCGACCCGATGCCTGAGTCAGCGCTTCGAGCTTGAATCCACGCACGAGCGGAATCCACGACATCAGCGCAAGAGGCACGATCACGTATTGAAAACGCGCGCCGTAGTTCATTTCATCCGAGATCAAGCCGAACGCCGCCGCAAAACCAATTATCGGAACGAGATAGGCAACCGTCGTTTTTGTCGTCTCCTTTGAGCGAAAACCAAGAATGAAAGCGAAAACCATCGGCAGTGACAGGCGCAATGCGTTCAACATGGAAGCGTTGAATGTCAGCCAACTCCAGCCGCCCTCGCCTTTCTTGTAAAAAGGATTCGGCAGGGGGTAACCGAAGTAGTCCCACCGCCAGAGGAAGTACGCGCCGCCTAAAAGAAGAAAAACTACACCAAAGATGATGACCATCGAAATGGAGTTTTTTAATCCACGCATAAGGATGACTGCAAACAGCATCAACGAAGCAAGGATGACGCCTTCGGGACGAATCAAACCGGTGATGAGTCCGCTCAGGGCGAAGGCGAGAGAAAGCTGCCAGCGTGGATTCTCTTCCTTCATCAGGAGCAAGCCCAAGGTCCAGGTGGAGGCGGCGGCGAGGGCAAAGAAAGGCGTCCCAAAGTAGGCGGACACATAGGAGAGTCCCGTCCCAACGGCAAGGTAAATTCCGCTTATCAAAGAGAGGGGGATGCTGCCGTTATGAATACGGCGGTTCGTCCAGTAGACGAGAAGGACGGTGAGAATGTGAGAAACAAAGCCGATGCCGCGCACCGATTGACCGACCGTGAAGCCGAACTTGATAAGCGCGGCGGACGCGACCATGAAGAGAAAGTCGGTTGCGCCATCCACAGGCGGCTCGCCGATGTTCCAAACAATGCCGTAGCCATTCGCAAGATTCTGGGCGTAGCGCATGATCATCGCCGCGTCTTCGAAAGGGGGAATGGTAAAGTTTACAAACTTAAAAGCATAGTAAAGCGTGGAGATAATTAAAAGAAGGGAGAGTAACAGGTCGGGTAAGAGTTTTTTGGAAGAAGGCATTTGGCGTAATGGTAGGTTGATTTATATCAGCGAATATCCGCCATCCACGACGATGGTGTGACCCGTAATATACTCGTTTTTGATGAGAAATTCGAGAGCGGATGTGATTTCGGCGAGCGCGGCGGCGCGCTTGAGCGGAAGCCGCGCAACCAGTTTGTTCCACTGCTCTTCATTGACAACATCCGAGGGGAGTACCAACCCCGGAGCAATGGCATTGACGCGGATGGTCGGCGCAAGGGCGCGCGCAAGCAATTTGGTAAGCGAGTCCAGCCCCGCTTTGCTGACTGTGTAAGACGGGTAGCGGCTCCACGCCTTTTGCGCGCCGATGTCGGAAATATTGACGATCAGCCCGCCTTTGGTCATGCGTTTGGCGGCTTGCTGTGCGATGAGAAACGGAGCGCGGAGGTTGAGGTCGAGCGCAAAGTCCCAGTCGCGGAGTTCCAACTCGCGCGGACTGCCAGCAGGCATGATCGCCGCCGAATTGACAACCACTTTTAATGGCGCGTGAAATTCATCCACAAGCGAAAAGAGGAAGTCAATTTTTTTCGGCACGGTCAAATCTGCGCGAATGGGCAGGCATTCCACGCCGAGAGCGCGAATTTCGTTCGCGGTCTTTTCTGCTTCGGTCACCGAGCCGCGATAATGCAGGGCTATCGAGTACCCCATGCGAGCCAGGGACAAGGCAAATGCTTTTCCAAGCCGGCGGGCGGAGCCGGTTACAAGGGCGAGGGAAGGAGCGGGCATAATGGGGCGAGTATAATGGGCTTGGCGGATTTTATCCAATCACACTCATGCAATACAACTTCCAGGAGGTAACATGGATTTAACCCTGAAAATTGCCATTATCGGCGCGATAGCAATGATAATCACCGCCCTTATTAAATTACTCGGCGATTTACTTGGCAAAGGATCTCCGGCAGGGCTGATCGCCACTGTAATCATCGTAATTCTCTCATTTCTGGGCGGCGGAGTGTTTGTATTTTCACTGCCAACAACAACGACTGCGTCAACCGGCGGAGGCGATATCGCGCCTGCTGTGTTACAAGGGGGAAACGCCTCGACAACAAATCCCCTTGCAGGCAGTTGGGTCGGGACGATCCAGTCGCCGGACGGTAGTTTTTCCACGGAGTTGAACCTGTCGTTCGATTCCAGTTGCGAGATCAACGACGTGTGCGGAACATACGACGCGTACCAACTCTCCTGCTCCGGCACACTAACGCTCGTCAGCGTCGATGGTGATACGTTCATTTTTCGGGAAACGAAAACGCAGGGAGCCGATTGGTGCGGCTTTTGCTATGAGCATATCCAAAAGTTATCGGCGGATCGAATTTCCTACGGATGCAGCAACACCGGCATCTCGCGGGATATTCAGTCAACAGGCGTTCTTTCGAGACGGTAGCCATCCCAAGACGAGAAGAAGCGGCGTCCAATTGGACGCCGCTTCTTCTTTAGTCTCTACGTCATTTACGCAACCGTGATTTTCCCATCCAAATATACATCCTGAATCGTGTTCAGTATTTTCACGCCGTCCGACATGGGACGCTGGAAGGCTTTGCGCCCGGAGATGAGTCCCTGCCCGCCTGCGCGTTTGTTGATGACAGCCGTCGCTGCGGCTTCGGCAAAGTCATTTTCACCGGATGCGCCGCCGCTGTTGATGAGCCCGACGCGCCCCATGTAGCAGTTCGCCACCTGATAGCGGCACAAGTCAATGGGATGGTCGCTGGTCAGGTCGCTGTAAATGCGTTTGTCCAGTTTGCCATAGGAGACGCTTTCCGCGTTCAAAGCGATGAAACCGCCGTTGTTCTCCGGCAATTTTTGCTTGATGATATCCGCCTCGATCGTGACACCGAGATGGTTCGCCTGCCCGGTCAGGTCCGCGGAGGCATGATAATCCTTGTCTTTTTTGAAGGCGGGATTACGGAGATAACACCACAGGATGGTCGCCATGCCAAGTTCGTGAGCGTAGGAGAAGGCTTCCGCGATCTCCACCAGTTCCCGATGCGAGTCATCCGAGCCGAAGTAGATCGTCGCGCCAACCGCCGCCGCGCCCATCTCATACGCCTGTTCCACCGTGCCGAATTGGATTTGCTCGTAACTGTTCGGGTAGGTCAGCAGTTCGTTGTGATTGATCTTCACGATGAATGGAATCTTGTGCGCATACTTGCGAGACATCAATCCCAGCACGCCGAACGTGGAGGCAACAGCGTTGCACCCGCCCTCGATGGCAAGTTTGACGATGTTCTCCGGGTCGAAGTAATCGGGGTTTTTGGCAAAGCTCGCGCCGCCGGAATGTTCGATGCCCTGGTCAACAGGCAAAATGGACAGGTAGCCCGTCCCGCCGAGGCGGCCATGGTTGTACATCCACGATAAATTATTCAGCACGCGGGGGTTTCTGTCAGACTGGAGAAAGATTCGGTCTACGAAATCAGGTCCGGGTAGGTGGAGGCGTTCCTTCGGAATCTTGGGCGAGTCGAATCCCAGCAGGGATTCCGCTTTATCGCCCAGAAGGGATTGAATGTCGGTTGTCATGGCTTTGCTCCTGGATAATTTTCAGGTGACAGCCGCTTTAATGGCGGCTTGTCACCTGTTGAGGCTGGAAATTTGTTTCGCTTGATTATAACCAGAAACTACGGCTATAATGGGCTGGCAAGACTTAAACCATCGGAAAGCGTATATAACGGCAGGAGGCTCACATGAGCGATTTCTTTGAAAAAGTAAGCAGTCAGGTAGACCCATTCAAAAAACTGGTTTCGTACATTCCCGGTTTCAGCGGATACGTGGAAAGGCAAAACCGCCGCGACGCTGACAAACTCCTGCGCGAAACTGTTGCGCGGCGTTTCGAGGAACATTGGAAACGCGCCTCGAACCTGCAAGTGGAACTCGTCAACAACGGTATGATCAAGTACGTGGACGACATGGAAAAGGCAGCCATCGCACTGCGCACGTTTATTGACAAGATCAGCACCGCCGCGCGAGGTTACTCCGGGCTGTTTGACGCCGTCAAAATCAACGAAAAGGAACTCGAGGCAATCTATCAATTCGATGCCGCGTTCTTCGACCTTGGCGATCAGGTCAAGAGCGCGCTCGACAACCTCGAAGCCAGTCTGGGCGACGAAGCGGCGCTTCCCGCCGCCATCCGCCATCTCACCACCCTTGCCCGCCTCGCCGTCGAAACGTTCGAACGCCGCGCCGAGGTGGTGACAGGAAGTAATTAGCAATGTCGTTGCGAGTGGCGCCTTGGGCGCCACGAAGCAACCTCCTTTTTCGCAGGAGATTGCTTCATCGTGGCGTGAGCGCCATTCTTCGCAATGACATGGTTGAATCTTATGTGGCGCGAATACATTAATGCAACTTCCACAGAGCAGGTCGTAAAGACCCTCGCTGAAAAAGGGGAACGCGCCCGCGTGGTCGCGGGCGGCACAGACTTGATTTTGGAACTCGAGCGCGGCGTCCGCAAGGGGATCGAGACAATCATAGACGTAACGCGCATTCCAAATCTGAATCAGATCACAACAGACGAGGATGATGTCATTCACCTCGGCGCGCTGGTCACGCACAACGATTGCGCCGCGTCGAATCTCATCCGCAAACGCGCCTATCCGCTGGCGCGCGCCGCATGGGAAGTGGGCGCGCCGCAGATCCGCAACCGCGGCACCATCGCGGGCAACCTCATCACAGCCTCGCCCGCCAACGACACCATCACGCCGCTGATGGCGCTCGGCGCAAGCGTCACACTGCTGTCTGTCCGCGGCGAACGCACAATCCCATTAAAAGACTTTTACACCGGCGTCCGCAAAACCGTCATGCAGGCGGACGAAATGCTGGTGGATATTTCCTTCCCCGCCATGACAAAAACCCAGCGCGGGACGTTCATCAAACTGGCGCTGCGCCGCGCGCAGGCGATCTCTCTGGTAAACGCTGCGCTCATTCTGGACATCAAGGCTGATACCGTCAAATCGGCATCCATCACGCTGGGAGCGGTCACTCCCATCATCACCCACGCCGAAAAAGCGGAGGAATTTCTCGTCAACAAAAAACTGACAGAGAAAAACATCGCGCAAGCCGCGGAACTCGCCGTTGAATCCGCCGCGCCGATTGACGACGTGCGCGGGTCCGCAGCCTATCGAAGCGAGATGGTGCGCGTCATCACCAAACGCGGGCTGACCGCCATCCGCGATGGGAACGAGCAGGACGGAATGCCGAAGAAACCGATTCTGCTAGGGAAAGCCGATTCAGAATTCAAAATTCAAAGTTCTGAATTCCCCAGTACCCCAATCGAAACCACCATCAATGGAAAGAAATATACCTTCACCAGCGGATACAGCAAGACCTTGCTGCGCCTGCTTCGTGAAGAAGGCTTGTTGACCGGCACAAAGGAAGGCTGCGCCGAAGGCGAATGCGGCGCATGTACCGTCTTCCTCGACGGGCAGGCGGTCATGTCCTGCCTGGTTCCCGCCCCACGCGCGCACGGCGCGCAAATTGTCACCGTGGAAGGGCTTGCGGATGGCGACCAGCTTCATCCGGTTCAGGAGGCGTTCATCGAGCATGGAGCCGTCCAATGCGGGTATTGCATCCCCGGCTTTATCATGTCCGGCGCGAAACTGCTTGAGGAAAAACCGAATCCGACGCGCAACGAGATCGAACAAGCCATTACCGGAAACCTGTGCCGCTGCACGGGATATTACAAGATCGTAAAAGCCGTGGAAGACGCAAGCAAAACAAAGGCTTAAGAGGTATACAATGGGCAAATATTCAAGTTCCGCTCGCAAACGAGTAACGCCTAAAACCGAGAGACCTCATGCAGTCTGGCGCGGCATCGGCTGTTTGATGATGTTGATCATCCCGGCTATTTCCATTGCGGCGGGTTACGAAACGGTACGATACGGGCTGGATCATAACTGGGCAATTCCCTATCAACTGCTCGGATATCCCACAATGCCCGATATTGTGTACAAATCCAGCGGGCTGCTGCTGATCCTTCGCCCCGTCATGAATACAAACCACTTCCTTGCTTATGCGGCGTTCAGCCTTGCCTACATGATCCTGATCGGCGGCGTCATTTCATTTGCGTACGCGCTCATCTACCGCATGGTCGGACCTTCGCGCTACGGACCGCTCGATGTGGCGGCGCCAAAAGTAAAAGTGAAAAAATACAAACGATAGGAATCCATGTCGAATCAATCCGTCGGTAAACCCCTCCCGCGCGTTGACGCAAAAGGAAAAGTCACCGGGGCGACGCCCTACTCCGGCGACCGCGCCATGCCGGGGATGCTGTTCATGAAAGTTCTTTTTGCCGAACGCCCGCACGCGCGCGTGAAACGGGTGGACACATCCAAAGCGCTCGCCTCACCCGGCGTCGCTGCGGTGTACACCGCGCGAGACGTGCCAGTCAATGAATACGGGCTGCAAATCCCGGATCAACCCGTGTTGTGCGGACCCGGCTCCAGCAAACCACATACGGACATCGTCCGTTTCGTTGGGGATCAGATCGCGGTTGTCGTCGCCAGTTCCGAGGTCGAAGCGGAGGCGGCGCTGAAATTGATAGAAGTGGATTACGAAGACCTCCCGCCTCTCACCGACCCGGTCACTGCGATGCGTCCCGACGCGCCTCTTCTACATCCAGACCGGGGCGACACGAACGTGTGCGTCCATTACAAAATCCGCAAAGGGAATGTGGACGATGGCTTTGCAAAAGCGGATGTGATTGTCGAGGGCGAGTATCACACACCCGTGCAGGAACACGCCTACCTTCAGCCGGAAGCGGGACTGGCATATATTGATGAAGAGGGACGTATCGTCGTTGAATCCGCCGGGCAATGGACTCACGCTGATCGGAAGTCCATCGCGCACGCGCTCGGTATGGAAGAGGAACAGGTCCGCGTGATCTATCCCGCCATCGGCGGCGCGTTCGGCGGACGCGAAGACCTCTCTGTGCAGGTCGTGCTGGCAATGGCGGCGTGGAAACTGCAAAAGCCGGTAAAGATCGTCTGGTCGCGCCGAGAATCGATCATCGGTCACGGAAAACGTCACGCCGTTATCTTAAAAGCCAAATGGGGCGCAACGAAGGACGGCAAACTGGTCGCCGCGGAAAACGAGATCATCGGCGACGGCGGCGCGTACATGTACACAACCAACAAGGTGCTTGGCAATTCGACCATCACTTCGACGGGACCGTATTTCATCCCAAACGTCAAAACGGACGTGTACGGCGTGTACACCAACAACCTCCCCGGCGCGGCGTTCCGCGGATTTGGCGCGCCGCAAGCGCTGTTCATGGCGGAATTACAGATGAATAAACTCGCGGAAATACTGGGGATGGACCCGGTGGAATTCCGCTTGAAGAACGCGCTCCGCGACGGCGACACAATGGGAGTCGGCACGCCTGCCCCCAACCCCGTCAGCATTGTGGAGTGTATCGAAGCGGCGCGCGATCATTTTGGGTGGAAGAAAAAAACGGCGAAAAAATCACAAACAAAAAAAATGCCGACTATCGTCCGCGGGCGCGGTTTTGCGGCGGGCTTCAAAAACGTCGGCTTCTCTTTTGGCTATGCGGAAAACTGCTGGGCAAAGGTGGAAATTCACGGCAACGACAGTATCAAAAAAGTGATCCTGCACCACGCAGGCGCGGAGGTCGGTCAAGGCGCGCATACGGTGATGGTTCAAATGGCGGCTCACACACTGGGCGTGCCGGAAAATATCATCGAACTGAGGACATCCGACACAGCCACGCAGGGCGACCCCGGCTCGGCATCCGCCTCACGCCTGACGTTTATGGCTGGCAACTCGATCAAAGGCGCGGCGGAACTGGCGTTGGAGAAATGGAAAACCGAGGAACGTCCGGCAATTGCCGAGTTCAAATACCTTGCCCCGCCCACAACAAAAATGAACGAGGAAACGGGCTATTCCACGCCCAACTTCCAATACGCCTATGTTGCTCAAGCCGCCGAAGTGGAAGTGGACACCGAGACGGGTCACGTGCGTGTACTCCGCATCACCTCCGCCGACGACGTGGGAAAAGCCATCAACCCCGATCTCGTGGTCGGTCAGATCGAAGGCGCGATCGTGCAGGCGCATGGATACGCCGTGTTGGAAGAATTCAAAATGCAGGACGGGCGCGTGCTGACCGACCAGTTGAGCACCTATCTCATCCCCACCATTTGGGACATTCCCGAAAAAGTGGATTCGGTGATCGTCGAAGTGCCAGACCCGAACGGGCCGTGGGGAGCGAGGGGCATGGGCGAACTCCCCTATCTGCCGGTTGCCGCAGTGATCGCGGCGGCGATTCACGATGCCACAGGCGTATGGATCAATGAATTCCCGTTCACACCGGAACGCGTCCTGAGAGCGTTTGGAAAAATAAAGTAATATGCAGGCGCGGTCGCTTTTGGAAGCGTTTGTCACCCGGAAACCATGTCCTTCCCCTATCTGAATGAAACCAAGGGACTGAACGAATCCGCCCGCAAAGGCGTGGGCGGTTCGTTCCTCATGTTGAGCAATGGCGTAACACACTACGAATTGGGCGGTGATGAAAACGGAGAACCGGTTGTCCTCGTACACGGCTTTTCGGTGCCGTATTTTATTTTTGACCCAACGTTCGAGTTTTTGTCCGCGCAGGGATTCCACGTTTTGCGCTACGATCTTTTTGGGCGCGGATTCTCGGACAGACCGAATGTCAATTATGACATTCACTTGTTCACGCGCCAGCTCGAGGAATTGCTGGATGCATTGAATCTAAAAAATATAAACCTCGCCGGGCTTTCAATGGGCGGACCGATCACAGCCGCGTTTGCAAATAAACACCCGGAGGTCATATCGAGGCATATCCTGATCGACCCGGCGGGCGCGCGCGCCGTCGAGTTGTCACGTCTGCTCGAAACGGTGAAAATGCCAATCCTTGGCGAACTGCTCCTCGGTCTATTCGGAAGCGCGAGCATGGTCAAAGGCATTGCGTCGGACCTGTTCACGCCGCAGCTTGTCGAAGAGTTCCAGGAGAAATACAAAGTCCAAATGCAATATCGCGGATTCAAACGCGCCATCCTTTCCACGATACGCAACGACATGCTGGGCTCGTTCATCGAGACATACCGGCGGGTCGGAAAACTGGGAAAAAACACCCTGCTCCTTTGGGGACGGGAGGACAAGACCATGCCGTTCGAACACAACACGGACATCCGCAACGCGATTCCCCACGCGCAGTTCCACGTCATCGAAAATTGCGGGCACATTCCCCATTTCGAAAAGCCCGGTGAAGTCAACCCAATTCTGTTAGAATTTTTGAGAAAACCCGTTTAGATGGTGATAACTCAAAGACGCAAAGGAGCCTTCCGTGAATACGAAGGATATTCAACTTTTGTACAATTACAACCGATGGGCAAATGCGCGAATTCTAAACGCCGCCTCGAACCTGACCGTCGAGCAGTTCCTCGCGCCCGCGCCTTTTCCACACGGAGGCTTACGATCCACGCTGACGCACGTCCTCTTTGCCGAGTGGCTCTGGCGCAAGCGCATGGAGGGTGATTCACCCTCTGTATGGATTCAACCCGAAGAATTCCCCACGCTTGAACCGCTTCGCGCCCGTCTGCTGGAAGAAGGCGCGGCAATGGACAAATTCATCGCCTCCCTCACCGACGAAAAGCTGGCTTCCGTTTTTCACTACAAGACCACCCGCGGCGACCCAAAGGAAGATGTGTTTTGGCAAGTGATGATACACGTGGTCAACCACGGAACCCAACACCGCAGCGAAGCCGCCGCGATACTCACCGAAATGGGATCATCGCCCGGCGACATGGACTTGATCGTATTTCTGCGCGAGAACAAATAATGAACTACGAAAAACTCAAGAAGTTCGTTTACGAAAACCGACACAGTATCGCCGTCTTTGTATTATTGAACCTGGGATGCCTGGTTTGCATTCTGTTGGTGGCGGCGCGGGTGGCGTACACCGACTCAAGGCGTCATACCGGCTTGATCTGGAATCTGTTCCTCGCCTGGATTCCCTTCATCCTTGCCTATTTCGCGCATGTCATTTCATGGCGGCGCATCTGGCTCTACCTTGTCATTCCCGCCATTTCGATCCTTTGGCTGGTCTTCTTCCCGAACGCGCCCTACATGTTGACCGATCTGCAAGACCTTGCGCGCGCGGGTGGCGTGGACGCGCCGCTCTGGTACGATGTAATCGTCGTCGGTTGGGCTTCATGGACGGGCATGCTGCTCGGCGTGATCTCGCTGTACCTCATGCAGGACATCATCATCCGCACATTCAGCCGCTGGGCAGGCTGGGCGTTCGTGCTTGTGATCTCCGGCTTGAGCAGTTTCGCCATCTACATCGGGCGCTTCGTACGCCTGAATTCATGGGACATTCTTCAACGACCCGCGGAAACGACGATGGAAATCCTCGGCATCGTCATCGACCCAAGCATGCGCCTGGCGGCGTTTACCATCCTATACACGTTGTTTTTCCTGTTTGTGTTCGTGTTGTTGTATTCGTTCAGCCACATGTTACAGGAACAAAACGCCCGGTCAGGCAAGGATATTTTATGAACCCACTCATCGTAATTCGCGGCGGCGGCGACCTTGCGTCCGGTGTTGCCATCCGCCTGCATCGCGCCGGTTTTCAGGTCGCCATTCTCGAATTGGAGAAGCCGCTCGCAGTGCGCCGCACGGTCGCGTTTTCGGAGGCAGTGTATGAAGGCGCGCACACGGTCGAGGATGTAACAGCAAGGCTTGTGTCGGCGGATCAGTTTCAGGTCGCGTTGGAGGCGCGCGAGATTCCCGTGCTGATCGACCCCGATGCAAACATCCTCCGCAATCAGTTTGTGACGAGTCCCTCCTCGACATTCGTTGTGGATGCGCGGCTTTTGAAATCTGAGCCGGAGCCGCTTCCTGTGAACGTCCCGCTTCACATTGGACTTGGACCCGGATTCTCCGCCGGTGAGAACTGTCACGCTGTAATCGAAACCCGCCGCAGTCACACGCTCGGCAGGGTCTACTGGCAGGGACAGCCCCAGCCCGACAGCGGACTACCCGAAGGCGACCCGCGCCGCGTCCTGCGCGCGCCCGCATCCGGCAGGGTGCGGGGATTGAAATCCATCGGTGATTTTTGCAGGGAAGAGGAAGCGATTGCGGAAGTCGGCGGTCAGCAGGTGCATAGTCCGTTCAATGGCATCCTGCGTGGATTGATTCACCCAAGCGCGGAGGTGTCCGAAGGGACGAAGATTGGGGACGTGGACCCGCGCAACGGGCCGGAAGTATGCCGGCTCGTTTCAGACAAGGCGTTGTCTGTGGGGGGAGGCGTACTGGAAGCGGCGCTTATTCAGTTGAAGAAGGCGGGGCTGGATTCTTAGCGCGGCTTTGCAGCATTTCGCGGTCAAAAACTGAGGGGTTCGTGTACAACCCTTCGCGCAGCTGCCGGCGGGCAAATTCCACGTCATCCATAATATGCTGGGCATCCCGATATTCATGGTCGCAGAGCAACACGCCCAGGTTCGCGCCCATGCCGAGCCCGTTATCGTTGTTCTCGAGGAATTTTTTCATGCCATCGCGGACGCGGGAGGCAATCTTGAGCGGCGTCTGGGGGTTGGGAATTTCCTCTATCAACGTGAGAAAAAGCCCATTGAGCGGCGACCAGGCTATCGTGTCGGTTGGGCGAAGCGTGACGCGAAACTGGTCTGCAAGCCTGCGAAAAAATGTATCCAGCTCGTCCCCTTCGATCTGTTCCCTGAATTCCGTCAACCGCGTGACCTCCCCAAACATGACGCCAAAACGGCGAAGCGCGCTTTGTTTGATGCGTTCGAGCGAAAAGGCAAGCCGAACCCTGAAAAAAGAAAAGGCGTACAACCCGGTGACGGGATCGTGGGTGGGATCGGTGATTGCGCCGTGGGTCGTTTGCAGGCGCTGGACGAGACTGCTCAATTGATGGATGTCCACCGGTTTGATCAGGAGCAAGTCCGGTTCCACGGGGAGGCTGTCGGCGTAGGTGGGATAGGCGGTGATGACGACTGTGGGGACATGTTTGAGGCGTTCGTCTTCGCGCATGCGCTTGAGAATCTCCATCCCTGACATGCCCGGCAGCTGCAAATCCAGCAATACGATATCGGGCAGGGAGACTTCCAGACGGTTCATGGCTTCCTTCCCGTCCAGCACAATCTCGGTCTGATACCCTGCTATATCGAGGACGTGCCGAAAGAGCGCGACGATATCGCGTTCATCCTCGACGATCAGGGCGACAGGTTTTTCCATGGGGTTGACCCTTTCCGATCTCCGAAGCGCTTAAGAAACGCTCTCTTATGCCCAATCGTGATTTTGCGTAAATCCATTATAAGTCTTTTGCGCCCGCCCTGGATTATGAATTTGTTGCAAAACACTTCTGTGAAACGCTCAACTCCCGCCCTCGAATAAATATCCCGTTCCACGGACGCTGACCACCTGCTCGGAGAGGGAGGGGAATTGCTCCAGTTTATGACGCAGCCGGCTGACGAGCGGGCGCAATATTTCGGGGGCTTCGCGCTGGGTGGTGTCATATCCCTGCACGAGCAGGACCAGTTCGCGGTGCGAGAAGACCCTGCCCTCGTTTTCCATCAGCACGCGCAGCAAGCGCCCCTCCGCGGGAGTCAGGTGTTCCACTTTGTTCTTGTTCTTTATCTGACGGCGGGCAAGGTCGACTATCGTTCCATCCTTCAAGGAGAATATCTCCTGACCGCCTTCCAAATTGCCGGACGACATCACGTTCGAGCGGGATTTTGCGAAACGAGACAAGCCTTTTTTGACGCTGGATACGATCTGCGCGGGAGATGCCGGTTTCAGCAGGTAATCATGGATGCGCAGGCGTAATGCCTGGACCGCCGTTTCGATGGAGCCGTGCGCCGTCAGCAGGATGATCTCCGTTTCCGGCGAGATTTGGTTGACCACCTGGATAACTTCAAGCCCATCCATGCCGGGCATTTTGAGATCGACAATCATCAAGTCCACGGAATGGACGCGGACATGTTCCACGGCTGCCTGTCCGTTGGCGGCGGGGGTAACGGTGTAACCTTCCAACTTAAGGATATCGGCGAGGGATTGACGGGCTACGGGTTCGTCGTCCACAACAAGGATGTTCGGCTTCATTGGTTTTCTCCTGCGGGTAGGAAGATGCGGAAGCAGGCGCCTGGTCCACGGTCAGATAACAACTCCAACACGCCTCCGCGCGCGCTAATTATATTGTAACTTACCGTCAGCCCCAAGCCCGTCCCGCCTTCCTTCGTGCTAAAAAAGGGTTCAAATATACTCGATTGCTTTTCCTTCGGAATGCCCTTGCCGCCGTCCTGAAACAGGATTTCAACCCCGCCTTTCAATGCGCGGACGTTGATTGCCAAACCGCCGCCATTCGGCATGGCATCGGCAGCGTTGAGGATGAGATTGATGAAGACCTGCTGAATCTGGCTTCCAACCGCCTTGACGGGAGGGATGCTCTCCCCCGCCTCCACTTTAACGTCGATCCCGGCTTCCGCAAGTTGTTTCGACATCAAGGTGATGACGTATTGCAGCATCTCCAATATGTCAATCTCCTCCAGGTCGGATGTGCCGGGACGGTAAAAATCGAGCATGCGCCGCACGGTGAGCATCAACCGTTCGAGTTCGGCACGGGCAAGGTCGAAGTACTCCTCCCGCTTCCCTTCCGAAAGGTCTTCGCGCGCGGCAAGATGCAGACAGTTTTGCACCGCCTGCAGCGGGTTATTGATCTCGTGCGCGATGGAGGCGGTCAGACGTCCGGCGGTTGCCATCTTTTCAGCCTGGATCAGGGCTTTTTGGGATTCCTCGATCCGGCGGACGTAATCCAGTTGCTCGGCATACAGGCGGGAGTTTTCGAGCGCGGCGCTCGCCTGCCGGGCAAGGATTTGGAACATTTCCATATCGGAATCGCGGAAGGGGGGTTCATCCGCAGTGCGGGCGGCGTGGAAGACGAGGCGCAGGTTTGGGCGAAGGATCGGAACGAGAATAACCGAACCAAGTTGCAGGTCGGAAAGAAGCGTCTTTATGGCTGGGTCACCGGGTCCCTGCGCGCCGATCATCAATGGCGCGGATGTCGCGTCCGCGCGCGCGATCAAATCCAAAAAGGCGGAGGAGGTTTCGACATGCTGCGGCGTGATCTGCGAAAGTTTTCCGCCCGCATCGTCCCATTGCCAGCACGCCGCCTGCGAGCATTTCAGGTGACCGCTAACGGCGTTGATGATCAGGTCGAGGAGCGGCTCACGGCGGGTTTCCGAAAGCAGGGATTCGGTGACGGAGAAAAGCGGGCGAAGCGCCTGTGTGCGAGCGGCGTCGCGCTTCTTCCGGCTGTCGGCAAGCGCAAGTTTGACCGCCTCGATCAGTTCGCTGCCCTGGCTGAAGGGTTTTAATAACAGCCCATCCACGCCCTGCCGGAGCGCGCGGATGGCGGTTTCCACCGTGCCGTGCCCGGTCATGATGAGAACGGCAGCGTCGGGCTGCAAGCGCTGGGCGTGTTGGATGACCTCAAAGCCGTCCACTTCGGGCATGCGGATGTCCACCAGCAGGAGGTCTATCTTCGTCTCCTTGAGAAATTCGATTGCCTTGCGCGGATTGGTCTCAGTGGCGACGGTATAACCCGCGCGGCTCAATATCCGGTCGCAAAGCATTGCAATGCCAGGTTCATCATCTACAACGAATACGAAGGGCGTTTCCATTAGGCGAGGTTTCCATTTCGTGTCATATTTTCGCTCATCAAAGCGGAAGCCAGACTTCGAACAGGGAGCCTCCCCCCGGTTCGCTTGTGATTTCGATTGTGCCGCCATGATCGGCGACAATGCCATACGTGACCGAGAGCCCCAGCCCCGTGCCGCCCTGGTCGGCTTTGGTGGTATAGAACGGCTCGAAGATGCGGGCTTGCTCCTCGGCATCTATCCCAACGCCGCTGTCCCTCACGGACATGACAACCCACTTGCGCGAGTCGCGCTCCTTCTGGAGGGTGCGGACTTGCAATTCGCCTCCCTCTTTCATGGCTTGCAGGGCATTGTGGATCAGATTCAAAAGGACCTGTTTCATTTGGTTGGAATCAATCGAAACCCAGGGAAGGGACTCATCGAGCCGCAGCGTAAGGCTGACATTGCTGTTTTGAATCAAGTGGCGCGTGAGCGCGATCACATCATTGACCACTTCGTTCAAGTCCGCGCGGGTGCGGGAGTAGGAACCCTGGCGCGAAAAATCAAGCAGGCGGCGCACCACGTCGCTGGCTCGCCGCGCCTCTCGCAGGACCATTTCCATTTCCTTGCGGGACGATGAATCTTCCGGCAGTTCGCCCAATACGATTTCAGAAAAGCCTGTCACGGTGGTCAGGGGATTGTTCAACTCATGCGCGATACCAGCCGCCATTTCGCCCACGGCGGCAAGTTTGGCGGCTTGCAAAAGCCGGTTTTCGGCGGAACGCTGCGCTTCCATACGCGCCTTCAATTCGGCTTCGGTCATGCGTAATTGACGGACGGTTTCCTGCAATTTTTGGTATTGGTTTGCGCTCGATATGACTGAGGCAAGAATTCCCGCCAGCGACTCCATCGAGATCAGGTCGTTGTGCGAGAAGGCGTTTGGCTCGCGGCTCTCCACATCGACGATCCCCAGAATATTCTCACCATCCTTGACCGCCACACAGATCTCCGATTTCGCCTCCCAGCCGCGAATGGGCTTGTACAATTTTTCCTTCAGGGTATCGTTGATCATCACGCTCTCGCCCGTGCGGGCGACATGCCCTGTGACCCCATCCGGCTTGATGAATTCATCGTCTGCCAGTGCCGTACTCACCATTCCGGCGTGCGCGCCGCCAATGCCCGGAACGGAAAATTTACCGTCATCGTCCTCCAACAGGATCACGGCGAGCTCATACCGGAAATACTGGGCGACCAGCTCGGCGGTGATCGAAGCGACTTCCTTTTTATCGTTCAAGCCGATGACCTGCTGAACCACCTCGTGGATCAACCCCAAACTGCGCGCCCTGCCCTCCGCCTCCTCGCGCAGACGGGTGTATTCCACCAGCCCCGCCAAATGACTGGCGATCACAACCATCAGGTGTTCGTCATACTGACTGAACGCCTCCGCGTACGCGTTCCCGATCACCAGCACGCCGTTCGACTGTCCGCGATAACGAAGCGGGACTATCAACTCGGAGCGGGCATCCTTGTGAACCCCGATGAAACCATCCTTCGTCGAATCGGAGAAGCGGCGGGCGCGTCCCTCCTTCAAGACCGCCTGCATGGGATGCCCCAAAAGCGAAACGTTGACCACATTCAATTTGCCTTCGAACGCGCGATAATCCCGCAGCACCCTGCCGTCGCTGGAACGCAGGAAGAGAGCCACCAGTTCGGTGTTGAACGCGCGGGAAAGCAAACCCAACATGCGCCGCGCGATCTGGTCGAGATTTTGCGCGGAAGAAACCGTCAGCACGAAGTCGTTGAGCAAGCCAAGCCTGCGCAAATGCGCCGTCATCTCGGAGACGGTGACCACAATTTCAACCGTCGGCGAGACGCGAGACGCCAGCTCGCGCAGCTGCCCGCGCTCGGTCAGCGAGAAATCCCTTTCACGCCAGAGCGAGACCACCCCGATCAGGCGTTGACCGATCACCAGAGGCAGACTCATCCACGTAGTCGAGCCGGGCTTGAGGAATGCGCGGGGAATGTTGTCCCAGTTCGGCTGTCCGCGCGCGATGACGACATCGGACAAGGAACGATTCACACGCCGGAAGACCGGGTTCTCCTCTATGAGCAGGGACATCCCCCGGGCTTTGGGCGTATTCCACTCCGCCTGAATATCGAGCGCCTCCCCGCGTCGAATCGCCAGCCACGCCCCCTGACAGTGCGCCGCCTGCACGAACGCGCCCAGCGCCTTTTCGAGCGCCGCCGGCAGGTCGAACGCCAGCCCGGATTGCAGGTCCGGCAGGAACGGCTGGTTGGGCGAGGCAGAGTGACCGGACAGGAGCGAAGCGGTCAACTTCCAGATCCGCTGCGCCTCCGTCGAGAAATGATCCGCGCCAGCCAAAATGACCTGGGACGTGCCGCTGATGGGAAAGGCGTAATACCGTTTACCTTTGATCTTTCTTTCTTCGGGAATGCTTGTAGAGCGGACGTACCCGCCGCTGAGCGCGCCGCACAACCACGCATCCACGGAGGAGTTCCCCATCATATCCATCAATTTGCGTTTTGCCGTTTTACTCAAATGGCAGGAGGACCGCAACAGCCATACGCCGCCCACCCGTTCCGCAAGAACTGCCCAAGCCGCATGGGTGAGCCGCGACGCATCCCTGAGTTGAGTATCTATGCCGGATTCTATCTGCATGGCTGGTGAACAAATTATACATTAGCCTGAATGGTAAAATCACCCGATATGACTGACATTATTGTTATCGGCGGCGGACTGGCTGGAAGCGAAGCCGCCTTTCAAGCCGCCCAACGCGGAATCACCGTCAAACTCTACGAAATGCGACCCGCACATCCCACCGGCGCGCACACGGGCGGCGACCTTGCCGAACTGGTCTGCTCCAACTCGCTCGGCTCGAACCTCCCAGACCGCGCCTCGGGCGTCCTCAAGAACGAATTGCGCCTGCTCAATTCCATGCTTTTGGAATGCGCGGAAGCCGCCGCCCTTCCTGCCGGAGCCGCGCTGGCGGTAGATCGCGAACCATTCGCTCGCATGGTCACAGAACACATCGAAAATCACCCGAACATCGAACTCATCCGCGAAGAGATAAAGGAAATCCCCGCTTCGCCCGTCATCGTCGCCAGCGGACCGCTCACCTCCGCAAGCCTCTCCAAATCCATTGCGGCGCTGAGCGGCGAGGAACATCTCTTCTTCTTCGACGCCATCTCGCCCATCGTCCGCGCGGAAAGCATCAACATGGCAACCGCCTTCCGCGCCTCGCGCTACGAAAAGGGCGAACAAGACGAAGGCGACTACATCAATTGTCCCTTCACCAAAGAGGAATACTACGCATTCGTAAACGCGCTCAAAACCGCCGAACGCATCGAATTGCGCAGTTTCGAGGAAGCCATCCGCTCCGGCGTCAAAGCCGGGCATTTCTTCGAGGGCTGCCTGCCCGTCGAAATCATCGCCGAACGCGGCGAAGATTCGCTCGCCTTCGGTCCCATGCGCCCGGTCGGTCTGCGAGACCCGCGCACGGGCAAACGTCCGTATGCCGTGGTACAACTCCGGCAGGATAACCTTGCCGGAAGCTTGTATAACCTCGTCGGCTTCCAGACCAACCTCAAATTCCCCGAACAACGCCGCATCCTGCGGATGATCCCCGGTCTCGAAAACGCCGAGTTCGAGCGATATGGTCAAATGCACCGCAACACCTTCATCGCCTCGCCCAAACTCCTGCGCCCCACGCTTCAGCACATCACGCGCGACGACCTGTTCTTCGCCGGGCAGATCACCGGCGTGGAAGGCTACATGGGCAACATCGCCACCGGTCTGCTGGCGGGAATCAACATGGCGCGGCTCCTGCAAAGCAAAACACCGCTCACGCTTCCACCGGAAACCATGCTTGGCGCGCTTTGCCACTACGTTACCCACGCCGACCTGAAAGATTTCCAGCCGATGAAAGCCAACTTCGGCATCCTGCCGCCCATGGATTTCCCGCCCAAAACAGGCAAACGCGAACGCGGTCAACTGTATGCCGAACGCGCCGCGAAAGCATTGGATCAATACCTCGATGAGACGAATCCCTAACCGCGCCGCCGTCATCTACTTGACGCTGATCGCCCTGCTGTTCTTCTTCGTCATCGGGTGGTACATCGCCTCTTTTCTGACCCGCGAGCCTGATTCTGTTTCCTTCGACGGTTCCCGCGCCTATGCCGACGTGCAGACGCAAGTCGCTTTCGGGGAGAGAACGCCCGGGTCGGCTGGACATGCCAAAGTCCGCGAATGGATGCGGGCAGAGTTGGAATCCGCCGGATGGACGGTGGAAGTCCACGAAACGGAACGGCTTGGTCATCCCATCTACAACGTCATCGCAAAGCGAAGCGACGCCCCGCCGGAAATCATTCTCGGAGCGCATTACGACACGCGCTTCATCGCCGACCACGACCCCGACCTCTCCAAACGGGGCGATCCCGTCCCCGGCGCAAATGACGGCGCATCGGGCGTGGCGGTTTTGCTCGAACTCGCGCGGACACTTCCGCAGGATATCGTTCCGGTTTGGCTGGTCTTCTTCGATGCTGAAGACAATGGGCGCATCGAAGGCTGGGATTGGATACTCGGTTCGCGCGCCTTCGTGGAGGAGATACCCGTGAATCCCCGCGCGGTCGTCATCCTGGATATGATCGGCGACGCAGATTTGAATATTTATCTTGAAAGAAATTCAAACCGACCCATCCGCGCGGAAATTTGGGAGACCGCCAAAAGGCTTGGCTATGGCGATGTCTTCATCGACGAGGAAAGGCACAGCATGTTGGACGATCACACGCCCTTCCTCGAAGCGGGCATCCCCGCCGTGGATATTATTGATTTCGACTATCCCTACTGGCATACCACGCAGGACACGGTGGATAAAGTCTCCCCGCAAAGTTTGCAGAGCGTTGGCGAAACGCTGTGGCATTGGATCGCGGGCGACAGACGATAGACGATGGTCCGCTACCCAAAAGCGCAAACTCGGCGTACACTTGGCATACAATGGCAGTACAAGCATCGTTGAAGAAGATTCGGGCGTCCTGGGTGGACCGCATTTCCCGCGACCTTGCAAGCGGGGAGGGCGTGCGCGCCGGTTTCGCCGAACAGTTGGAGCGGTTCCTCGACCTGCTCGAACAGACCGTCGTCACCGGCGACACAGCCTGGCTCGACCCCGTCCTCTACGATTGGGGGCGTTCGCCCACTGAAACGAATTTGGAGCAGGGCGATTACCAAGTCTCCTTTGTGCTGAACCGCATGATCGCGCTCACCATCGAAGTTGCGCGCGACACCTTGGGCAAAAAGGATGCGCTCGAATTGCTCGCCGTGGTCATCCCCGTGCTGGCGCACAGCCTGAGCGTCGTCGTCCGCTATGAAATGGAGACGCGCGTCTCGCACATCTCGAACGAACTGGGCAGCGTTCAGCAAAAGTTGCAGCAACTGGACCAGAACAAATCCAAGTTCATTTCGGTCGCCGCGCACGAACTGAAGACCCCTCTCACCCTGATCGAAGGGTACACATCCATGATGCTCGATTTCGTCAAGGAGGTGGAGCAGGCTCAGATGAAAAACTACCTGACGGGCATCAACACCGGCATCAACCGCCTGCGTCAGATCATTGACGACATGATCGATGTCTCATTGATCGACAACCACCTGCTGACCCTGAACGCCCAGCCGTTGTGGATCAGTCACCTGCTCAACCTGCTGAAAAACGAGTTCAAAAAATTCACCGCCGAACGAAAACAGCAATTGAACATCGTATTCTTCGAAGGCAGCGACTTGATGATCTACGGCGACGCGGAACGCCTGTACCAGGCGCTTTACAACGTGGTTGCCAACGCGGTCAAATATACGCCTGATGAAGGCGCGATCACGATTAACGGACGCCTGCTTCCCGGCTTCGTCGAGATTACCGTCGCCGACAACGGCATCGGCATTTCGCCCGAAGACCAGTCCCTGATCTTCGATAAATTCGGTCAGGTCGGCAGGACCGACCTGCATTCCAGCGGCAAGACCAAGTTCAAGGGAGGCGGACCCGGGCTGGGGCTGTCCATTGCGCGCGGGGTCATCGAGGCGCACGGCGGCACAATCTGGGTTGAATCAGACGGGCACGACGAAGTAAAATTACCCGGCTCGACCTTCCACATCCTCGTGCCGACAAGAACCGAACGGACCGACGCCAGCTTTATAAAATTCTTCGGTCAATTCGAAAAAACGAACATGGAAACAGAAACCAGTGGCAAAGAAAATCCCCCAACCGACAACCCCGCCGCGTGAACGCGCGTTTCTCGTCGGCGTCGAATTATTCGGCGGCAAACAAATTCTCGGGCTTGAAGATTCGCTTTTGGAACTCGCGCTCCTCGCAGATACCGCAGGCGTGGACGTGGTGGGCGAGCTCACGCAAAAACTCAACCGCCCGAATGTCGAGACCTACATCGGTCCCGGCAAAGTGGAGGAACTGAAAGCGCTCGCCGAGGAGACTCTCGCCGAGGTTGTCATCTTCGACGACGAACTTTCGCCGCGTCACCAGCGCGAACTCGAAAAAGCGCTCGGCAAGAATCTGCGCGTCATTGATCGCACCGCCCTGATCCTCGATATCTTCGCCCAGCACGCCCACACCAAAGAGGGTATGCTGCAAGTGGAACTCGCGCAATATGAATACAATCTCCCCCGCCTCACCCGCGCATGGACCCATCTGGAGAGACAGGCGGGCGGCGGAGGCGGACGCGCCGGTTCCACCGGAGGCGTGGGCTTGCGCGGACCCGGCGAAACCCAGCTCGAAGTAGACCGCCGCTCGATCCGCACAAGGATCGCGCACATCAAACGCGAGTTGGAGAAAGTCGAGGCGCACCGCATGAGATACCGCGCCCAGCGAAAGCGTTCGCGCATCCCGACTGTCGCCCTTGTTGGCTATACGAATGCAGGAAAGTCCACGCTCCTAAACCGCCTCTCCAACGCCGACGTTTACATCGCCGACCAGTTATTTGCCACGCTCGATCCCACCACCCGGCGGGTGCAGCTCAAAGGCGAAAACACCGCGCTTTTCACGGATACGGTCGGCTTCATTCAAAAACTGCCCACCACGCTGGTTGCGGCGTTTCATGCCACGCTGGAGGAGATCGCCGAAGCCGACCTCCTGCTTCATGTGGTGGATATTTCCCACCGCAATGCGCTCGGTCAATATCAGGCGGTGCAGGAAACGCTCGAAGAGATTGGCGCGGGTCACATTCCCATGGTCACTGCGCTGAACAAGGCAGACCTTTTGAAAGACCCGGCGAACGCCAGAAAAATATTGCAAAACTTTCAGAAATCCGTCGCCATTTCCGCATTGACGGGCGAAGGCGTTCGAGACCTCCTCCAATTGGTTCAAGAGGAACTCTTCGAGGCGTATTCCCCCATCAGCGTCCGCCTTCCATATAAAGAGGGGGCGCTCATCTCCCTCTTCCACGAACTGGGGCAGGTAGAGCGCGTGGAACATGAGCGCGGCGGCGTATCCATTCAAGGACGCATCCCCGGCAGGCTGTTAGCCCAGTTCTCGCCCTGGCAGGCAAAAAGCAACGGGCGCAAGACCGGCATCATCGAAGAAACCAACGCGGAGGAAGCATGATCTCAAAATTCCTGGACCACCTTTCAGAATATCTTGCCCATCGAAAAGGCTTGCTGCCCATCATCGGATTGCTCCTGATCGTCGTCAACCTGGTCCTTCAATTCGTCCTGCCCGGATACGTCCTGACCGCCAGCAATCTATTCCTGCACATCGGTTTGATCATCGCCATCTTTGGGCTTATGCTTTCGTGGGCGCTCTGATCGCCAGACATTGCAATGCCTCCAGCAATAAAGGGAAAAACACTCCTCAACCGATATACTGTCGAAGCATTCGCCGCGTCCACGCCGCTTGGGGAACTATACCGCGTCACCGATGAGCGCAGCGGCAGACCGCTTGCGCTTACGCTTTTGCCGCAGAAGATCGCGGAAAACGTCGAAGCCATCAAGGAATTGGAATCCAAATCCGGCAGGCTTCAAAACATCACCCACCCGAATTTAACAAAATACCTTGGTCTGTTTCAAACTCCCACGCTCGCCTTTCTTTTGGAAGAGTGGGTGGACGGACCCTCATTTGCGGACATCATCAAAGACGCCCCCATCGGCGCGGAGGAGGCGCTCATCCACGCAAAAGCCGTCTGCAACGCGCTGGAAGCCCTGCATAAACAAAACTTCCTTCACCTCAATCTCGCGCCCGAACTGATCCGCGTCAACAAAAACGGCGAAGCGATTCTCGGCGGCGTCCCAAACGCGCATCCGCTCGGAAACAAAACGCCGCGCAAACTCAACAAATACCCCCTGCTTTACACATCGCCCGAGGAAATTCAGAAGGAAGCGCCCGGCACGGCAGCGGACATGTATTCGCTCGGCGTCATCCTGTACCAACTCGTCACAGGCGCGTGGATCAATGGAAAGGCGGCGCCGAAAACAATCGAAGCGATCCGCAACACGCATCTCGAAACGACGCCGCCGTCCCCCGCTTCGCTGAACAAAGACCTGCCCGACCACTTCGCGCGGATGATCCTTTGGGCGCTTCGCAAGAATCCCGACGACCGATTCAAAACGACGACGGAACTACTCTCCGCGCTCGCGCTTGCCGTCCGCATCCCGGTTGACAAAATTCCGCTTCGCGCCGCGCCGGAAACTGCTCCCATCACCTCGGGCATTCTCAGCGGCTGGAAGTTTCTCCCCCCGCCCAAACCGACCATCCTCAGCGACGACGCCGCCCCGCTCGAAGACCGCCTTGCCACAATTGCCGCGCCCAAAAAGAAAACTGCGCGAAGGAATATCATTCCAATTTTCCTGCTCGCCATGACGGCAGGCATCGCCTCGCTGTTTTGGTTGATACGCCCCGCAGAAAGCCCCGTCATTCTCCCGGAACAACTTACATCACCCCCGCTGAATTTCACGTCCCCGCCCACGCTCACTCCCATTCCAAAGCCCACCGACCCGCACGGCGGACGCATCGCTTTTACCTGCACGCGGGGAGACTTCAATCAGTTGTGCATGGTCAACCGCGACGGTTCGGGGCTGATCCAACTCACCGACATGGAAGCCAGCAACTACTACCCTGCCTTCCCTCCCGATGGCGATTCCCTGCTCTTTGCCTCCAACCGCAACGGCGCGTTCGATCTCTATCGTTTGGTTTTCAATGAAAAGGAATTGGTGCAAATCACGAACAATATCGGCAATGTGATCTCGCCCGATTTCTCACCGGACGGACGCTACATCGTCTTTGCAAACCGCGCGGGCAGCGGACCCACTTCCGTTTGGATGGTCAACGCGGATGGGTTGAATCCGCGCCTGGTGTACACCGGCTCGAATGACATTGTCGCAACCGCATGGTCACCGGACGGCGAGCGGATCGCTTACGCAATGTCAGTCGGAATTCCGCAGGAGTACGAAATCTTCGTGATGGATACAGATGGGAGAAACCACGTCCGCATCTCGCAGGGTTTGAAGGGCATCGGCGGCAGTGTGGATTGGTCGCCCGACGGAAGGTATGTGCTGGTACACGCCGGTCCGTTCGGGGGTAAGGATATTTTCAAGATCGAGGTCGAGACCCAAAACTTCATCCAGTTGACGGACGGCGGGAACAACGCGGGCGCGTCCTTTTCGCCGGATGGAAACTACATCGTATTCAACTCGCTTCGCAACAACGAACAGGCTGACCTGTACATCATGCGTTCGGATGGGACTAACCAGACGCAGCTCACCAACCACCCCGAACCGGACTGGGGGGCGAGATGGGTGGATTAATTTCCGGCGGCTGATCAAACCCGGATGGGTTCGGGCAGGCGCGGGTGGAGCGCGAGGCGTTTTTGTCCCTTCCAAAAAAAGGGTGACATTTTTGCAGTCCACAAGGCATGGAAGGTTTTTTTATGATCTGCGGGGAAACATCCAATGAAAAATCATTAACAAAATAAAAACAAATCTCACGGCTTAAAACCTTTACACGCAGGGCGTTTGATGTATTATTGACGCACCAATGGCGTTTTTCGCGGCTCGCCCACCGCGGGAGGCGCTGTTCATCTTTAACCCTCAAAAACGAAAGGTGATTATATGAATGTCCAAGCAGCCAAGTTCCTATCTGTCTTCTAAGTTGGAAGGTCGCCTGAAAGCCGATAAAAGCGGGAACAGCATTTTCGCCCTCGAACCCATTAAGAAGGGCGAGTTGATCGCTGTTTTCGGCGGCGTTGTGTATGAATGGGAGACCTTTATCCACCTACCCGAACGTGAGCGCATGTTGTGCCTCCAGGTCGAAGATCGTCACTTCCTGGTGCCGCGCCCCATTGGTGAGGGAGATTATGTCAATCACTCGTGCAACCCGAACGCAGGTCTTTCGGGCCAGATTGGACTCGTTGCCATGCGAGACATCCAAATCGGCGAGGAAGTTTGTTTCGATTATGCCATGTGCGATACCATGCCTTATGACGAGTTCGACTGCCTGTGCGGCGCAGCCACCTGCCGCCATAAGGTGGGCGGGAACGACTGGCAGAGACCGGAGCTTCAGAAACGCTACGCGGGTTATTTTTCCCCGCACGTTCAGCGCTGCATCGACGCGCAGCGCGTGGAACGCCGCGCGTTCGAGCGGGCGATGCGCAATGCAAAGTCGGCGGGAATTCCAGCGACAATGAAGACGCCCGTGTACGACAAGTCGTAATTCAAAAGAGCCAGGCTTATAGTCTGGCTCTTTTTACGCACATGATGTGTGCTTATCACCACACAAACGGAATCAACCGATATTTGACCTTCTGCTTGTACTCCACATAACCGGGCAGTTCCTGTTCCAGAGCAGTTTCTTCATCCTTGATGCGGGCGGCAATGAGCGGGATGACAAGCAGCGCGGGAATCACCGCCCACCACGACCCAAGCACAATCGGCGACACGAGAAAAAGCACGACCACGCCGACATACATGGGGTGGCGGACAATGCCATATACATCCGTATCTATCACCTTCTGCCCTTCCGCCACTTCCACCACCCGCGAAAGGTAACTGTTGACCTGCATGGTGCGGAAAACGAGCAGATAACTGAGGAACATCACCACCGCGGCAGCAATGGAAACCCAGGCGGGCATGTTCGACCAGCCATACCGAACGTCATAACCCGGCAGCAGGAAGGCAAGAATGAATGACAAGCCAAAGAATAAAATGATCCAGCGCTGTTCCCTGCGTTCTTCGCGCATCCTTGTGCGGCGTTCGAGAAGCGCAGGGTCGCGCTTCATAAAGTACGCCATCACAAAAAGCATGGGGGTGATTAGAACTCCGATGTACATCCATCCCTGCCAGTAACGCCACGTCCCCGCCGGGAGGAAGAACAACAAGGCAAACATGAATATGCCGCCGAAAAGACGGGCGAGCAGGTTGATCAAAAGTTTTGAGCGAGACATGGAATACTTCCCATCACATATCGTAAAAGACCTGACAGGTTTTATAAAACCTGTCAGGTTTGAACATATTACACCTTCGGTCCCGCTTCGACGACTTCCTTTGGCGTGCCGTCTGTAAACTTGCCAAAGTTCTGGATGAAGCGCATGGCAAGGTCTTTGTAGCGCCTGTCGTATTCTTTCCTGTCGCCCCACGAAGAAGACGGGTCCAAAACGTCATCAGGCACTCCGGGACATGTTGCCGGAACCTCGAAGCCGAAGATCGGGTCTTTTTTATATTTTACGTCCGCCAGTTTTCCGCTCAACGCGGCAGTGAGCAGGGCGCGCGTATATTTGATGGAAATGCGCTTGCCCACGCCGTACGGTCCGCCCACCCAGCCGGTATTCACCAGCCAGCACGTCACGCCATAACGCTCGATCTTATTCTTGAGCAGTTCGGCATACTTATAGGGGTGATGCACCATGAACGGTCCGCCAAAGCAGGCGCTGAAGGTAATCTCCGGCTCCTCGCGCAGACCGACTTCCGTGCCGGCGATCTTGGATGTGTAGCCTGAAATGAACTGGTACAACGCCTGATTGGGAGTCAACCGCGCGATGGGGGGCATGACTCCGCTCGCATCACACGTGAGGAGGATGATGTTCTTTGGATGCCCGGCTTTTTTCTCCGGGACGGCGTTTGCGATGAACTCCAGCGGATAGGAGGCGCGGGTGTTCTCCGTAGCCGTGTCGTCATCCAGATCGATCATGCGCGAGACCGGGTCGTAGGTTACGTTCTCTAAAATCGTGCCGAAGCGGTGCGTGGTGGCGTGAATTTCAGGCTCCGCAGATTCGGACAAACCGATGACCTTGGCGTAGCATCCGCCTTCGAAGTTGAAAACGCCGTCATCGCTCCACCCATGCTCATCGTCCCCGATGAGGCGGCGTGTGGGATCCGCCGACAGCGTGGTCTTGCCCGTTCCGCTCAATCCAAAAAACAGGGCGACGTCGTGCGTATCATCGGGGTTGACGTTTGCCGAACAGTGCATGGGCAGAACGCCCTCCAATGGCAGGAGATAGTTCAAGATCGTAAATACCGATTTCTTGATCTCGCCCGCGTACGCCGTGTTCCCGATGATGCCCAGTTTCTTTTCAAATGACAGGCAGATGAATGTGTCGCTGTTCGTGCCATCCACTGATGGAATGCCTTTAAAAGACGGCATGACGATGATCGTAAATTCCGGCACGAAGCGTTTGTACTCCTCCAACGAACCCGGCAGGATGAACATATTGCGGACGAAGTGGCTGTGCCAGGCAAGTTCCGTCACGATGCGCACGGGCAGGCGGTAGGCGTCATCCGCTCCTGCGTACACATCCTGCACGAACACATCGCGTCCCTGCATGAACCCAAGCAGGCGGTCGTACAAGACCTCGAATTTTTCGGGGGCAATCGGGCGGTTATACACACCCCACCAGATGTTATTCTCCGAATCGGCATGGCGCACAACAAATTTATCGTTCGCGCTGCGGGCGGTATGCTTTCCGGTATTCGCAACATACGCGCCTCCGGCAACGACAGCGCCTTCATTGCGAAAGACCGCCTCCTCCACCAGCGATTCTGTGGGGAGGTTCCAATAGGCAAGGCGCAGGTTGCTCGCGCCCTGGTTGGACAGGTTGTAATCCGCCTTGCGGATCTGGGCAACGGATTCAGCGGGGGTTTTGATATTCAACAGGTTATTCATAAGACTCTTCCTACATCCAGTCCCGTATCATCTTTTTATCGCCGATGTAAATCTCGTTGGGCGAGGTTGCATCAAGCGCCCATTTGATGCGCGAAATGCCTTCTGTAATGTCCTTCACGCTTCCTGCGAACGAAATGCGGATGTGTCCTTCCATGCCGAATTCCTTGCCAGGAACCGTCACCACCATCGCCTTCTTCAGCAGGAACCTTGAGACCTCCACCGAATTAG
The DNA here is from genome assembly GCA_020060625.1 of Anaerolineales bacterium. GTDB lineage: Bacteria > Chloroflexota > Anaerolineae > Anaerolineales > Villigracilaceae > Villigracilis. Next base: position 1,283 of record JAGUZU010000090.1, on the reverse strand, counting down.
TATTGAATGCCCGCAGGTCAGGCAGGGCGTAGAACGTCCCCTGTGGCTCGATCAATCGCGCGCTATTGAATGTCTTCATTTCCTGCAAAAGCACCTCGCAATTGTTCTGGATTTGCAAACGCAGCGCCTCCACCACAGACTGCAAACCGTTCAATGCGCCTTCCGCCGCCGCCTGCGCAATGGGCGACACGCAGGAAGTCGTCTGCGCCAGGACGTTTGTCATCACCTCCACCAACTTCCGCGGAGCGACCACCCAGCCGATGCGAAAGCCCGTCATGCCGTATAACTTTGCCACGCCGTTTACAACGATGATGTTGGAGTTTTCCACATCCCTTTTTGTGAATGAATAAGCCGGGACAGAGGCATGCCCATTGAAGGTCAATTTGTGATAGATGTCATCACAAATCATGAAAATGCCTTTTTGCTCGCACAGACCTGCAATCTTTTCGATCAGCTCAGGGGGATAGACAATTCCCGATGGGTTATTCGGGCTGTTGACGATGATCGCGCGCGTAGAGGATGTGACCGCCCGTTCGATGTCTTCGAAGCGCGGCGTGAAGGTTCCATCTTCGGGCGTGACAATGACCGGAATTCCCATGCACATTTTGATGATTTCAGGATACGACACCCAGTAAGGCGCGATAACGATCACTTCATCCTGCGGGTTCAGAATGGAATAGAAAATATTGTAAAGCGACTGCTTCGCTCCGTTGGTGACGATCACGTTTTCGGGGGCGACAAGGCGGTCATAATTCTCTTCCGTATAACGGATCACCGCCTTCTTCATCGAAGGCAGACCGTCGGGCGGCGTGTATTTCACCTCCCCGCTGGTAAGTTTTGCGCCCGATGAAAGGACGGCGGCAATCGGCGTCTTATTTTTCGGCTCGCCGATTCCCAGATTGATGACGGCTTCGCCCCGTTCGCGCAGAAGGCGCGCCTCTTCGTTCAAGGCAAAAGTCGGAGATTCGGCGATCTCGGTTGCCAGTTTGCTGAGTTTCATGGTGCTCCTTGTAATTAAAAATAAAATCCGGTCAGATACACTCCTCCGACCAGATACAATCCCATAACCGCAGATGAAGCGGCGCTGACAACCAAACTGTCAGGCAGGGCATTCATGCCGCCATTATACTCCACAGGCAGGCGGGAAACGCCGATAAAGATAACTCATTCGCCATAATAAAAGTAGGCTCTTTGGTATTTGGTGGGGTTCCCTTTTTTTCACCACAGAGATCACGGAGTCCACAGAGAAAAACCTTTAAAAAATCTCCGTGCCCTCTGTGCGC
>JAGUZU010000019.1 GCA_020060625.1 Anaerolineales bacterium | reverse complement strand
TACCGCCAAGATGCCAAGTACGCCAAGTTTTCAAGGTTTTCTTGGCGGCTTTGGCGCACTTGGCGGTTCGATTTTGTGCGTTTGTACGGTAGCGAGAAATTGAGAATTAATCCGACTTTCCAATTACCAAGACGCATATAGGTTAAGGCTTGCGCCTCATGAATAGGTGAAATACCATCAACTGATTTTAATTCAACGATAACCTCATCGTTTACAAGCAAATCTATTCGATAACCGCAATCCAATTTTGTACCTTTATAAATGACAGGTAATGGGACTTGTCTCTTGAATGAAATGTTGCGCAGACTTAATTCATGGCACAAGCATTCTTCATAGGCAGATTCGAGCAACCCAGGTCCCAAATGTTTATGGACCTCAATGGCAGCGCCGATGACTGCCTCGGTTGACTTATTTACTTCTTGAACAAGTTTTGAACCATTTCCACTCATTGATCTTCTCCGCGAACTCTGCGTCTCTGCGGTTAATCGAATTTGGGATATAACAACGGGTCAACTTCATGCATCATTTCATACACAGCATCGAACACCGTTTCGGTATTCGGTTTCGACCAATAATCGCCGTCTGAACCATACGCGGGACGATGCGCCTTGGCGGATAATGTTCTTGCAGGCGAGTCTAAATGGAAATAACCGCCTTGCTTCTCGATGACTTCCTGCATCATGTAAGCCGTCGCTCCGCCGGGGACGTCTTCATCAATAAATATAATGCGATTGGTTTTCTTGAGCGACTCGACGATCTTTCCATGAATATCGAACGGCATCAGCGATTGGACGTCGATGACTTCCGCGTCAATACCGGCTTTCGATAATTTGTCGGCGGCATCCATTACGATGCGGCAACATGCGCCGTAGGTGACGATGGTGACATCTTTTCCTTCGCGGAGGGTTTCAGGGACGCCGAGCGGCGTGGTGATCTCGCCGATATTTTCAGGCAGGCGTTCCTTCACGCGATAGCCGTTCAACACTTCCACCACAATGGCGGGTTCATCGGCTTTCAAAAGGGTGTTGTAAAAACCAGCGGCACGAGTCATATCGCGTGGAACCAGAACATACATGCCGCGCGTGAGACTCAAAATACCAGACATCGGCGAGCCTGCATGCCACACGCCTTCGAGTCTGTGACCACGAGTTCTAACAATGACGGGCGCTTTTTGTCCGCCAGCGGTACGCCAATGGAGGGTTGCCAAGTCGTCGCTCATGATCTGCAACGCATACAAAACATAATCGAGATATTGAATCTCAGCGATGGGGCGCAGTCCGCGCATGGACATGCCGATGGCTTGACCCAAAATCGTCGCTTCGCGGATGCCCGTATCCGTCACGCGGAACTCGCCGTATTTTTCCTGCATCCCTTTGAAGCCCTGGTTCACGTCGCCGAGTTTGCCAACATCTTCACCGAAGGCAATCAGTCGCGGTTCACGCGCCAACGCGGCATCGAACGCGGCATTGACCACTTCGAAGCCGAACATCGTTGGCGACTTTTCCGTGTACACAGGCTTCACTTCATCCACTTTCATGGCGGCGCCCGAATATAAATGTGAGCCGTAGCGCTCCACGTTCAACTTGTCGTTCTCATGCTTCCATTGAATCAAAACTTGCTTGGTGGGATTCGATTCATCGCGCAGGAGACGCAGGGCTTCGTGCGCAATGGCGTGGACGTCGCGCCTCGTATACGACGGGAGGGTTGACAGCCGATCTTTGAGCATTCTCAACTCTGACGCATGGTTCGAAGAGCTTGCGATCTCGTCCAGCATGTCCATGACCTGGTTGCGCTCATCGGTGATGGGGGAGAGGTATGCGTCCCACGCGGCTTTGCGGAATCCTTCTACAGCTTCGTAGTCTGCCTTTTCGAGAGAATCAAGCTCGGGCGCGGAAATGATGCGGTTGTCCGTCATCCACTTGCGCATCTTTTTGAGTCCGTCGAATTCCTCTTCCCATTTGAGTCGTTCGGGAGTCTTGTATCGCTCGTGACTGCCGGATGTGGAATGACCTTGCGGCTGAGTCACGTCAATGACATGCACGAGCGCGGGGATGTGATATTCGCGCGCGATCTCGGCGGCGGTTTGATAGGTTTCGAGCAGGGCGGGGTAATCCCATGCGCGGATGGTGTAATGGTCGTATCCGTTTTGCACTTTGTTCGGCGGGGTGCGTGGATCGCGCTCGAAGCCCTTGAGCAGGGTTCCGATATTTTCCTTGACCATCTGAAATTGATTGGGCACGGAGATGCCGTAGCCGTCATCATAAATGGTGATGATGGCGGGCGCTTTGAGCACGCCGATGGCGTTGACCGATTCCCAGAACAGACCTTCGGCGGTGGAGGCATTGCCGATGGTGGCAAAGGTCACTTCGTTGCCGTTGATGGAAAAATCTTTTTGGTCTTGCAGTTCTTTGATGTTGCGATAAAGCGCCGACGCGTAAGCGAGCCCGACCGCTCTTGGCATTTGCGCGGCGGTGGGGGAGATATCGGATGCTGTGTTGTAAAGTTGGGTTTGGGGACGCCAGGAACCGTTGGGATATAAGACGCGCGTGGCGAAGTGCGCGTTCATTTGCCGCCCGGCGCTGGCGGGGTCGTAGGTGACATCGGCATGGGCGTACAGCTGCGCAAAAAATTCCTGAATGCTCATCACGCCAAGCACGAACATCCAGGTTTGGTCGCGATAATAGCCTGAGCGCCAGTCACCCTTTTTAAAGGCTCTGGCGATGGCGAGTTGGGCGATCTCTTTGCCGTCGCCGAAAATTCCGAACTTTGCCTTGCCGCTAAGAACTTCGCGTCTGCCGATAAGGGAAGCCTGCCTGCTTTGATAGGCGAGGCGGTAATCTTTTATGATCTCATCTTTTTCGAGGGGAAGCGCAATAGAACCCTTTTTCCTGGGCATGAACTCTCTCCTGAGATTTTGATTGGGGGATTATAACAAAGGATAAGCAGGAAAATAAAGTGGGCGACATCTCTGCCCGCCCACTCCTATTCACTATTCACTATTTACTATTCACTATTACCTGTTTCCTGACTTACTTCAACCTCTCCGCCACGATCTCAGCGACATCCTTCACCTGCATCGAGTCGCCGTCGCCTTTGGCGGCATCCGTCATCATCGTCAAGCAGAAGGGACAGCCTACCGCCACCGTATCCGCCCCCGTGGATTTGGCTTCCGCGAATCGCGCTTCGTTCACACGCGCGGAACCTTCCTCCTCCTCTTTCCACATCTGTGCGCCGCCCGCGCCACAGCAGAAGGACTTGGCTCCATTACGCGGCATTTCCACGGCTTCAACACCGGCAAACTTCAATGTGTCTCGCGGCGCATCGGTGACCTTGTTATGCCGTCCCAAATAGCACGGGTCATGGAAGGTGATCTTCATATTATCGCCTTCCAAATTCATCGAAATTTTGCCCGCGCCAACCAACTCATTGATGAGTTGCGTATGGTGAATGACCTGATAATTCCCACCGAAAGCCGGATATTCATTCTTGATGGTGTGCAGACAATGCGGGCAGGTCGTCACGATTCTCTTTGGCGCGACTTCATTCAAGATTTCCACGTTCTGTGAAGCAAGCCCGAAGAAAATATCTTCGCGCCCTGCGCGTCTGGCAGAATCCCCAGTGCAGGCTTCGTTCTTGCCAAGCACCGCGTAATTGACGCCCGCCGTGTTCAAAATTTTCGCAAAGGCTTGCGCGGTCTTTTGTGCGCGCGAGTCTGTCGCGGGCGCGCAGCCAACCCACCACAAAATTTCTGGTTCAGCATTCTGCTCGATGGTCGGAACATTCATGCCTTCCGCCCACTTCATGCGATCACCCTGCGAAACATTCCACGGGTTCATGTTGCGTTCCATGCCTTTGAGGGCTGTCTCCAACTGCTTCGGGAACGCGCTTTCCATCATCGAAAGATTTCTGCGGATGTCGAGAATGTCGCGCATCGGTTCATTGCCAACGGGGCAAATATCCACGCATGCGCCGCAGCTTGTACACGCCCAAACCGCTTCTTCCGAAATGAGGTCGAGCATCACAATATCGGTCGTGCCGCCGCCGTTGAAGTGATAACGTTTGTTGATCTCCAACGCAGCGGGGGAGAGCAGCTTGCCTGTGTTATACGCGGGGCAAACCTCCTGGCAGCGGAAGCACATGATACAGGCATAACTGTCCAAAATCTGTTCCCAGCCGAGGTCCTGCATCTTTGCCGCGCCAAACTGTTCGATGCTTTGGTCGTCGAGATTGATATAGCTCAACTCGCCAATGGATTTTCTCTCAGGCTTCAATGCAAAATTGATGGGCGCAAAGAACAGGTGAATATGTTTTGAATAGGGGAAATAAGGAAGGAACGCGACTACCGCGCCAATGGACAGCCAAAACGCGATGTGTTCCCCCGCGACTAAAATATTCGCATCCACCCCCGCCCAAAGCTGGGACATCGCCGAGATGCTTGGCTGCCACTCGTCAACATGACCCGCTACCGCGAGGTTGAAAGACTCTCCCAAAAACCGCATCGAGTTGTGCAGGAAGATGAACGCGGCGACGATTGCCGAGTCACGCATGATGCCGGTTCGCGCTTTCGGGTTGAGTAAAGTCGTCTCACGTGTGGACAAGGTTGCAGGTCGAAGGATGAAGCGGCGAATAATCATCGCCACGATTCCTGCGACGATGGCAACATTCGCAATGTCCGCAATGAGGCGGTAGACTTCGCCAAACCTGCCCGTGTTATCGAGCAGGCGGAATTCCGTGAATGCGTAAATCAAATCCGAAAGGTTGATCAAAAGAAAAGAGAGAAAGCCCCAGCCGATGAGCGCATGTAAAATGCTTGGTCCGAGCCTGAAACGAAAAACGGGCTGGAATAAACCGACCTTGACGATGAGTTCTCCAATCCGTTTCCAAATGAGCGACCAGTTGACCTCCCCCTGCCCGCTGGCAATGTCACCGACGATGCGCATGACGCCTTTGTAGGTGAAATACAGCGAGGCGAGTGTTGCAAGGACGAAGAGGATTTTTTCTGCAAGTGTGAGCATGGAGCCTCCCGGAAAAAGATGTCATTGCGAGCGCGAAGCGCAAAGCAATCTTCTGAGAATGTGAAGATTGCTTCGTCGGGGAACTTCACCCTCTTTGCAATGATATTTGTTTGTTAAGTTTAGCACAAGTCGGTCTGTAAAAAAGACGCCGCATGTCACTGCGGCGTTATCTATTTGTCATATATTACTGGCTGATGTCGTTTACATAATCCACCGCGCCGGAGCAGGCTCCGGTCAGGTGCGGCGCGAGGTCCTCCCATGCCAGCGGCAAACCGCTGGTCGCCTGCGCAAGCGAGACCGCCTCGGCAAGACATCCGCCGCCGGCGTTGTAATTGACGAGCGTGAACTTCCACAAGTCTTCATACGAGGCGACTTCGCCGGGCGCTTCGCCTGTGTAGTTGTAGATCACCTGCCCGGTCTGTTCGCAGTTGGCGATCATGGTATGGGCGAACACACCCACCGAGAAATCCGCTTGTGTGAGGTCAAGCCCAAGCGGGCATTCTTCACACGCGGCGTTGACGCTTCCAACAAGGGCGCGGCGCAGTTCAATCTGCTGGTCTCCGTCCAGGTTGGCGTAGCCCGCGCCACAGGTTTCGGAGTCCATGACGAGCGGGCAGAATTGGTTGAAGAAGGAACGGTTCCAGAAGAGGGTGGTGTCGGCTCCGTTTTCGGTCAGTTGTCCCAGCCCCACGTCACCGACCGCCTGGTAGATGCCGGGCCAGAACTGGCTTTCGCGCGCGAACAGGTTTTTCAACAAACGCGCTGGAACGGATGTTTCCCTGGCGGTGCCGAGGATCAGTTCGTCGAATTGGTTTTGCCATTCGCGGACGGCATCGCGGCTCTTTTCCAGCCCGCACTGGTTGACGACGTTCCCGGGCATAAGACCGCCATCCGGGCAGGCGCTGGCGTCCACTGCGCCTTGCAGGATTAAGTTTGCGGCAAGGTAGGTGTAGGGAATGTCGCTGCTGAGCTGCTCGCTTTGTTTGGGTGTGCTGAGCCATTCAGGCATTCCGCCAACCGGCGGAAAAACGCCCCACGCTTCCGAGCAGGTTGCTACGGCGATGCCCTGCCACTGTGAAGAAAGAATGTCCACGTACCAGTAGAGCTGGTCGGGGTCGCCTTCGTCCGCCGTTTGTACCCGGACTTGCGCGGTGTAGACGAGGCTGCTGTCTCCATAATTGGAATAGGACCAGAATTCGACTTTTACGCCTTCCTCGTTGGTTTCGGGGATGCGGAACTTGCATACGTCCGCGTCGTCGCACGAGAAGGGTTCGCCGTCGTAGGTTCCTTGTACGCTTGTAATGGCGTAGTTGGGGAGAGGCTCCTGTCCCCGAATGACGAGGGTGGGCTTGGTTTCGCAGATATTGGTGGCGCTGCTTAACACCTGTTCGCAGTCTTCGAGCGAGATCCATGCGCTGGCGGCGGGCAGTTGCATGGCGATCTCTTTTTCCTTTTGCACGCTGTCCACCAGCACGGCGTAGTAGCCGACACAGGTTTTTACTTCGTTGATATTGCAGGGCGGCTGGACGATCCATTTGTCGTAAATGGTTTCGCCGCAATCCCGGTAGACTTCCCAGGGAAGCGGGACTTTGTCATGTTCGGAATAGATGGTGCAAGCGGTGGACTTGTCCTTCCACAGGCGGAGGTTCCACTCGTAAGCGGTGTATTCGACTGCGATGATGGCGAAACGGTCGGGACCGGGGGGAGGATTGGAAGCAGAAGCAGGTTCGAGGTCCGGGGTGGAGGCGGGCGCGGGCGGGGCGGCAGATGTGAACGCCAGGTTCAAGATGGCGATCAGGAGAAGGAGGAGGTTCGTCGTCCCGCGCTTTTTCATGGGAATCAAAAAGAGTCCGCTTCAATTATATAACGGACTCTCTTTGTTGGGTTATTTCTTTTCGGGTTTGTCCATGGATTCGAGCATTTCCAAGTCGCGACGGAGGTTCCTGTTGCGGACGTACATGCTGAGGACGTGGATGCCCATGGTGGCGAAGGCGACGACAAAACCTGCGATCATGTAGCCTGTGGTATCGGGAATGGATTCCATTTTATTTCTCCAGTTACATTGAGACGTTGAGTTTGAGCTGTTCGACCTTTTCCTGCAAGCCGCCGAGGCGGATGCGGTGCCAGAGCAGGTCTATGAAAATGACGGTGAAGGCGAAGAGGGCGAAGAAGAAGGCGGTGCGCATGTCGGGGGTCATGCTGAAGCCGCCCTGCGCCTCGGCGCTTTGATTGCCGATGACGACGGGATGAATGGTGCGGAAGAGGCGGATGACCATGAAGGTGATCGGCGCGCTGAGCCCGCCCAGCAGGGTGTAGACGGCGCCGAAGCGGGCGCGTTTTTCGGGGTCTTCGATTCCGGCGCGGAGCATGAAGTAGGCGACGTAGATCAGTTCGGTGACGGCGGCGGTGGTGAGGCGCGGGTCCCACGTCCACCAGGTGTTCCAGGCGGGGCGCGCCCAGATGGAGCCGAGGACGATGGTGATGAAGAAGAACATGGTGCTGACTTCCACCGCGGCGACTTCGAAGCGGTCCCATTTCATGTCCTTGGTGACGAGGTAGGCGATGCCGGAAATTGCCGCGAGGACAAAGCCAAGCAAGCCGACCCAGGCTGTGCCGACGTGGAAGTAGAAGACGCGCTGCACCTGCCCCATGACGGCTTCGGTGGGGGCGAAGACCAACGCGAGGTAGGTGGCAACACCAAGCACGATGACGGAAATAATATCGAGGATTGTGAGCGCGATTGGTTTGGATTGCATTGAATAGACTCCTTTGTGATTTACGATTTCAAATTTATGATTTCAGAATTGCGGTTGGCGAATTAAATCACGGTTGGTATAGCGTTGGATAAGAATGCGCTTGAAGGTTTTGTAGATTTTGAAGGTTTTATTCCTCGACGACAAAATCAAAGACCATGAAGGCGACGGCGATGAAGATGATGTCGTAGACGATGAGCAGGTTGAGCGGAGTGAGGATTTCGGCGAAATCCGCGCCTGCGATGATCCCTCCGCTGGCTTTGACGGAGGCAAGCAAAACCGGAACAGCAACCGGAAAGAGGAGGATTGGAAGCAATACGTCCCGCGTGCGCGTCTGCACGGACATGGCGGAGAGCAGCGTGCCGACGGCGATGTACCCTATCGAGCCGAGCAGCAGCACGCCGAGAAATTCCACTTGGAAGATGCGGACTTCATTGTAGAGCATGGCATACAGTGGAATGACAATCGCTTCCACGATGAGCATGAAGGCGAGGTTGCTGATGGCTTTGCCGAAGAAAATTGCGGAACGGTCAACTGGGGCGAGCAGGAGACCGTCCATGCAGCCGCGGTCTTTTTCGACCGCCATCGAGCGATTGAGTCCAAGCGTGCCTGCGAAGGCAAAGGTCGTCCATAAAACGCCAGCCGTGACGGACTGCCTGACCTTTACATCCAATTCCAACGCGAAATTGAAGATGAGGATGACCAGCATCGAAAAGACCAGCATGGCGGAGAGCAGTTCGCGCGAGCGGAACTCGGCGGCGAGGTCCTTGCGGACGATGGCGAAAGTGGCTTTGAGGAGGGAAGGGGCGGGATGATTCATGGTTGTTCTTGATTGTCAATTGACAATTGCCTTCCTGTAAAAATCCAGCAGGTTTGTGTTTCTGAAATCATCCCGCGTTGCGGATGCCGCGATGACGCCGCGCGAAAGAATGTCGAAACGTGTGGCGAGGTCTTCGGCGCGGGCAAGATCGTGCGAGGTCATCACGACGGTGCGTCCCTTGGCGGCGACGGAACGCAGGACTTCATCCAGCATTTCGGAGGCGTCCTGATCCAAGCCGGTGTACGGTTCGTCGAACAAGACTACATCGGGATCGTGGATGATTGCCCGCCCGATGGCGAGTCGCTGCTGCATTCCGCGCGAGAAGGTGCGGACGAGGTCTTTGCGCCTCGCTTCCAAACCAACCATTGACAACACTTCCGTGATGCGTGATGCGTGATTTACAAGTCCGTACATGCGGGCGTAGAATTGCAAATTTTCCTCGGCGGTCAGGTCGGGGTAGAGGAGCGGCAGATGGGAAACGACTCCCAGCCTCGCGCGGACTTTAGCCGATTCATGCGGCAGGGAGTATCCAGCCACTTTGACGGTTCCCAGGCTTGGGCGGGAGAGCGAAGCGAGAATCCGCAGGAAGGTGGTCTTGCCCGCGCCATTCGGTCCGAGCAGGGCGACGAATTCGCCGGGCTGCACCTCGAAATCCAATCCGCGCAGGATGGTTTTCAATCCAAATCGTTTGACGAGTTTTTTGACTTCGATCATAGCGGTTAGCAGTTAGCCTTTAGCGCCTCAATCGATTCTTCAACTCGGCGCGGCGTTTTTTGTAGGCTTCGTCCGAAATTTTGTTTGCGCGGTGCAGGTCGTCGAGGGCGATGATGGCATCCATGATGGATTCGGAATCTTCGAATTCCTCGTCGTCTTCGTCGTCGAATTCCTCATCGAGTTTGTTTTTGTCGCGCAGGTACAGCCACGCGCCCGCAAGGACGAGCGCAACACCCAGCCCGCCGATGCCGATCAACAGCGTGCTGTTCTGCGTCACATCCGGCGCGACGGCGGTGTCTTTCGGCTTGCCGGTGAGCGTGAAATCAAGAGACGCGCCTTTATCGAATCCGGCAGCGGTGTAAATGTGGAAGTTGATGTTTTGAAGCGATTGAATGCCGAGGTCGGAGAGTCCCGCGCCTTCCGCTTCCACGCCTTCGGGCAGGTAAAGCGTCACGGCTTTTACCGAAAGCAGGGCGGGCTGTGAGATTTGAATTTCCTTTGCTTTCGGAAGGGACGCGAACGCGATCAACCCGTAAGACGTCTCGCTGGGAGGCATGGCAAAACCGTCCGCGGTGGGTAGAAATGCCGCGCTTCCCTGCGTGGCTTCGTAGCCAAGTCCGCTTGCGCCTTCGGGGAAGGCGATGAACGGCACGTTTTGTCCGTCGCCCATTTTGACGAGGATGGTCTTGCCGCTTGCGTTGGAAATGTTATAAACCGTGAAAATTTGTGTTGTGTCTTCGCTGGCGAGATCGAAGAAGATCTCCAGCGAATCGATTTGCAGTTCGCTGAAATCTTCGGTGGTTTCATAAACGACGATGGTCGGCAGGGTCAACTCGGTGGTATCGGCAGGCACAACCGCAAATTCCGATTGGTAGCTCAATCCGTCCACTTCCACTTCGGTCAGGTATATCTGGCTTTCGACAATTTCAACATCGAACAAATACGTCCCGTCTTCGTTGACGGTTGTTTCGAGGTTGATGATCTCCTGCGGTCCGGCGCTGGGGTCGGTTCCGTGATCGAACCCGCGCAGTTTGATGACGAGGTCGGATGGCAGGTTATTGCCAGTGCGATTTTCGATGAGACCGCTGACCTTGCCCGCGCTGGCGGCTTCCACTTCTTCGGTGGCTTCAGGTGTGACTTCGCCATCCGCTTCCGGCGTGACTTGAGCCTGCCCACCATCCGCAGGCGTTTCCTCGGCTGACGGCGTTTCTGCCACAGCGGCGACAGGAGTCTCGGTGACGGAATCAACTGTCGGCGCGGCGGGAGGCGCGAATGTCAGTGTGCGGATATATGCCGCGACGGCGTAGACTTCGTCGTCGGTCAGGTCGCTTCCAAAGGCGGGGAAGTTGTCACCCCCTTCGCGGATCATGCCGACGATCTGGTCTGCCGAAAGCGCGGACATCATTTCCTGATTCGTAAATGTTTCAGCGCAATCGGCGCAGTTCTTTTCAAAGAGGTTTTTGCCGGTTTCGAGTTCATCGTCCGTGGTGTGAAGCGTGAAAACATAAGCCACCACGTCCCAGCGTTCCTGGTCGTTCAGGCTGGCGAAGGGCGGCATGAAGCGGTCGAGGTTGCCTTGCGTGACGACGCCGTACCATCTGGCGGGAGTCGCCTTGCGGGCGGTTTCGGGCAAGCCGATTGGAATGACGGTGACAGGCAGTTCCTTGCCTTGCGGTCCGTCGCCGAGACCTGTTTCGCCGTGACATGGCGCGCATTTTTCTGCGTAGATCATCTCGCCGTTTGCAACGTCCGGCGCGCTGGCGGGGTAGAGCGGTCCGAGCGTGGGGACGGGTGTGGGCGGGACATAATTGGGCGGGGGGGTGACGTCCGCCGCGAGAGTCATATTGCAGGCGGCGAGTAGAACGCTTCCAATTGCTAAAAAGATGACGTGGTGAAATTTCATGAAGTTCCTCGAATTTGGCTTTTAGCGATTAGCCTTTAGCGGATTAGCCTTTAGCCTTTGGCTTTTAGCGATTGGCTTTTAGCCTTTAGCGTTTGGCTCGCATTCACCTGCTAACCGCTAACTGCTAACCGCTAACCGCTAACTGCTAACTGCTAACTGCTAACTGCTAACTGCTAATCGCTACCCGCCAAGCGCTTTTCCGCAAGACGGACAAAACTTATCCGTGACCAGCACGGGCTTGCCGCATTTCGGGCAAAACCCTGCCGACTTGCTTTTGTGTCGCTTGCGCCGCGCGGCGATCATCGCTTCGATGTCTTCATCGTTGGGTTCGGCGGTTTGCGTGGTTGAATCCGCGCGTTTTGAGGCGGCGGCGTTTTCGATGCGTGTTTCCGCATTTTTGGCAGATGACGAAGCGGGTTCTAGCTCGTCGAGTTTACGGAGAATATCCGCGCCTTTTTGGAGAAGCGCCGCGCGTTGTTCGGGATAGTCCTCTGCTGGAATCTTGCCGAGTTTGAAATCGAAGTCGAGTTCCTGCAAGGCGTTGATCGCGCGGTCGCGTTCGGCTTTCAATGCGGAAATTTCGTGGGCTTCCTCCGTATCGAGGCGGCGGGACCGTTTCGTGAGCGGCGCATACAAATACACACCGACAATCACAAGAATGGCAAGGATGAGAAAAACGGAGCCTAGTTCCATGGTTTCCCTATTTTAGTTTCTGGTCAACGATGCTTTTGATCTCATTGACGGATACGAACGGACCCACTTTCACGTAATACAACTCGCCGGTCTGGTCGATGAAGTAAGTTTCCGGCACGCCGCGAATGCGGAACATTTGCGAAATCTTCGTTCCCATGTCGGGACCGTTGGCAAACGTGATGCCGAACTTTTTTAAGTACGCGCGCGCTTCCGGCTCGGTATCCACATAGTCCGCGCCGAGGAAGATCACTTGTCCGCCCGGTTTGTAGAATTGCCAGGCTTCCTCAAGTTCGGCGGCTTCCTGTTCGCACGGCTTGCACCACGAAGCCCAGAAGTTCAACACCACCACCTTGCCCTGAAAATCGGAAAGTTTAACTTCGCTTTTTCCCTCGTATTCATATCCGCTGAACAACGGCAGCGTGAAATCGGGAATCTTGTCGCCGGGTTGAACCGTTCCCTGCTGGCGTTTGTTGAGCGTGATTCCCACCAGCACGAGCAGCGCGGCGATGAATACCCAGATGATGATCTGAACCCAGAGCGGCACGCCGCGTTTGGGAATCGTTGTTTCTGTCATGACATTCTCCCAAAAGACCTGACGGGTTTCTTAAAGCCTGTCAGGTCTGAGTATTTATTTTCTTTTCTTCAACTCTTCTTCGAACCGCGCGACATAATCATCCACTTCAGCGGGTGACGACGCTTCGCCTCTTTCTTCGCCCGAACCTGCTTCAACAACCTCCGGCTTTGTCCACGCCCGGAACGAACGGAAGAGGATGAACGCGCCCGCGAGGATCATCGCCGGCGGCAGAATGTAAATCAGCCAGTTCAAGCCCGTTCGCGGCGGCTCGGAAAGCACGCGCGCGCCGTAGTTATCCACAAAATACTGCTTGATCTCTTCTTCCGTCATCCCCTGCGAGAGCTGCAAGCGGATCAATTCCCGCCATTGACGACACGCCTCCGTCGGACAGACATCCAGCGGCGTATTTTCGCAGACCGGGCAGTATAACTCCTTGGCAATCGCGTTCACTTCATCGTCAGTAACGCCGTCCTGCGCGAAGACGGTGGTTGCGGTAAAAGCAAGCGCAAAGAGAAGCAATGCGAAAAGCGTAATGCGTAATGGTTTTCTGCTGAAAATCTTGTTCATAATAAATCTCCTTACGAATTACGCATTAATCCGCGGCGCTTGCCTGGCGGTTATCCCGCGTCACTTTGCGGCGCGCGGGTTCATCCGCCGGATCATTTTCGGGCCAGGCGGCGAAGATGACGCCGAACAGGAAGAGGATGCTTCCGATCCACAGCCAGTTGACCAGCGGGTTGACGTAGATTTTGAACGTCGCGCCAATGGTGGAAACAGGCTGCCAATCCACGAGCAGGATGTAAAGGTCATCCTTGAACGTGGAGCGTTGACCGGGGATGGTCATGTTTTGCTGGGAGTCGAAGTAATAGTCAATGCGCGGCGTGAGCTGACCGAGGTAAATGCCGTTCTCGTACACGTCCACGATTGCGCGGGTGTAGTTGACTCCCGCGCCGCGGTCATCCCACGAAGCCAGTTCGCGATATTGAACGGTGTAACCTGCGATGTTCAATTCCTCGCCGGATGACAGCGTTCCTTGAGTCTCCTTTTGGAAGATCTCGATACCGAGGATACCGATTGCCATAAGCGCCATGCTGATGTGGATGATGTAACCGCCATAGCGCCTGCGGTTGCGCCCCATCAGGTTGGCAAGTGCGGAAAAGAAATTCTCTCCCTGTGCTTTTTGCCTTGCCCTTGCACCGCGCCAGAACTCATGCAGGGTGGCGAACAAGACCAACGCGATAAGGAAGAATCCGATCACAGCGTAGACGTTTTGTGTGTAGGTGGCAATCAGGACCACAGTCACGATTGAAGCGGCGGCAAAGGACTTCCACAATGCGCGTCCGAGAGTCTTCACGGTGGAATGTCCCCACGCGGAGAGCGGAGCAATTGCCATCAAAAAGAGAAGACCGGCGAAAAGCGGACCAGTCGCGCGTTCGTAGAAGGGAGGTCCGACGGTCACTTTTTGACCAGTGAACAGTTCTGAAATGAGCGGGAAGATCACACCCCAGAAACAGACGACTAGGATGCTCATAAAGAGCAGATTGTTGAGGAGGAACAATGCCTCGCGTGAAAGCATGGATTTCATCTCGGTTTCACTGCGCAGTTCGGGCCAGCGCTTGATGAGCAGGGCAACCGATGCGATCAATGAAAGGCTGACGAAGCCCATGAAAAACGGACCGATGGGGCTGTTCGCAAAGGCGTGGACGGAGGAAAGCACGCCGGAGCGCGTCAGAAACGTGCCGAAGATGACCAGCGCATACGTCAGGATGATGAGGATCATGTTCCAGTGTTTGAGCATCCCGCGTTTTTCCTGGATCATCACGGAATGCAGGAATGCGGTTCCCGTCAGCCACGGCATGAACGCGGCGATCTCAACCGGGTCCCAGCCCCAATAGCCGCCCCAGCCCAGCACGTCATAAGCCCAGCGTCCGCCGAGGACGAGACCAAAAGAGAGGAACAGCCACGCCCACAACGACCAGCGGCGCGTGATGCGCGTCCAGCGGTCATCGGTGCGCCCGGTGATGAGCGCCGCCATTGCGAACGCATACGGGATGACGTAGGAGACGAAGCCGAGGTAAAGCATTGGGGGATGAATGATCATGCCCGGGTGGCGTAGAAGCGGGTTCAATCCCTGCCCGTCCTGCGGCGTGAAGATCGTCGCGGCGGCGGATGGCGGGAACATGCCTGGCACCACGTTTCCGTTTGACAGCCAGAAACGGGTGAATGGATTCTCGTAAAAGACCACCATGCCGAGGAAAAACGCCAGTGTGATGGACGAAACCACGATGACCCAGGGCAGGAATTCGATGTCGCGATCCCATTTGCGAAGCGTCACAGCGGAGGTGAAGACCGCCAGCAGCCACGACCAGAAGACCAACGAACCTGCCTGTCCGCCCCACCAGGCGGTCACTTTGAGGTAGGTGGGCATACTGCGGCTGGTCACTTCATAGACGAACGCGACTTCGAAGTGATTGTTAACCAGCAGATAGATCAGCGCAAGGGCTGAAATTGTAATGAGAGGAAATGTGAGCAATTGGGCGCGCCGCGCGCTTTCCACCAGCGAAGCGGACTTGTTCATTGCCCCATACACCGCCGCAATCCCGCTGTACACGGTGACGATAAAACTTACCAGTAAAACGCCGTATCCAAATTCTGCAAACATGAGTATTTCCTTATTTCCCTGCGCCCCGCTCCCATTGGGAGCGGGGATGGGGTGAGGGAGGGATGAAACAAAACCTGACAGGCAAAACGCCCATCAGGTTATCCGGTTAGTTCTCCGAGGCTTGTTCAGGAACCGCCTCTTCATAGCGGGTGGGGCATTTGAGCAAAAGCTCCTCAGCCTGGAAGACGCCATTCTCGTCCAATTTGCCCGTCACGATTGCCTGCGCTTCATTTCGAAGCAGGTCGGGCTTGGGTCCCACATAAACGATCGTCACCCGCTGGCGCGACGGATCGTTCACAGCCTGATACAGGGCTTCCGCCAGCCCGCCCATCGCCTCGATCTCCTTGTTGTCGCCGGTGACGTGGGCGATCTCGAAGGTCAGTGTGAGCGTCTGCGGGTCGTATTGGATCGTGTTTCCGATCACCGCGCCAGAAAGGCGCAGGCTTTTGCCGTAGGCATTGGCACCATCTTCCTTCAACTCATCAACGGTCATAAAATATTCGGCGCTTGCCTGCGTGGAGGAGGCAATCAGGTAGATCACTGCCGCCAAAATAAGCATGCCGCCGAGAATGAACTTGTTGAACTTCATGTGGTTCCTCCGAATATAATGCTATATGACAAAGTCAAATACAACAATCAATGTCCATTTTACATGTTGACATTAAATAAGGCTGAGATTGAACGCGGATGGATGTCATAAAAAACACCCTGAGTACGTCCTAATTGGATATGACACATTTCTTTGGTGGTATAGTTGGCAAAATTCGAGGAGGAGTTTTCCGTGCGAAACCACATCATCCTATTTCTTTTACTGATTGGAATGCTCTTTACCGGACGTCACGCCAACGCCGCGCCTCACGCCGACGTTGAAGATGACCGGGCTGCCCTGGCATTCCCCAACTCTGTAACCTTTTCCGCCACGCTCAAATCCGGCGCGCCCATCGCGTCCATCGCATTGGAGTATGGCAACGAGCAGCAGACCTGCGGCGATGTGACCGCCAAAGCCTTTCCGTCATTCACGCCGTCCAACGCTGTAAACGTCTCATGGACGTGGGACATGCGCCAGAGCGGCTCACTTCCGCCCGGTTCCACGCTCTGGTGGCGCTGGCGTTACACGGATGAGACTGGCGCGCAGTTCACCAGCGAAACGAAAACCGCCGTCTGGCTCGACGACGAACATCCCTGGCAGACGATTTCAGAAGGCGATTTGAACATTCATTGGTATGGCTTGGATACCTCCTTCGCCCGAACCATGCTCGATGCCGGGCTGGAAGGTCTGCGCCGCAACAAGGATCAGGCTGGGCTGACGCCCGAAGGCGAAATTGACGTGTACGTCTACCCCAACTACGACGACATGCGCGACGCCATCCTGTACGAACCGTCATGGACGGGCGGGTTGGCGTATTCCGACTTCAATATCGTCATCATGGGCGTCTCCGGCTCCGATGCAGCGTGGGATAAAAACACCGTCATCCACGAACTGACACACGTGCTGGTCGGCCACTTTGCCTTTTCCTGCATCGGCACGATTCCCACCTGGCTGAACGAAGGGCTTGCCATGTACAGCGAAGGCGAACTGGACAGCGGCATGAAGTCCATGCTCGAACGCGCCATTCGCGATAACAGCCTGATTTCCCTGCGTTCTCTGAATAGCTCATTCTCCGAACTCCCCGAAAAAGCAAATCTTTCCTACGCCCAATCGCAAAGCGTCGTCAAATTTTTGATCGAAACATACGGGCAGGAAAAGATCACAGAACTGCTGATCGCCCTGCGCGACGCAACTCCCATCGACAACGCCCTGCGCGAAATCTACGGATTCGACACCGATGGATTGGAAGACGAATGGAGAAAGTCGCTCGACGCCGCGCCGCGACCTGTTTCTGCCCAGCCGACTTCTCAGCCCACCCCGACCTTTGTCCCCACTTACGCGCCGATTTCAGGCGTGCCGCTCGCAGTGACGCCCACCCCGTATGCGATTCCCACCTCCTCGTTCGGCGATGCGGGGACGACGGAAAAACCGCCCGAACGGACAGGTCCGCCGATTGCCCTGACCATTGTGCTGCTTTGTTTCTGTCTTCTATTCCTGCTTATCATTGGAGTCGTTGTTCTCGGGCTTGTCGTCCGCAGGGAAAATTACAAAGCCGCGAAGGAGAAAGAGGTTAAAAATGGATAAGATGAAAAGAACGCTCATTGCCTTGCTCCTTCTTGCGATCATCTCTTCCGTTTTCCTGACCGCCAGCGCAGAGCCCGATGTTAATTGGCAATTTGGCATTCCGCTCGATCAGGCGCTGGTGTACAGCGGAGGCGAATCCACCAACCTGCGGGATTACGATCCCGCAACGACATACAGCGCGGGAGATAAACTCGTCTTCAGCGGACTGGTCTCCCTCGACCCGCGTTTGAATCTCACCCCCGATCTCGCCGAGACGTGGGAAGTCAGCGATGATGGCACGGTGTATACCTTCCACATCCGTGAAAACGCGAGATTTCACAACGGGCGCGAGGTCACATCTCAGGATGTAGTCTATTCCTGGGAACGCGCTGCCAGCCCCGAGATTAAGTCAGATACGGCGCTGACCTATCTGGGCGACATCGTCGGCGTGCGGGAAAAAGCCGCCGGGCAGGCGGAATCCATCAACGGTTTGAAAGTCATCGACGAGAAGATCCTGCAAGTCACGATTGACGCGCCCAAGCCCTACTTCCTGTTAAAGTTGACCTACGCCACCGCGTTCGTGGTGGATAAGGAAAATGTGGAAACAGGCGAAGAGTGGGTGCGCGCGCCGAACGGCACGGGACCCTACCGCCTGCGGGAATGGAAGTCCTTTGAATACATGGTGTATGAAGCCAACCCCGATTTTTATCTTGGCGCGCCGTCCATTCCGTATGTTGTTGTAAAACTTTATGCAGGCGATGACGTCCGCTTGTTTGAAACAGGCGAAGTGGATATTGCGGGCGTTGGTTTGTATTCCGCCGAGCGTATGCTTGATCCCGCCGAGCCGCTTCATGCCAATCTTGTCACCGGCGTCGGTCTTTGCACCAGCTATGTGGTGTTCGATACCACCCAACCTCCCTTCGACGATGTGAACGTTCGCAAGGCGTTCAGTATGGCGTTTGACCGTCAGCGTTACATCGAAGTCGTCCTGCGCGGACTGGCTCTTCCAGCCATCGGACCTTTTCCGCCGGGTCTACCTGGCTTCAACTATCAATTGCAGGGCTTGCCGCACGATCCTGATGCAGCGCGTCAACTGCTTGCCCAATCCAAGTACGGCGGACCGGAAGGTTTGCCGGAGATCGTTTACACGGATGCGGGCATTGGCAGTTATGTCGGCATGGATGTTGCCGCGCTGGCGGAGATGTGGGAGCAGGAACTTGGCGTTACGCTCAAGATCGAAAACATCGAATACAACTATTATTACGAGCAGATATTCTCCGGCAATCACGGTCAGATCTTTGGCGGCGGATGGTGCGCCGATTATGCCGACCCCGAAAACTTTGCAGACATCCTCTTCCACAGCGGGTCGGCGCAGAATCATGGCGGCTACTCCAACCCCGAACTGGACGCCCTTCTCGAACGGGCGCGCGTCGAGCAGGATGTGACCGAACGCATTGCCATGTATCAACAAGCCGAGCAAATGATCGTGAACGACGCTCCGGTGCTGTTCACCACCCACTCGCTATCCTTCGAGCTTGTTCAGCCTTATGTAAAGGGATATATCTTCACCCCGATTTCGATTCCGATTGAACGGTATATATGGCTGGAGGGGAAATAATTAATGTCGCTGCGAGCGAAGCGAAGCAGCCTCTTTGTTCGAGGGGGATTGCTTCGTCGTCGTTTCACTCCTCCTCGCAACGACATTATGGTCTGGCTTGCAGGAAAAACTCCACCGCCTCGATGACTCCGCCGAGGCTTGCCATTCCAAACTCAAAACGGATTCTCTCCCCGGGCTGAATCGCTCCGCCCTCCCAGCGTTTCAGCCCAACCATCGTTCCGTTTTTATCGTATGCCACAGCCGCGACCCAGACTTGGGTTGCGGCGTTTGATTCCTGAGGGAGGTGGATTTCTCCGCTAAGTTGGGCGGTCTTGCCGTCATTGTCAATTTGGGCTGATGTGTTGTCCAAAATGGCGGGCAGGTAGAGCGAATTATTTCCGGGCATGGCGCTCAATAACTGCGCCTGCGGTTTAACGTTCAAGGTGATGTTTGGAAAATACACATAAACCGGCAGCGAAGATCCCGGCGCGATCATATCGAGCGGGGGAAACGCAGTCTGGCTGGCGACGACGTTCCCGCTTTCATCCAGCAAATTGATTCTCGCGGAGACGTTTTCGAGAAGATCGTCCGTGTTGTTTTGGATGAGCGCAAAGCACCAGACTCCCGAATCCGTTGTCGGGTGGCAGACGGCTTGGGTGACGGGAACAGGCAGAGGTGTGGGGGTCGAGGCGGCGGCAAGGACAGCGGAAGGGTCTGGGATGATAAGCGTCTCGCCAATGGAAAGGGTGTTGGGGCTTGCGTCCGGGTTTGCCGCCCGCAGGTCATCCTGTGAGACGTTGAATTTCTCGGCGATCTGGCTGAAGGTGTCGCCCTTTTGAACAATGTATGTTTGCGGCGTGCTGGTGGGGATGGGCGTTTCGATGATGACCAACACATCCGGCGTATTTGTTGGCACGAGGGTGGCGGTAAGATAAGGTTGAAGCGACACGCCTGTATCGGGCGCGGCAGTGGACGCGCACGCGGCGAGAAGCAGGAAATAGAGAAGCGGAAGTTTTCGCATGTGGGTGATTATAATGGAGCAAAAGTACCGCAAGATTTATCTTGCGAGACATGGGCGCAACATGAATGTTGCGGCACAAAATCACGGAGGCACAATGAACTATCGTCATCTTGGAAGGACGGGGATTCAGGTAAGCGAGCTGTCATTTGGATCATGGGTCACATTTCATAACCAGGCGGGGGTGGAATCCGCTGTGGAAATGATGGCGGCAGCGTACGAGCACGGGGCTAACTTTTTCGATAACGCGGAAGTGTATGCGGATGGCAAGTCGGAGGAGGTGATGGGGGAGGCGCTTAAGAAATTGAAATGGCGCCGAAGCAGTTACCTGGTTTCGACCAAAATCTATTGGGGTTTGCATGACAACGTCAACGAGAGGAACACGCTCAACCGGAAACGGCTGATCGAAGGCATCAACGGCTCGCTGGCGCGCTTGCAATTGGACTATGTGGACCTGCTCTATTGTCACCGCCCCGATTCGACCACGCCCATCGAAGAGACAGTCTGGGCGATGCACAACATCATCGAGTGGGGCAAGGCGTTGTATTGGGGAACTTCGGAGTGGGCGGCTTCGGAGATTGTGGAAGCGATCTCGATTGCGGAGCGGCATCACTTGCACAAGCCGGTGGTGGAACAGCCGCAATACAACATGTTCGAACGCAAACGGCTCGAAGGCGATTACGTCCGTTTTTACAAGGAATATGGGTATGGCGCGACTACGTGGAGTCCGCTGGCTTCGGGCTTCCTCTCCGGCAAATACCAAAAGGGCATTCCCAAAGACAGCCGCGCCGCGCTCAAAGGCTACGACTGGCTCGAATCCCGTATGAAAGATAAAGAACGGCTTGCAAAAGTCGCCGCGCTGGAGCCGATTGCGAAGGAACTCGATTGCGCGCTTTCACAACTGGCGCTGGCATGGTGTTTGAAGAATCCATTCGTAAGCACGGTCATCACGGGCGCGAGCCGCGTGGAACAGGTTCACGAAAACATGAAGGCGTCCGATATTGTGAAGAAAATCACGCCGGAGATCATGGAAAGAATTGACGCGATTTTTGGGGTGAAGAAGGAAGAGGAAGACGATTGATAGCGTAGGTCACGCTTGAAGCGCGATCTACACATTTATACCTTCGAAAAATAATTTTCTTCCACGCTTTGCCAAGTCTCTTCGCGGAGTTTCATGTATTTTGAAAGCAGGGGATGAACGCGCGAAATATCCTCGTAAATTTTCTGCGCCACACGGCGGATGGAAAAGTGCGCATTGGCGGCGCTCCGTAACTGGCAGAACGCGAACGCTTCCCGTAAATTGAATTGTGCCAGCACGCGGCGGTTGAATCCGTTCGGGACGATGTATTGCGCGACATCGGGATTGAAGGCATGGAGTTTCTCATACGTTTGGATTGCCGCTTCCATTGCCGCCTCATACCTGGACCCGAAGCCTGCTTCCGTTATAAGGAGCGGAGTCGTGTGCCCAAGCCGCGTCGTCAATCTTTGCGGCGTCTGCGTCATCATGCGGTGACGTTTGAACTCGGCGTACGCGCCCTGATCCATGACGAGGTCGAAGGTGTAAACGGAGTATTCCAGCTCGCGCAGGGGGACGTCGTATTTGCCGAGTTTGCCGAGCAGGGTTTCGGCAAGGGATTCTTTTTCGCCCTGCCCCAAAGACTTCACATACGCCAATGCATCGGCATACCCCATCTCACCGAACCGATAGATCGCTGCCGCCAAAATCTTCTCCTCGCCGCCTTTGTCGTAGTTAATCAAAATGCACCAATTCACCCTCACCCCTTGCCCCTCTCCCTCAGGGAGAGGGGTTGGGGTGAGGGTCTTCACTGTTTCCACCAAATATTCGTTTGCATCGGCATATTTCACCAACGTCGGCGTCTCTGCTTTGGAAACTTCCTTCATCGCCCCGCCGATCTGACGGACTTCCTCCAACGGATGTGAGAGCATCTTGCGAATGGTATTCTCGATGACGCGCGCATTGGCAGTCATGCCGACGTTGGCGTTGGCGGCGGCAGGCAACAGGAAGCGGCAGCGGTCCACGTACTGCGAGCGGATACGGCGATCATAGGCTTCGTCGGATTCGTTTTCGCGGCGCGGAGTCCGCTCGACGATGAGATTCTTGACCGGGACCAGCGACTCAGCATAGGTCGAAAAAAGGAGGCGGACGGTCTGGATGAATTCGTCGCGCAGGGGATGTCCATCGAGTTCAGGAGGAATCGTGAAGTCGTCTGTTCCCCATTTTTGGTAGCGGGTGGATTTTTCGGTGTAGGAGGCGAGGCGGTTGCCTTCGATGGCTTCGATGGCGATGCGTGAAACGTTCTCGAAGGCAATGTGCAAAATGGCGTGTTCGGCAACGGAGGCGTGACCGTAGCCAACGACCCACTTCTCGTGAAATTGCGCGGATTTTTCGTCGCTTAATTCTGCGGCGATCTCGCGGAAGGATTCGGGCGAGCGCGATGTCTTGGCAAAAGCGACAGCAATGGTTTCCGGGCTAAGCGCGCGGGGGGAAAGTAAATAGATTTCTCGTTTAGGCATGGGGGAGACTCCTGTAATAATGGCGACGGACGATTGGCGAACTTCCATGGTCAATCGTCTATGGTCCATCGTCTGTTCAAGAAAAAGCGACCAGCCTGTTTCTGCGCTGATCGCTTTGATGGTTTATCCAAGCGTGGTCAGTTGCCTGCCGCCGAGCAAGTGCAGGTGGATGTGAAAAACGGCCTGCCCCGCGTCGGCGTTCGTGTTCACGATGAGGCGGTAGCCGCTCTCGGCAATGCCCTCCTGCGCGGCAAGTTGTTTTGCAATCGAAAAGAGACGACCAATGAGCGGCTCGTCTTTGGTTGTCATGAAATTCACTGAGTCAATGTGTCTGTTCGGCACGATCAGGATGTGCGTGGGCGCGGCGGGGTTGATGTCGCGGAAGGCAGTAACCTGTTCATCCTTGTAGACGTTTGTGCTGGGAATTTCCCCGGAGACGATCTTGCAAAAGATGCAATCGGACATGGAGTACCTCCTTGAATGTTATGGCGTGGGCATGGGACCGTAGGTTTCGGAACATACGATCTCATAGTAGCGATGCTCGATTTCCTTATTGCTTTGCGCGTACGCCGCCGCTTCCTTGCCGATGGCGCGGACGATATCGATGGAGTCAAAGACCTGCCCGGAGGAGTAGCGCGGCAGGGTCATCAACGGGTCGTTGATGATGCCTTCGGGGGCATAGTCGGGGCGATTGGGATCTATTACGTCGGCGAGCGGAACCCAATTGTACATGACAGGTCCGCGGGGGTTTTCGGTGAAACCGAGTTTAAAGCGGAGCTGCCGCGCAGCTTCCACCGGGCGGATGCCAAATCCGCCGTTGGGCCAGATGATGGCGACGGGGTTTTTCGCAAAGTGCCCTGCAAATCCATCGAGCGAACCCTGTAATTCGCGTGCGATGACGTTTTTTGCCGTTTCGTTCGTTAGTTTCGTATCGGGGAAGACGCCCTGCGCCTGATGGTCAATGAATCCCTCTCGTTCCAGTTCGAGATTTTCCTGCACGAGCGTTTGCGGAACTTCCGGGTCGCTGACCCAGCCGTTGACGAAGGTCCAGCCCCAGTCCTCCCAATACTTGCGGTAATTTTTGCTGAGGTATTCCTCGTCGTGGTTGTCGTCCTGGATGATGAGCGCCGAGCGCGGCGGGATTTTGATGTTTCGCTCCATGAACGCCTGAAACTGTTTCATCGTGATCGCCTCGAATCCCTGCGCCTTGAGTTGTTCCATGAATCTGGTGAATTCCTTCACCCTGATGCTGCCCGGCTGATCCGTCATTCCGCGGTTGATGTTTTCGACCTGAATGATCATCACCACCGTGCCTGGCTCCGCATTCGACGGATGCCATTTGTTGCGCAGGTAGCGGCACGTCTCTTCGACGTAGGTGTGGGGCGTATCGAGCGGGTTCAGCAGCGAGGTCTGGAATGTGGCGGGTAATTCCGGCGGGGCAGCCTCCGGCGATTCGCGGGGTTCCATCAGAGTTGCGCCCGCCGATTCCTCGATCTCCGTTGCGGCGGAAGCCTGGCATGAAATGATCAGTGTAACGATAATCAAAATAATGATAAACCGCCCAAGTAATTGTCTAAAAGGGTAGGGTTGTTTTTTCATAACGAATACATTGTAAACCAGTTTATCGGGCGCATGTTCGCGCTGTGCCAGGGCAATCGCATCTAAATTGGCTTGGAAATGAGGTAAAACTGGCTACTATCAAGGAGTAGCCATGCCGCCGAAGCCATTGGAAGCGATTGAAGAG
>JAGUZU010000123.1 GCA_020060625.1 Anaerolineales bacterium | reverse complement strand
GTGGACAGAACCCTCGAAGACCGCCAGGCAGACCGGGATCCGCAGCTCGATAAGGCGGTTGAAATCCTGCTGGGAATGATCGAACAATAAAAGAAAAAGGATAACAAGATGTTTTTCTTTGACCCCATGTACCTGCTTTTCATGATTCCCGCCTTCATTTTGATGGCGATCACATCATGGTATGTGAAAGCGGCATATAAAAAATGGAGCCGCGTTCCGGCGCGCAGCCGTCTCACCGGTTACGATGCCACACGGCGGTTGATCTCCACCGCAGGTCTGTACGGCGTGCAGATTCAGGGAACATCCGGTCAACTGACCGACCATTACGACCCGCGCAACAAAACGCTTTTCCTTTCCAACGGCGTTGCGAATGGCGCATCGGTTGCTTCGCTGGCGATTGCCGCGCATGAACTTGGTCACGCCGTGCAGGATACGGAGGAATATTTTCCCCTGCGTTTCCGCGCCGCGCTCGTACCGATGGTCAATATCGGTTCGAACCTCGGCTGGATTCTGATCGTAATCGGCTTGTTCCTGCAAGCGACCCAGGTCGCATGGCTGGGTTTGCTGGTCTTCTCCGGCGGAGCGATTTTTGCGCTCGCCACCCTGCCGGTGGAGTTCAACGCGTCTGCCAGGGCGAAGAGTCTACTCGCTGAAAGTGGAATCATACAAACCGAAGAGGAGAGGCGCGGAGTCAACAGCGTGTTGAACGCCGCCGCGTTAACGTATGTTGCAGGGTTGGTCACAGCGGTCATGCAGATCCTGTATTTCGCTTTGCGTATCAGCGGCAGCAGCCGCGATTAGGTTTGAACAGACAACCTCCGAAGTCGAACTAGGCTTCGGAGGTTTGCTGGATGGGGGAATTGGTTTGGCAATTTTCCTGAAACGAATCCTACTTGACAAATTAGAACAAGTGTTCTATATTTAAAGCGCACGATATTTCCCGCTTTGGTTCGCTAAAGGAGATTCCCCATGAACCGCTCGCTTAACATTCAGTTGATACCGTTCCTCAAGAATGTGTCCCTTAAACGCGGCGCCATTTTTGGGAGCATTCTGATATCCGCCCTGCTCGCCTTCGAGGTCTTCAATTTTGGAACCACCTCGTTCGCGCTGCGGGATGTTCTGGGTGACCTGGAATTTGCGGGAATACGTTGGGCGTCCATCCTTGCCTTTGCCTTTTGCAGCATTGACTTTGCCGGCATTGCCCGCATCTTCACCCCGGAGCAGGGTCGCGACGAACCCGCCGAGGTTTGGTATCTGTTTGGAGCCTGGCTGATCGCCGCCGCGTTCAACGCCATGCTTACCTGGTGGGGTGTCTCGGTTGCCATTCAAAACCATACTGCGCAGGGCGGCGCGCTGCTCGGTCAGGCGACCATGATCAAGGTCGTGCCGATCTTTGTGGCGGGCATGGTCTGGTTGATCCGCGTGTTGATCATCGGGACGTTTTCGGTGGCGGGCGAACGCCTCTTCACGCTGGCGGACGTTCATGACCGCTATTCGACGTATCGCAGCCAGCCGCTTTATAACACCCCCCCGCCTCAACCCCGGACCTCGAACCTGCCAGCCGCGAACTATCCTCGTCCTGCACCCAAGCCGCGCCCGGCTCCCGCGCCTTCTTATGGAATCAACCGCCCCGAACCGACCTATCACCCCGTCGGCTTGAGCGCCATGAGCCGCGATCAAAATCCATCCTCCCGGAGGTAACCCTTGTCCTGACAAGGTTAATCATTTCCTCTCCCCATCCAACCGCTGAGACGTCCGCAAGGGCGTCTCATGCGTTATTCAAACTCATCCAATGTGCTTTCGCCGTGAGTCAACACATACAAACTGCGCGGGCTGCCTTCGTTATCGTCATAAATGAAATCGGTGACGATGTAATCCTTTGCGAAGGCGGTTTCGAATAGTTCGCGGGTGAAGAAGCGCCAGTCGCGCGCGAGGGGAAAATCCTTCGATTTGAGTTTCATGAAGTCGTTGGGAATTTCTGCGAACAGGAGACGGTCTTCAAAGGGAGGCAAATGTTCGGGCGGCTGGGGCAGGCTCGAGGTCGAAGAGCGAAGCGGATAAAAGGGGCGCAATCCGCTTCGGAACATGTGAGTCAACTTGAGGGTGGGGCGCGAGCGTTTTCCCAGTCTGCTTTCGACGCGGCGGGTGTTGACCCACCAGTCCACTTGAAATCTGTCGGAGGGCAGACCGGCATTGAGACCGTCGCGCATTTCGCCGTATTCGGAGCGGCGGTAGGTGGTACAGACCGCGCCGAGTTTGGCGATGTTGAGATGGGCGTTGCGGCTGAGCAGCGGGTCGTATGTCCAGGTGATGTGGTCGAGTCCCTGGTGACGCACCATTTGCCATTGCGCCCGTTTGAGCGCAAAGCCGATGCCGCCGTCGCGGTGATCCGGGTGGATGCCCATCATGTGCGAGCAGTGTTTGGCGCGCGGACCGTCGGGCGTTTCCTCAAGTCCGGGAAAGCCAAAGACAAATCCGACGATACGTTCATCCACAAAGGCGCCGATCACCAGCCCGCCGTTGTGGATGGCGGTGATGAGCATGTGCAGGGGAACGACGTCGGTTTCGGAGCCGGGCCACACCTCTCGCTGGATTTGCTCCACGAGGCGCATTTCTTCGGGGGATTCAATGAGACGGATATTGTAGTTCGGCATGGGTTAGCGTGTCCGCAGGGCGGCGACTCGTTCGGCAACCTTGTTCCATGCGCGGCGATACCAGGGTTTGCGGATCAGGTAATCGAGCCGGTAGGAGAAGCGCGCGGGCATCAGCCCAAAATAACGCGGCATGGAATCCACGGCGGCAGTGCGGTTGACGGCGAAATAGTCGAGCCAGAGGGAGGAGATCGGAAATTTCGGCAGGACGCCTTCGAGAAAAACGGTGACGGCTCGCAGGGTGATCGGCGACATTGGGACGAGGAGACGCCTGCGGTTCGTAACTTCCATGATGACCTCGATGATCTGCTGCAGGGTGAAGAATTCGCTCCCGCCGATTTCATAGACCTGACCAAGCGTGTTTTCATTTTGAAGCGCCCAGATCATACAGGTGACCAAATCCTCGACCCACACCGGCTGCACAACGGTGCGTCCGCCGGACGGAATGGGGTAGATACCAACCGAAGAGCGGATCAGACGCGCAAGATTGTTCGTGAAATGATCTTCAGGTCCGTACACCAGCGAAGTGCGGACGATGGTGTGCGGCGTTTTCCCCGCGCGGATGTATTCCTCGGCAATGCCCTTGGCTTTGAATGCCGGATAGCCCGAAGCGCGCGCCGCGCCGAGATGGCTGACGTAGACGATTCGGTCCACGCCGGCATCTGCCGCCGCTTCGACGAGATTTTTCGTACCTTGAATATCCGTCCGCAAAAGATCGCCGCGCGATCCCTGGTTTTCCGCGCTGGCAAGGTGGAAGACGGTGTCCACGTCGCGCATGGCGGCGCGCAGACCGCGCGTATCGGCGAGCGAGACGACCGCCACTTCCACGGGGACGCCTTTCGGCAGGCGCGGCGTGCGCGGCGAAGGGCGGATGAGCGCGCGGAGGGGATAGCCAATGGACGATAACTGACGAACGAGAGCGCGCCCGATGAATCCTGTCGCGCCGGTGATGAGAATCATGCGTGGGATTATAGCAGAGGGGGAAGGATGCTTGATTCGTAAAGCGTGCTGCGTAACTATGTTGCCGCCCTGGCTTCAGGACATTCTCTCACCCCGATTAACGCACAACCTGTGAAAAGGAACAGCCCTGCATTTCACAGGGCTGTTGTGGGCGCTGAGGGACTCGAACCCCCGACCCCCTCGGTGTAAACGAGGTGCTCTAACCAACTGAGCTAAGCGCCCGGGTGACGCGCATTATAGCACGCGATTCCCAAAATGGAGGATGTGCTTTCTGCGTGCGGGAGCATTCAAATGTTGTAGATTCTTTCCCAAAATTCACTCTGTACAAATTCCCAAAATGAACCGCCAAGCCGCCAAGAACGCCAAGAAAAAAATGAAG
>JAGUZU010000146.1 GCA_020060625.1 Anaerolineales bacterium | reverse complement strand
TTGAGGGAGGTTTCAGTCGAAAATGAGATTGCTTCGCCGCCAAAAACCAAGATCGGCGGCTCGCAACGACATAGTTTAGCGCGATGTACGGTAGAGAATACAGATTATTTCTTTTTCTTCTTTGAAACCTTTTTTGCCGGGGTTTTCTTTGCCATTGGCTTTCCAGCCTTCTTCATTGACTTTGCTTTCGTCGCAGGCTTTTTCTTTGCTGCGGGTTTTGCAACCTTCTTCTTTACAGAAGCCTTCGCTGCCTTTGGCTTTGCTCCCGTTATTTTCTTCGCAGTCTTCGGTTCTTCCTTCGCAACCTTGATAAACCGCTCCAGCGTCCACCCCACATTGACCGAGACCACGCTCTCGCCGGGTTTCACTTCCACGACCACATCGCCCTTCGAGGAGGCGCGTTTGCGCGAGCCAGCCGCATCCAGCCGCGCGGACTTGGGCGCGCCCTTGCTGAGGTGAATGGTCGCAACGTGATTCGGTTTTCCGCTGGCGATTGCGGCGAGCGTGACCTTGCCCGGCAAGTCCCACGCAACCACACCCTTGCCGTAACGTCCCTGCACGGGGAAGTCCTTCACGTCCACGCGCTTGGCTTTGCCTTCGCCCGTCAGCAGGAAGATGTCGCCTTCGGCGGGCAGGATTTCCGCGCCGATGACTTCATCCTTTTCGTCCAGTTTCATGCCGTTCACGCCCGCCGCCACGAGTCCCATCGGGCGCACGTCGTCCTCCTTGAAGCGGATCGCCATGCCGCTGGCAGTGACGAGCAAAATTTCCTTTTTCTTTCCATCGGTCAAGCCAACCCAGCCAAGCCTGTCGCCTTCGTTGACTCTCACCATCGTAAACGTCTGTGAGGATGGTCCAGGCAGTTCGCCGACGAGCGTCTTTTTAATCATGCCGAAGCGCGTGGCGGTGATGACGCAGGTCTCTTCGCCGAGGGATGATTTATTTGCAGGCAATGCGAAGACCGCCGCAAGCGCATCCGTGTCGCTCAACGGCGAGACTTTGAAATACGCAATCCCCTGACTCAACTTATTCGCCTGCGGAATCAAATGCGCGGCAACCGCGGCGGCTTTGCCGAGTTTGCTCACGAAATAGATTGTGTCCGTTGTGGAAGCCTTCACCAAAAATCGCGGCGCATCATTGCCGGAATGACGCGGCTGTTTATCGTCCGCGGTGCGCGATACCAAGCCGTCGTCGGTCACGCCGATCCATACGGCTTGCTGGGGCAGCAGGTCGCTGGCAGTGAGCGCATGAGCGCCCTTCGCGCCATCCTTCACGCTGACGATCTGCGTGCGGCGGCGGTCGGCATACGCGGCTTTCACTTTTTGCAGTTCATCCGCCACCACGCCGCGCATCAGTTTGGGAGTCTTCAACAGTTTGGTCAACTCCTTGATCGTCGCGGTCACTTCCTTGTATTCGGTTTCGATCTTTTTGCGCTCCAACGCGGCAAGACGGCGCAGCTGCATGTCGAGTATCGCCGTCGCCTGGATCTCCGTCAGCTTGTAACGCTTCATCAGTTTTGCCCGGGCAGTTTCAACGTCCGGCGCGGAGCGGATGAGATGGATGATCTCGTCCAGATTCTTCAACGCGACCAGGTATCCTTCGAGGATGTGCTGCCGCGCCTTCGCCTTTTCCAGGTCGAATTGCGCCCGCCTCTTGATGACCTCCAGCCTGTGTTCCACGTAGACGCGGAGCGCCTGCTTCAGGGTGAGCGTGCGCGGTTCGCCGCGCCCGCTTTCATCGGCGACCAGCGCCAGCAGGTTGATACTGAAGGTGGTCTGCATGGGCGTGCGTTTGTAGAGATCGCGCAGGACAAAATTTGGATCGGCGTTCTTCGTCAGTTCGAGGACGATGCGCATGCCCTGGCGGTCCGATTCATCGCGCAAATCGGAAAGACCTTCGAGATGACCTTCGCGCGCGAGTTCCGCGATGCGCTCGATCAAACTGGATTTGTTGACCATGTACGGCAGTTCGGTGACGATGATGCGGCTCTTGCCGCGCTCCATCTCCTCGATGTGCGCCTTCGCCTGCACCGTGACCTTGCCGCGCCCCGAGCCATACGCCGATTCGATCCCGTCCATGCCCGCTTCCTGCACGATGAGACCTCCCGTCGGGAAGTCCGGTCCCTGCACGAACTTCATCAACTGCTCGACGTCAATGTCGTCGAGTTTTTCCCACCGCTCGATCATGAACACCAGCGCATCCACCACCTCGCCGAGGTTGTGCGGCGGAATGGAAGTCGCCATACCGACGGCGATGCCCGTCGCGCCGTTGACGAGCAGGTTGGGGATCGCAGCCGGCAGCACGTTCGGCTCTTGAAGCGTGTCGTCGAAATTCGGCGCGAAGTTGACCGTGTTCTTGTTTAGATCGAACAAAATATCCAGCGCGGCGTTGGTAAGACGCGCCTCGGTGTAACGCATCGCGGCGGGCGGGTCGCCGTCCACCGAACCGAAGTTGCCCTGACCGTCCACCAGCAATGTGCGCAGCGAGAAATCCTGCGCCATGCGCGCCATCGCTTCGTAGACGGCAGAGTCGCCGTGCGGGTGGTATTTTCCCAACACTTCCCCCACGATACGAGCGGATTTTTTATAAGCCGTATCCGCGCGAATGCCCATGTCGTACATCGCATAGAGGATGCGCCTTTGCACGGGCTTGAGCCCGTCGCGGGCGTCGGGCAGCGCGCGCGCCACAATGACGGACATGGCGTAATCGAGATACGCCTGCTGCATTTCAGTGTCTATGTCAATTTTTCGTACGATACCGAGTTCCATGTTCGCTCCAAACCCTCACCCCCATCCCCTCTCCCAGCGGGAGAGGGGCATAGGGGTGAGGGGAAAATTTGTTCTATTGCGGGGCTATCTTACGGGGAAAGGGAAGATGCGTCAAGTGGAATGTTTTTTTCCGAAATATGCCCTTAACGCGATAATCATGATGACAAGAAACGTCAGCGGGATGTAGAACAGCGCAAACAAGGTCAATGTGGGAAGCGCCGCGCTGTGAGACGCTTGCAAAATGAGATGGGCAGTGTACAAAATGTAATAAGAGAACAGCACGCCGCCCTCCAGACGCGAGATGCGGTTGTCAATATAAAAGATCGGCAGGCTGACAACCGCCACGAAGAGCATCACAAGGAAGTCAAAGCGAAGCGCCTGCCCTGTGATATTGATCCCGCCGGGGGAAAGCAATCCCGCAATGCCCAGCACGCCGAGCAGGTTGTAGATGTTGCTCCCGACGGCGTTGCCAACGGCGATGTCGCTTTCGCCCTTGACCGCCGCAATAATGGACGTGGCGATCTCCGGCAATGACGTGCCGACCGCCACAATCGTCAAGCCGATGACAAGTTCGCTCACGCCCAGCGCAACCGCAATGGAGGTGGCGGAATCCACCAGCCAGCCTGAGCCAAGTACCAATAGTCCCAATCCGGCGGCAATAAAAACGACATATTTCAGGATATTCGAAGCCGTGGGCGATTCTTTTTGAGAAAACTCCTGCGCATATTCCCCCTGAACTTTCCTGCTTTCCTTGCGGCTTTGGCGCAGCGAAAAAACCGTATATGCAAGGACGCCGATAAACAGGATCGCGCCATCCAGCCAGCCAAGGTGCCCGTCCAACACGAGCAGATAGGTCAACACAGAGATGCCGATCATGATGGGCGCATCGAGGCGGATGAGCTGCTCCGCAATGACGATCTGGGTAATCATTGCGCTGACACCCAGCACGAACAGAATGTTGAAGATGTTCGAGCCAAGCACGTTGCCGATGGTCAGGTCCCCCTGCCCGCCAGCGGCGGCTTGCAGAGAAACGGCGATCTCCGGCGAAGCCGTGCCAAGCGCAACGATGGTCAAGCCGATGACGAGCGGCGAGACGCCGAATGCCGCCGCAAGCTGCGACGCCCCGCGCACAAGCAGGTCCGCGCCGATGATGAGCACGACCAACCCAAAGATGAAGAATAGTATCGTTATGGTCATTGTCAATTCGATTTCCCTGAAAATAGTTGGACAGTTTGCCTGTCGCACCATCTATGGTTTTAGATTTGTCGCGCGCATACCGCACGCACCCTTCAAGTCTTTTTCCGAACAAACCGTGACGGTAACTTGCATCTTATTGCCCCGGATGTTGTAATCGAACCTGGGACCGGTCACTGTAACAGCGCCTCCGCCCGGAACCGTTTCGACCCAGGTCAAACCTTCACATCCATTCGTAACGGGGAAATTGTTATACGTCACAGAACGAGTGACGCCCTTCACCGTGTCCCTCATCACAATATTGATCGAATTCAAGACATCATTGCTTTCACTGGTGATCACAACGTTCATCCAGTACGCGCCGCTGCAGGAATGCATGCCCTGTTTTTCCAACTTGAAGTCAATGACCGGCGCGGTTGTCGCGGTGCTGGTGGGCGTAGGCGGAGGCGTAACCACCGGCAGCAAAAGATGATCGCCGTCAAAGACGGCGTATTCGCCCCACACCCAGCAGTATTCCGTAAACACGTAGGGATTGGAAATGTACCAGTATTCACCCGTCGGGTCGCGTCCAATCACAGGGGCGGACATCCCGACCAACATCGAACCGACGATCTCATACGCCTTACCCGGACCGGAACGACAATGCGTCGGGCGGGTCACACGTATCTCCACGGGTCCCGGAGTGAAAGTGGCAATCAACTCAGGCGTCAAAGTCGGGATATCCGGAAGTATGGTCGAGGTTGGCGTCTCGGAAGGAACACGCGGCGTGGGATAGATCAACGTCGGTGTAAAGGTCATCGTTGCGGACGGGATGACGCTCGGAAGAGACGTATCCGTCACGCTTTGCGTCAAGCCGGCAATGATCGTCTCTGCGGCTTGCGTGCTGATGACATCCGCGCCCGGCAATGAAATACCCGGAATGACGCACGCCAAAGCGGCGACGATCAGCATGAGCAACGGCATAATTCTTTTCAAACGCAGCATGGATATCTCCTGGTTCTCCCTGCAATTATGACACGAAATCAAACGCGGTCAGAGATACCAGATCAGCCAGCCCCTTCCCAGCCACTTTTTATGCAGGTCAACATCGAAACCTTTTTTCGCCAGAGACTCTGCGGATGCGATAAACCATTGTTTCAACCCGAACGTTTTCGCGGGGGATGTCTCCGCCATCGAACGCTTCCACGCCTGAAAGAAATCGTGGATGGGCTCGCCCTCGACAACGCGATGGATGTAGTTCTTTGGAAGAATGGTCTGGAATTCCTCCGCCTCGAGCCCAAGCCGGAAGTTGGTACTGAAAACCAAAGCCTCCATCTTCCACGACGCATTCTCCGCCCGTCTCGCCAGGTTCGCAGACCAGATCTGACCAAACGGCGTGGACGTGCCTTCGATCATCAAGCCGCCGGGCAGAACGTATTCCGCCAACTGTTCGTATGCGGGAGCAAAATCCTGCTCTTCATATTGACGCAGGACGTTGAAGGCGCGAACGAGCCGCACCGTTTCGTCTGTTTGCAGCGGCAAATTGAATCCACCCAGCCGGAAGAACGTTTTTTCATCGGCAAATGGTAATGCGGCTTCGACCCGCTCCCTGTCAATTTCAACGCCGAGGATTTTTAGATTCGGATTCACCCTGCGGAATCGCTCAGCGCTTTCGAGCGTGGTGCGCGGGTCAAAGCCGTAGCCGAGGTCAACGAACAGGGAATCAGCGAACAGGTTATCGGTCCGGGTGAGAAGCGAGGGTTCATAAAGCAGGGTGAAGTTATCCACACGACGGAGGCGGTTCGAGGCGGTCTTCCCGCGTGTGGGTTGTCCCAGCGGTTTTTTGACGGGTGCCTGTATCATCACTGCTGATTATAAGACTGAGAATCAAAAAGGAAGCAGCCTGCGCGACTGCTTCCTTTTACTTGACGTTTGTTTAGCCGCCCGCTTCCACATCCGACGATGCGGAAAGTTCCTCGGCATCTGCGTCCGCCAGTTCTTCCTTTGGAGTGAAGCGCCCGTGAACGAAACCGGTGCCAGCCGGAATGAGCTTGCCGATGATGACGTTCTCCTTCAAGCCGAAGAGCGGGTCGGTGGTGGCTCCAATCGCCGCGCTTGCCAGCACTTTGATGGTGTGCTGGAAGGACGAGGCGGAGAGGAAGGAGTCGGTGCTGAGCGAGGCTTTGGTGACGCCGAGCAGGACTTCGCTGAAACGGGCGGGCTGTTTGCCCTCCGCAATCAGTTTCTCGTTCAACCTGCGGATCTCGAGGCGGTCCACCACATCGCCGGGCAGGTACTTGGTGTCGCCGGGGCGGGTGACCTGTACCTTGCTCAACATCTTGCGGATGATGACCTCGAAGTGCTTATCGTGGATGTTCTGACCCTGCGAGCGGTACACCTTCTGGACTTCGGTCATCAGGTACATCTGGCAGGCGTCGCGTCCTTGAATCTTGAGGATACGATGCGGGTTGAGCGAGCCTTCGGTGAGCGGCTGCCCCGCTTCCACGCGCGCGCCTTCGCGGACGAGCAGGCGCGAAGTGTTGGGGATGTCTTCGATGATTTCCTCGCGCTGTTCATACGAGACGATGATCTTGTGGTCCTTCTTTTCGACAGCCACGCGCCCCCCGTGCTGGGCGACGATGGTGGCTTTTTCCTTCGTGGCGAGGACTTCGCCAGCCTGAACTTCCGCTTCATCCTTGACGACAAACTTCCAGTCTTCGGGAATGGCGTATTCGTCGTGGATCATCTCGGCATGTTCGATGCGGACTTCGCGCATATCGGGGTATTTCTCCGATTGTTTGACATGCAAAATGCCGCCGATTTCGGCGACGACCGCTTCGCCTTTCGGCTGTTTGCGCGCCTCGAAGATTTCCTCCACGCGGGGGAGACCGGTTGTAATGTCCGCTCCGGTGGCAGCCACACCGCCGGTATGGAAGGTGCGGAGGGTCAGCTGCGTGCCGGGCTCGCCGATGGATTGCGCCGCGACGATGCCGACAGCCGCGCCGAGTTCCACAATATCGCCGCGCCCAAGATCGATGCCGTAGCAACTCGCGCAGATGCCGTGATCCAATTCGCAGGTCAGCGGCGAGCGGAGTTTGACTTCGGTAATGCCCGCGTTTGTGATCTTGCGCGCCAGTTCATGGGTAATGACGTCGTTGTATTCGGCAAGGACTTCGCCCGTTTTCGGGTCGAGGACGCGGTCCGCCGCAAGGCGGCTGAACATGCGGGTCGCCATGGACTGACCGGCAACGTCATCCGATTTGCGGATCCAAACGCCGTCGTGTGTGCCGCAATCGAGTTCGTTGATCATGATGTCCTGGGCAATGTCCACGAGGCGGCGGGTGAGATAACCGGCATCCGCGGTGCGAAGCGCCGTATCCGCCAGACCTTTGCGCGCGCCGTGCGTGGAAATGAAGTATTCCTGCGCGGTCAATCCCTCGCGGAAGTTGGAGCGGATCGGCATCGGAATGATGCGCCCGGAGGGGTCCGCCATCAAACCGCGCATACCCGCCAACTGGGAGATGGTGGAAAAACCGCCCTTGGTCGCGCCGGAGGTTGCCATGGTGGAGAGATTGCCGTCCGGGTCCATGTGACGCTTCACCGCATCTCCGACCTTGTCTGTGGTCTCCTGCCAAATCGAAATCTCGCGTTCGTTCTTTTCCTGCTCGGTCAATAGACCGCGGCGGAAGTCGCGCTGCACCACTTCAATGGCTTTCAACGCCTCATCGATGATGGGCTTGCGCTCCGGTGGAATGGTAATATCCGCCACCGCCAGGGTGGTGCCTGATTTCATTGCGTACTCAAAGCCGATATTTTTCATGGCATCGGCAACGTTGGTCGTAACTTCCTGACCACACAGTTCGTACACTTCGGCGGTCAGGTCTTTAACACCGCCCTTATCCAGTTTCTTGTTGATGAACTGTACTTCTTCGGGCAGAATACGATTAAACAAGACGCGTCCGATTGTTGTATTAATAACGCGGGTTTGCACTTCAGGCAGGCGGACGCCATTATCATCGTACCAGGTCTTGGCAAGGAGTTTGATCTCGGTATGCACATCCACCTGGTCAAGCGCATAGGCGTGCTCGGCTTCATCCATATCGGCAAAGGCGCGCCCGTCGCCGCGATGGGCGGCTTTCTGCGGCATGGTCAGGTAATACACGCCCAGCACCATGTCCTTCGAGGGGGAAATAATCGGCTCGCCGTCCGCAGGTTTGAGCAGGTTTTTCGAGGCAAGCATCAGGGTACGCGCCTCCTGCACCGCCTTCTGTGAAAGCGGCACGTGGACAGCCATCTGATCGCCATCGAAGTCGGCGTTATAAGCGGTGGTCACAAGCGGATGGAGTTGAATGGCGGAGCCTTCGATGAGAATCGGCTCGAACGCCTGGATGCCGAGGCGGTGCAGCGTGGGAGCGCGGTTCAGCAGCACGGGGCGGTCACCGATGACGCTTTCGAGCGCCTCCCATACTTCGGGACGGTTGCGCTCGATGAGACGACGGGCGCCTTTCACGTTGGCGGCGTAGCCATTCTGTACCAGTTTGGCGATCACGAACGGACGATATAGTTCGAGCGCCATGCTCTTGGGCAGTCCGCACTGGTGCAACCGCAGCTTCGGACCGACCACAATCACGGAACGACCGGAGTAGTCCACGCGCTTGCCGAGCAGGTTGCGGCGGAAGCGCCCCTTCTTGCCTTTGAGCATGTCGCTCAATGACTTGAGTTCGCGGCGTCCGCGGCGGGAGAGCGCCTTGCCGCGCTGCGAGTTGTCAATCAGGCTGTCAACCGCCTCCTGCAACATGCGCTTCTCGTTGCGGATGATGACATCCGGCGCGCCAAGTTCGAGCAGGCGCTTGAGGCGGTTATTGCGGTTGATGACGCGGCGGTACAGGTCATTCAAGTCGGAGGTGGCAAAGCGTCCGCCGTCCAACTGCACCATCGGGCGCAGGTCGGGCGGGATAACCGGGAGAACAGTCAGAATCATCCACGCCGGGCTGTTGCCGGAACGCCGGAAGGCTTCCACGACCTTAAGGCGGGTGGTCGCTTTCTTACGTTTCTGCTTGCTCTTGGTGGTGCGGACCTCGTGCCAGAGTTCCTCGGAGAGTTTATCGAGGTCGAGGCGTTCGAGGATGTCGTAGAAGGCTTCGGCGCCCATGTCGGCGCGGAAGACCTGACCCCAGCGTTGTTTCAATTCGCGGTAGCGGATTTCGCTGATGAAAGTAAAGGGACGCAGTTCCAGCAGTTCATCGCGCAGGCGGGATGAATTGTTGGAGGAAACCGAAGTCTGCGACTCGAGTTCGTTGCGCAGGGTTTCCATATCCTGATCCGCTTGGGCTTTGATGGCGGCGGTCTGGGTCTTCAATTCCTCGATCTCAGTCTGGCGCTTGTCCTTCAATTCGTTTTCGAGAGATTCGAGTTTCTTCTGGACGGTCTTTTGAATCAGCGTGATGTGCTTGCTGGCGACCTTGTCGCCCGCGTCGATAATCTTTTCGCCGGTCTGTTCGAAGACGACGATCTTCTTGGCAGGCTCGCCCATCTGGTCTTGAAGTTGTTTCTCCAACTTCTGACCTTCCTTGATGACGGGGTCCAACTGTTCGGCGATGCCTTCGTCGTAGCCCTGCTCGAGAACAGCCTGCTTCTGCTTGAGTTCGGCGATCTGCTGGTCGCGTTTGGTCTTGATCTCGGCAATGCGGGCGTTGATCTCGGTGGCTTGCTCGCGCTCAGAAACGGTGATCTCGTCTTCGAGTCGCTGCAACGCCTTCTTACGGGCTTCCTCGTCCACATAGGTGACGATATATTGCGCGAAATACAACACGCGGTCGAGGTTGCGGCGCGAGATGTCCAACAGCAATCCCATCTGCGAGGGGATGCGGCGGGTGTACCAGATATGCGCAACAGGGGAGGCAAGCGCAATATGCCCCATGCGCTCGCGGCGCACGGCAGAGCGGGTCACTTCGACGCCGCACTTTTCACAAACGATGCCTTTGTAGCGGGGGTTTTTATATTTTCCGCAGTAACACTGCCAGTCGCGGGTCGGCCCAAAGATCGCTTCACAAAACAAGCCGTCCTTTTCGGGGCGCAGGCGGCGGTAGTTGATGGTCTCGGGTTTAAGCACCTCGCCATACGACCATGACAGAATGGTCTGCGGCGAAGCAAGGCTGATACGGAGCGCGGTCAATCCCTTGGTTTCCACTGGATCCTCTCCTAAAAATAAAATGCGGTTCGAGCATTCCCTGAATGGCGTGTAGTCGCTCCATAACAGAGACAAACAAAGGCAAGCGCTTTGAGACTTTTCTCAAGCGCTTGCTGTTTTTTTAGGCTCGTTTTTTACATCCAACGAAGGTGATTATACGAGCAGACCGCGCGCCCGTCAAGAGGATGTTAATTATTGAAGGAGACCAAAGCTTAAAGCAGACTTAACGCCTCTCTCTGGACCTCGAGCCTGATTTCGCCACCCAAACAGTTTACGGTCCCGGAGTTGAGGTTTCAGTGGGGGTGGCAGAAGGCGTATCTGTTGGGATAACGATAATCTGTGTGGGCGTCGCTGTGGGCGTGGGCGTGAGCGTCGGAGAAGGGGTAAATGTCGGCGTGGCGGGAGGCGGGGTCGGAGTGGGCAGGCTCAGGTTAAGTCGGATGCGTTTCTCCACTTCCGCGTTGGCGCCGATCAGGGTCAGGCGCAGGGTCACGATTCCATTTGGCAGGCTGGACATGTCCCATGAGTACAATGTGCCGTCTTCGACCGGGTCTTTACTCTCTGCCAATTCATTCCACGAGCCGGGATCGTCGCCCAAGCCATACGCCAGCGCCCAGCGTTTGAAGCCCTTGTCCGCATTGGCTGTGCCTTTGACTTCGAATACGGGAGACGAAACGACCTGACCGTCGCTGTGGTTGAACTCGACCTGAGGCTGGGGGTCGTCTGCCCGGCATTCGCGTTCGGGCGCGTAGATGGGGTTTTCGGGCAGCCCGTTGTTTTCCAGCCAGTTTTTTCCATCGCGTGTTTCAAACCATTTGCGCGCCCAGGGATCGGTTACATTCAACACGAGCGCGTCTTCGGCGGGACCGTCGCAGGCATCCGATGCCTGATAGCCTGTCCACAGGTCAATTTTGATGCGGCGGGCAAGGTCCTGACCGGATGGCAGGGGGGGCTGGTCGAACGTGAAGATTTCGGTGTATTGCGATTTGCACCAGTTGGACGGCTCCGTGCCGGAAAGGCGGCAGACGACTTTATCCACAATCCCCGGCGGACGGACGAAGGGACTCGGCGCGCCGTTGGTGATGTGCGGCACGGCAAATTCCATGAACTGCGACCAGATCGGAGCCGCGCCGCTCAAGCCCGATGAACTAACCATGGGCGTGTAATCCGCGTTGCCGATCCAGACGCCGGTGACGAGGTCGGGGGTATAGCCGAGAGTCCAGTTATCGCGGATGTCGTTCGTTGTCCCGGTCTTTGCGGCGACGGGGAAGGACAGGTTAAGCGGCGAATTGCGCCCGAACATCCAGGAGCGGGCTTCGTTATCCGAAAGGATGGATGAAATGAGATAGGCGTGTTCTTCACGGATGACCTGTTCGCCTTCGGGCGGCTGGTATTCGTAGATGGCCTCGCCGGAGAAAGTGGTGATCTTGAGAATGGCGATGGGCGGCACTTTTTTCCCTTTGTTTGCAAAGACGGAAAAGGCGGATGTCATATCTATCAAACTGACGTCGCCGCCGCCAAGCGTGAGGGAAAGCCCATAGTCGTTGCGGGTGAGAGAGGTGATGCCCAGCCGTTCCGCCATGGCGATCATGCCTTCTTTTTCAGGCGTGTTCGGGTCGTCATAAATGCCGACGAACTCCAGCGTTTTCACGGCAGGCACGTTGAACGAGTTGGAAAGCGCGGTGCGGACGGTCATGCCGCCGTGGAATTTTCCGTCATAATTACGCGGTTCGTACGGCGGATTTGCGCCATCGGGAAATTGGGACGGCACATCCCATATCCACGTGGAGGGAGTCCAGCCTTTTTCGAAGGCGGCAACATACGTGATGGGCTTGATGGAGGAACCCGGCTGACGTGTGGGGCTGATCGCCATATTGATCTGACCCGATATTTCCACGTTGTTGAAATCGGGCGAGCCGACCATTGCCAGTATCTCGCCTGTGGCAGGGCGGATGGTGACAAGCGCGCCATTCCTGGTGTTGTTATCCACCATCGCCGCGACTTGATTCGTGACCAATTCCTGCGCGCGGTCTTGCAGAACGGGGTCGATGGTGGTGTAGACCACAAAGCCCGACCGATAAAGGGTTTGCGCATCATACAACTTTTCCAATTCCTGCCGGACGAAATTGACCCAGTGCGGATATTTTGCATCAAAAGAGGGCTGGCGGTATTGATAATCCTTCATTTCGTTGGCGGCTTGAGTGGCATTAAGCGGATCCACGCAAATTGGATTGGGG
Source organism: Anaerolineales bacterium (assembly GCA_020060625.1). Lineage (GTDB taxonomy): Bacteria > Chloroflexota > Anaerolineae > Anaerolineales > Villigracilaceae > Villigracilis. Next base: position 1,961 of record JAGUZU010000146.1, on the reverse strand, counting down.
CTGTTGCTGACCTTGATGCAGTTATCCGCCTGGCTGAGTTCGAACATCAGCACGAGCACCTGCTGTTGACGAAGCAGCGTCGCTTCCGGGCTGGTGTAAATATCATAGACCGCCGGCGACTGCGGCAACCCCGCCAAAAACGATGCTTCGCCAAGCGTCAGGTCTTTGACGGACTTGCCGAAGTAGGTTTCAGCGGCGGCTTCCACGCCGTAGGCGAGGTTGCCGTAATAGATTTCGTTCAAATACAGTTCGAGGATTTCATCTTTGTCATAGCGGCGGGTGATTTCCGCGGCAAGGATGACCTCGCGCGTCTTGCGCGAATAGGTGCGTTCGGCGCGTTCCTCCGGCGTGAGCAGCAGGGCGCGCGCCAATTGCTGTGTGATGGTGGATGCGCCGGAGACGGTCTCGCCGCTGGTGTAGTTCTGCCACAAGGCACGGGCGATGGCAATCGGGTCAAAACCGGGATGGCTGTAGAACTCCTTATCTTCGGTGGCAATGGTGGCGGCGATGAGATTCGGGGAAATATCCTCCAGTGGAACGTAGGTGCGGCGACCCGCGTTGGGGTCGAGAATTTCGTAAAGCGGCTGTCCGTTGCGGTCGAGGATGCGGGTGGTTTGAAACTGGGATGTGCGGTTGCGGAGGTCGCTCACGTCGGGGAGCGTGCTTGCGATTGAATAATATTGATAGACAACGATGGAACCGAGGCATAACCCAAGCAGGACAAACGCAAAAGCAAAGATGATGAGCCCGCGCACCAGACACCCCCTGTTGCGTTTGAGCGTCAGCCACGCAGATTCGATCCTCTCACCAAAGGACTGCTTTCTGGCAGTGGATGGCGGGGAATAACGAACGCCTCCCTGACTCGGCGGAAGCTGGTACTGCGGGCGGCGATTTGATGACTGCCCCTGATTCGCCTGCCGCGGTCCCGTTGACTGGCGGTATGCCGCAGGGGTGACGCGCGTGCCGTCCATGTCTTCCTCTTCCACGCGGCGCGGCAGGGGCATGTGATCGTCGTCGAGGGCGGGGCGGGTAAATCGCGGCGTGGTATTCCCCGTCTGGTTGGAGGCAGGTTTGGGCGGGGTTTGAGGCGCGGGTTCGATGTCGGCGCGGGTCTCTTCTTCTGACCGCAACAGTCGTCTTAATTTCTCAACTTCATCTTCTTCGTCTGTCATTTGATGAACCTTATTTCGGTTTGCTCAACATCAGCAAATTCAACGTGCCTTTTTGAAGGACTTCATCGTTTTGGTTGCGGACTTCGACCACCGCGATCAGCGCGCCGCCGCCGATGCGCGGCAGGGCTTTTGTTTCGTTGATGGTCAGTATAGCGTGGATGGTGTCGCCGATGAAAATGGGTTTTATGAATTTCCATTCCTGGATTTCGCGGAAGGCAAGCACCGTGCCTTCGAGCAGACCCGTGCGCATGATCAAGCCGGTGGCAATGGACAAGCCAATCAGCCCATGCGCCACACGCTGACCGAAAGGGCTGGTCTTTGCGAATTCTGCGTCGGTGTGGATCTGGTTGTAATCGCCCGTCAGCCCGGCGAAGGTAAAGATGGCGTCTTCGCTGACGGTGCGCGCGGCGGTTTTGACGGTCTGCCCCACTGAAAATTCTTCGAAGTAAAGTCCAGGCATGTGTTGTCTCCTCGTCTGATGGTCGGATGATCGGGTAGTCGGGTGGTCAAGGCAACAAAGCAACTACAAGACCACAAGACTATGAGACTATCAAGACTATCAGACTAAATTATACCCGTTTGACCAACCAGGGTTCTGCCCGTACAATATGCGCCATGCGAGATTGGTCACTCAGCCCCGGCGACCCGCTCTTCCTGACCATTGCGGCGGACGCCCGCCTGTGCCGGACGGATTACGTCAACGACCACATTTGGGATGTGGAACTCGGCAGCAACGACCCGGAGCGGTCTGCCATCGGCATCCATACCACCTTTGGATTACGCGCGCGT
>JAGUZU010000080.1 GCA_020060625.1 Anaerolineales bacterium | reverse complement strand
GTCCTGCCTGGAGGAAAAAAACATGATCACTGAGATTGACCGCGCCGCGCTGGGGAACATCCGCAACCCCGCCTTCCGCGCCTACGCTTCGCGCTACGTAGAGATTTACGAAGACTTCATCAATCAGATTGGCAATTTTGGCGTGCCGCTCAAAGCGGAGGACGAGCAGGAGGTGAAAGCCCGTTTGGAGCGTCTGCGTGAAAAAGGCGCGCGCGTCCGCAACGATGAACGCAGTGTGTATATCAACAATATCTCGCCCGCCTGCCTTGCCTGCCAGACGGGTGTGGGCAGCGCCACGCTGTTTGTTTCCTTGAAATGTCATCGGCAGTGTTTCTTTTGCTTCAACCCGAATCAGGAAAATTACGAAGGCTTTGTCTCACAGACGCGCGACCTGAAAGCAGACCTGGAAGAGTTCAAACGCCGCGACGCCCGCATGAAACATCTGGCGTTGACGGGCGGCGAGCCGCTTTTATATAAGGAAGAAACGCTGGAATTTTTCCGTGAAGCGCAGCGGCTGTTTCCTGGCGTTTACACGCGCCTCTATACCAGCGGCGATCACGCCGATACCGCCACGCTGACGGCGTTGAAAGAGGCGGGCTTGCAGGAGATTCGTTTCAGCATCCGCGTCGAGGACAGCCCGCGGGCGATCCGTCACACGCTGGGAAGGATCGAGGAAGCGAAGGGGTACATCCCGTTTGTGATGGTCGAAATGCCCGTCCTGCCTGGCAAACTGGGCGAGATGAAAGACATCCTGCGCGAGTTGGAGCGAATTGGCATTTTCAGCATCAACCTGCTGGAGTTTTGCTTCCCGCTCTTCAACGAGGAGGAATACAACCAGCGCGGTTACGCGGTCAAGACGCCGCCCTACCGCGTGCCGTACAACTATTGGTACGCAGGCGGACTGCCTGTGGTACAAAGCGAACTGGACTGTCTGGAACTGCTCGAAATTGCATTGGACAATGGTTTCAAGATGGGCGTCCATTACTGCTCGCTGGAGAACAAGCATACGGGGCAGGTTTATCAGCAGAATCACAGCGGGTTTGTGCCAGGAATGGCGTTTGCATCGAAGAAAGACTTTTTCCTGAAGACCGCCAAAGTCTTTGGCGAGGACGTTCCCCATGTGAAAAAAGCATTGGAAAAGAGGAAAAAAGCCAGATACAACTACCAGCAGCAATTCGATTGCTTGGAGTTTCACGTCCGCGACATCCGCGCCTTGCAGGGCTTGGACGTGGAAATCGGCATCGCCACCAGCGTCCTGGAACAGCGCGGCGGCGAAACGCTGACGCGCGAACTCAAAATGGAATTCACCACCCCCAGGCTCTTCGACCTGGAGGTGGATATCTAACTCAGTTATTTGCAATAAGGAGAAAACACTATGTTTCATTTGGGAACCACTGAACTGATCATCATCCTGGTCATTGTCTTGCTGCTCTTCGGCGTTGGGCGGATCGGCAAAATTGCCGGCGAACTGGGCGGCGGCATTCGCGCCTTCCGCGAAGGCTTGAACAAGGATGAAGAAAACAAGGCTACAAAACAGGAACAGGAGGTCAAATCATAAACCGCCGTGACCGCTAAACCTGACGTAATTTCCAAGCCCCGCCGCGGCTGGGCGGGGTACTTCCGCGCTTTCGGGCGCGCTCATCGCAAAGCCAGCGCGCAGATGGAAACCTCCATGCCGCTCTTGCGTCACCTGGATGAACTGCGCAAGCGCGTCTTCAAGGCGTTTGCGGCGGTCATCGTTGGCGTAGGAGTCAGTTTCGCCTTCACCGAGCAGGCGATTAACTACCTGGCCTCTCCCATCGGTGGGAGCGAGGCGCTGGTCTCCATCGAAGTCACCGAAAACATCGCGGTCTATATGCGCGTCGCCCTGCTCGGCGGGGTGATTCTGGCAATGCCGGTCATCCTCTATCAAGCCATGCGCTTCATCCTGCCCGGCTTGCAGGGGCGCGAGAAACTATGGCTGATTCTGGGCGTGCCATTTGCCAGCCTGCTCTTTGCTGGGGGGGTGGCATTCACCTGGTTTGTCATGATTCCCACCGCCGTCCCGTTCCTGACCAGTTTCATCGGCATCACCACGCAGGTGCGCCCCGCCAGTTACTTCGACTTCATCACCAATCTCATGTTCTGGATCGGCTTGAGTTTTGAAATGCCCATCGTCTTCATGCTGTTGGCGCGGCTGAAATTCGTCACCGCCAAACAACTGGCGAGCGGGTGGCGCTACGCGGTGGTCGCCATCACCATCGTGGCGGCGGCGATCACCCCCACCGTGGACCCCGTTAACATGGGGCTGGTGACGCTTCCTCTGATGGGCTTGTATCTCATCAGCATCGTTCTGGCGTGGATCGCCGGGAGGTAAACATGGACATCTTTGGAATTGGCGGCGCGGAACTGCTGGTCATCCTGCTGGTGGCAGGCATCATCCTGGGACCCGAGCGGCTCGCTCGTGTGGGGCGCGAAGCGGGAAAGTTTATCCGCAACGCGAAAGCCTACTTCAATTCCCTGAGTGGCGAGTTGAAAACTGAACTCGACATGCTGGACGAATTACGTGACGTCAAACGTGAGATGGATAAAACATTGGGAAAATCCACCTGAAACCTCCGCCTCGTTCCTGACCTTGAGGCGGGTCCTCCGACCAAAACTCCGTCCTGGCTGACGGAGTTTTTTTCGTCCCCAAAAAATCACCCGACTGGGTGAGAGACAGGATTCCTCAGTGGAGTGATGACCACAAAAGCATTGAGGTGTATCCTGATAGTGTAGGAAATCACAAGGGAAGTCCTTGTCAACTTCAATTTTTGGAGGATGCGTTTGAATAAAATAATGAACCCAGTCAACTGTTTTATCCCGCTCTTGATGGAGCAAACGAACCATTCCGCAGAAACAATTCTGGAGGAAGAAAATGAATAAAGAAAACATGATTCAAAAAGCCCTGACCGACACGGTCCTCACCCGGCGCAGTTTCCTGAAATGGAGCGCGGCGCTGGGCGGAACCGCCGCGTTGGCAGGCGGCATGAACCTCGGCTTGAAAACGGTCGAGGCGGCAGCGCAAACCGCCGCAGAGACAGACGGCAAATGGGTGACGGTAGCCTGTTGGCATAACTGCGGCGGACGCTGTCTGCTCAAAGCCCATGTGGTTGATGGTGTGGTGACCCGGGTTAAGTCGGACGACACCCACCCCGACAGCCCGAATTTCCCGGTTCAGCGCGCCTGCGTACGCGGACGTTCCCAGCGTATGCAAGTCTTTGGCGCAGACCGATTGAAATACCCCATGAAGCGAAAGAACTGGGCGCCTGGCGGCGGCAAGAAGGAACTGCGCGGCAAGGATGAATGGGTGCGCATTTCGTGGGATGAGGCACTGGATATCTTTGCGACCGAAACCAAACGAATCTTAGATGAACACGGGAACAAATCCATATACGCAACCTCGTATGGAGACGCGTTTGGCGCTCTGTATTACGACCCCATATCGCGCATCTTCAGCGTTTTGGGCGGCAATGTCGGCGCTTGGGGAACGGTCTCTTGGGGAGCATGGCCCGCGCCAAGCATCCACATGATGGGTGGATTCCCCAGTACCAACGACCGCCTTGACCTTCAAAATTCTAAGCTAATTGTGCTTTGGGGAGCCAATCCTGCCTGGAGCCGTCAGGGAAACACGACTTCGTTCTACATGGAAGCAAAACGGGCTGGCGCAAGGATTATCTGTGTGGATCCGATGTACTCTGCCACGGCAAAGACACTGGCGGACGAATGGATTCCCTGCCGCCCCGGCACGGATACCGCCCTGCTGTTGGCTATTGCTTACCACATGATCGAAAACAACCTGCAGGATCAGACTTTCCTTGACACCTACGCGGTTGGTTTTGATCGCGATCACATGCCGGAGGGCGCAGACCCCAAGGAGAATTTTAAGGACTATGTGCTCGGTAAGTATGATGGCACACCCAAGACTCCTGAATGGGCTTCGGAAATTTGCGGTACCCACCCCAGCGTGATTCGCTCGCTGTCCCAACAAATGGCAACCACCAAACCTGCGGCATTTATCAGTTCCTATGCGCCCGCGCGAACGAACCGCGGCGAGCAATATGCCCAGGCATTCTTCACGGTTGGTTGGATGACCGGCAATGTCGGAATTCCGGGCGGCGTGGTAACCTGGGATCCGCTACCTGGAGGACCGCCGCTGGTCAAACTTGGACCCCGTGGAACAAGTTATAAAGACAATCCCGTATTTCCATCAAAATACCTGTTCCCGTTCCCTGATCCGGCGGATGAGACTTGGACGGGGCTCAACTGGTCCGAACAATGGGACGCCATCTTGAACGGAGAATACACTGCAGGTGTGCGCGGCAAACAGCCCATTGACATCCGCATGATCTACCACGGTCACAGCGCAATGCTCAATCAATCGCCAAGTTTAAACAAAGGCATTGAAGCACATCGCAAAGTAGAGTTTGTCGTGTCGGCGTCGCAGTTCCTTACCACCAACTCCAAGTACGCTGATCTGGTCTTTCCAGTAACGACCTACTGGGAGCGCGTCGGAGACTTAATATCCGCCAATCGCGAGTCCATCTTCTGGTGGCAGCAAGCCAGTCAGCCATTGTTCGAGGCGAAAAGTGACCTTGAAATTTCGCTTGCTCTGGCTGAGAAAATGGGAATTGATATTGAAATGATTCCCTTTGAGCAGGTTATATTTAACCAGGTTGCTGGGGCTGAAGTGATCAAACCGGATGGCTCAGGTTTTGAAAAACTGGTCACCATTACCGCCGATGACATTAAGGAATGGGGTGTGGAAGGCGAGCCTCAAAAGGGACGCATCTCGCTCAAAGAATTCCAAGAGAAGGGCGTCTATCAGGTCGAACGCAAACCCGGTGACAGATTCACCCACATTCAACTAAAGGCTTTCCGGGATGACCCGGTCGCTAACCCGGTTGGCACTCCCAGCGGAAAGTTGCAAATTCACAGCGCCAACCTCGCCGGTCATATCGCCGCGTTTGGATGGGATAAGATCGCGCCAATTGCAAAGTATGAGCCGCCCGTGGAAGGATACGAAGGAACGCTGGACGGCGAATATCCGTTGCAGTTGTGGACTCCGCACTATTTGCGCCGCAGCCACTCGGTCTTCGACAATGTTACCTGGCTGCGCGAAGCCTTCCCACAAGAAGTCTGGATGAACCCCATTGACGCCGAAGCGCGCGGCATCGAACAGGGCGACACCATCAAAATCACGACAAAGCACGGCACCGCATTACGCCACGTCAAGGTGGATGCCGGTATCATGCCCGGCACGATCGCAACCGGCGAAGGCGCTTGGGCCGACCGTGACGATGATACAGGAATTGACATGGCTGGCGCAACCAATAGTCTGTGCGGTCCTGTCCCAACAGGGCAGGGTGTTCAAGGGTGGAATACTACCAATGCCCAAGTCGAAAAATGGACCGGTAAACCGATTGGAGCGGATTATAAACAGCCTCAGCGCATCATCTTTGGAGAGGAGGCATAAACCATGGCTAAGCAAAAAGCTTTTTACTTTGATGCAAGCGCCTGCATAGGCTGTAAAGCCTGTCAAATCGCCTGCAAAGATAAGCATGATCTTCCCCTAGGCGTACGCTGGCGCAGGGTGTTTGAATATGGTGGAGGAAGTTGGGTAGAGCAAAATGGAGTCAAGGTTCCAAGTTCTCTTTTCTCCAGTTACCTCTCCACCGCCTGCCAGCACTGTGAGAGTCCGGTCTGTCGCGATGTCTGCCCGGTGCAAGCCATCACCAAACGGGAAGACGGCATCGTCATTCTGGACAGCGAGAAGTGCATCGGCTGCCGCTACTGTGAATGGGCATGCCCCTATAGCGCGCCGCAGTTCAATGAAGAGACCAAAGCCATGACCAAGTGCCACTTCTGCTACGATCTGCAGGCACAGGGACTGAACCCCGCCTGCGTGGACGCCTGCGTCATGCGCTGTCTGGATTATGGCGAGCTGGATGAACTGCGCGCCAAGTACGGCGACCTGAACGAAATCGAACCCCTGCCGACCAATGAGATCACCAACCCCGCGTTGGTCATTACCCCGCACAAGCACTCGCAAAAAAGCGGCGAAGGCACCGGCAGAATCCTCAACCTCGAAGAGGAGGTGTGATATGAACGTACATGATTGGGCGCTAATAACATTCACCATCCTGGTGCAAATGTCCGTTGGCAGTATGTGGGTATTGGGCGCGGTTCACTTCTTCTCCGCCCGTAAGTACGGCATGGAAGAGGCAGACCGCATGAGCGACCGCGCCTTGCTCGCCATTGTGCCGGTCATCGCGCTGGGCTTTCTGGCGTCTCTGCTTCACCTCGGCGATCCGTTCAACGCGCCGCGCGCTGTGACTAACATCACCAACTCCTGGTTGAGCCGCGAGATTTTCTTCGGCGTGGTCTTTGCTGGGCTGGCAGTGGTCTTCGCCTTCATGCAATGGCGCAAGCTCGGTTCATTCGGACAGCGCAACGTCGTCGCCTGGCTATCCGCCCTGGCAGGGCTGGTCCTGGTTCTCAGCATGTCCATGGTCTACATGTTGCCTTCGCAACCAGCATGGAATTCATGGAATACGCCGATATCCTTCTTCACTACCACCTTCCTGTTGGGCGTGATGGCAATGGGTGCCGCCTTGGTTGCCAATTTCGTCTATGAAAAACGCAAAAATACTGGAAAGACCACAAACCAGTTGGAAATATTGCGCGCAACCTTGCGGTGGATTTCCATCGCTGCCATCGTCCTGCTTGGCATTCACCTGATTGCCCTGCCGCTTTACATGGTCACGCTTGCCGCCGGAAGCAAAGCCGGGCTGGCGACCGTTCAGCTGCTGGCTGGCTCCTTTGGCTGGTATCTGGGGCTTCGCGTGGCGTTTTTGGTGATCGGGGCTGGCGTCTTTGCCATGTTCCTTTATCGCTACGCTTTGAGCGCGGGCGAAGAGAAAACATTAAGTACCCTCGCCTACGCTGCTTTTGTGATGGTCCTGGCAGCGGAAGTTCTGGGACGCTTCATGTTCTACGCCGCACACGTTCGAATCGGCATCTAGCCGAATTCACGGGTGGGGAGGCTCTGTCCTCCCCACCCATCCTTCCCATGCCAAACAAGCCATACAATTATTCATTACCCCTCGTAATCTTGCTGACCGCGCTGGCAAGCCTGATTCTGGCATGGGATGTTTCAGCGCAAGAGACGGGACCGCAAATCCTCCCGCTTTCAGCCACGGGGCAGGGGCGCGGACATGCAATCGCTTATTCGCCAGACGGGGGGACAGTAGCCGTAGGCACATCGCTGGGCATTTATTTTTTCGATTCATCATCATTGGAACAAACCCGCTTCATACCCGCCGACACTTGGGTGCGCGCCCTGGCATTTTCTCCCGACGGGCGCTGGCTGGCGAGCGGATCGTACGACCCCACCGTCCGTTTGTGGAACGTAAACGACGGCACGCTGACAAAAGAACTACATGGACATACCGCCTGGGTACGCGGACTGACGTTCTCACCCGACGGCAACTATCTGGCAACCGCCTCGGACGACAACAGCGTGCGTCTCTGGCGGCTTGCCGATGGAAACGTTATCCACATCCTGCCCGAAGCGGGCGCGCGCGCC
>JAGUZU010000060.1 GCA_020060625.1 Anaerolineales bacterium | reverse complement strand
CGCACAGAGAGCACGGAGATTTTTTAAAGGTTTTTCTCTGTGGATTCCGTGATCTCTGTGGTAAAAAAAGGGAACCCCACCAAATACCAAAGAGCCGTTTTGTTTTTGCTTAAACTGTGATACAAAGAAAAAAAGAACGGCGCAGGCATCAGGCAGGTTACGGGAGCCAGCATGATTAAAGGAAAAACGCTCACAAAACGCACCATCTTCGACAAACCCGGCGGTCAAAAAACGCTTGGAAGAATCGAGGCAAACGTCGAGATTATCGCCAGCGAAAACAAATACCAGTGGCTTCATCTTGTCAACGGCGGATGGGTGAGCGCCGGACCAGCCCAACAATACATCAAGTGGCAGGTCGTCCCAGATTCCGACGTTCCGCCCCAGCCTCCCAGCCCGGGCGCGGGAGGCGTCATAATAAAAGGGAGGACGCTTGCAAAGCGTTACATTTTCGACAGACCCGGCGGGCATAAGGCGCTTGGGATAATCGAAGCCAACGTCGAAATTTATGCCAGCGAAAACCAATTCCAGTGGCTCCACCTGGTAGACGGCGGATGGGTCAGCGCCGGACCAGCCCAACAATACATCAAATGGCAGGTCATGCCTGCGGAAACTCCCCCGCCAGTCGATCCAGACCCTGACATCCCACCGCCACCCCAGCCGGATGTTCCCAACCCCGTTACAGAAGTAAAACGCATGGGCAGGATAGCCACCCTGCTGGTAGACTGGCAGAACCCAAAATGGGATTTTGCCCCGCGCGATGTCGGACCGCTCAACGCCTACCCGCAAACTGTCACATTCAGCCATGTATGCGACTATCGAAAGGGAACCCGCATTCCGTTAACCGACCCAATCCTGAAATACCTTAAAACACTGAACGGGGAAAGGATAACGGAGCAGATACTGATCCCAAGTACCGGATGGATCAACAATCCAACCGTGCCGCCGACCGTCGAAAGAATCACCTGGGCGGCAAACCACGTCATCGTCAAAGAAACGCGCGTGGAAGCCGGCATCGAATATTCCAATATCCATGCATCCAATTGTTACGCAACCGACTTGAGCGGCGCCTTCTTAGACAAGGACATGCGGCTTGTCGTACACAAGTTCAATGCGGTGACGAAAAAAAGCGCCATAATCAAATTGGGAAGCGCCATTGATTGCTACACTCCATTCATGACCGACCCGGATGTCATGAATGGAGACATGTGGATTCGCTCCGACTACTTGGAGCTGTGGCATCCCCTGCCTTTCGCGCTGGCAGACGGAACAGAGATCGTCGAGTACGAACTTTACGGACATAAAATTTTCGGACGCCGGGCGGACGGAAGCGCCGTCCTTCTTCGCGACCCGCAGGGGTTCAAAACCAACTGGCACATCAATTCGCCGGACGTGCCGGTCTGACCCGGGCGGAACGCAACTATAATTGGGGCGGATGAAAAACCTCGACTCGGAAATCACCCTCGAATACATCCGCGCGTCCGGACCCGGCGGGCAGAACGTGAACAAGGTTGCGACGGCGGTTCAGTTGCGTTTCGACGTGGCAAACTCCCCCTCCCTCGCCTCCGATCTTAAGCGACGCCTGATTCTGCTCGCCGGAAAACGAATCAACACCGACGGTATTCTCGTCCTCGAAGCGAAACGCTTCCGCACGCAGGAACAAAACCGCGAAGACGCGCTTCAGAAATTTTACGAATTACTCCAAAAAGCGCGCGAAAAACCAAAACCGCGCAAAAAAACCGTACCCACCCGGACGTCTCAGGAGAAGCGGTTGCAGGCAAAGAAGAAACGGGGTGAAACAAAAAAACTCAGGGGGTCGAAGCGAGGGCTTGAAGACTGATTCCGCCTCTTTAATCCCTGATTAATCCGCGCAATAATACCGCCATATCGATATTTTTCTCTGCATTATAATAACGGGCGACTCGCGCAATCCGCGAGAGAAGGAGATTGAATGAAAAACGCTCGATATGTGATTCTTGCTTACACAATGGCGCTCGCCTTTTTACTCTCCGCCTGCGGCACGCCTGCGCCGGAAACCATCGTCGTGGTGGTAACGGCAACGGACGCACCCGCCACAGAGACGCCAACCGCCGAGCCGGTTCCGTCGCTGGAGCCCATCACGCTTGGAGGTCCGCAAAATGGCGAAGCCCTGAAATGGATCGACGGAAGCGCTTTGATCTATATTCCTGCGGGAGAATTTATCATGGGCGACAATGGTTTCGACGCTCCCGCGCACAACATTACCCTCGACGGATACTGGATTCAGGAAACCAAGGTCACAAACCGCATGTATGAACAGTGCGTAAAAGCAGGTACATGCGCCGCTCCCAAACAGGAATTGGGCGGACCCGTCTTCAGCAACCCGCAGTTCGCCAACCACCCCGTTGTCGGTGTGACCTGGGATGAGGCGCAGGCGTACTGCGCTTGGATCCAAGGCGCCCTGCCAACCGAAGCGCAATGGGAAAAGGCGGCGCGGGGGACGGCTGCAAACATCAATCCCTGGGGCAGCGCCAATCCCTCCTGCGACCTGCTGAATTACGCCAACTGCTACGGACGCACCACCAACGTCAATGCCTATTCGGAAGGCAAAAGCCCATACGGATTGTTCGACATGGCGGGCAACGTGTTCGAATGGGTGAGCGACTGGTACGACGCGAACTATTACAGCCAGTCGCCCTCCATCAACCCAACTGGTCCGCAAAGCGGACAATACCGCGTTGTGCGCGGAAGTTCCTTTGAAACCGCTCCCGAGCAGGTCTCTTCCGCAATCCGCCGCTACAACGAACAAGGCGACAGCGGACGGGACATCGGCTTTCGCTGCGCGGTTTCCGAACCCCAACCCTTCGCCCCCTACTGTCAGTTGACCGCCCAGATCCCGGCGGGGACGGAGGCGGTTGAAACGGCTTGCACCCTGCCGCAGGGAGCCGTTGTCAGCAATTACTGTTCGCAGGGAGATGGGTATGCCGTCGTGAACATTTCCTTCGGCGCAACCTGGGAGGAACGCGGGACGCGCATCCAATGCCAGGAAAAGGTCGAGGGCGGCATCAGGCAATTGATCTGCCGCGGACCTGTGGGCATCGAATCGACAAATGAGGTCGTGGTCTGTAACCCCGCCTGTACAAATCAGGTGGATGTAAGCGGAATGAATCCGGTCTGTCCTTCCGGCTACACGCTCGACCCCTCCAATGGGACCTGCTCCTACACCCCCATCCTCGCGCAAGCGGGCGCGGGCGGATGCCCCCTTGGATACGTAACCCAGGAAAGCGGCGGTCAGCAATTTTGTGTTGCCGCGCCGGATGCAGGCGGCTCCTGCCCGATTGGCACCTATTTCGATGATCTTGCCGGGATGTGCGCGCCCCCCAACGGCGAAAGCGCCGCTCCATACGGCATTGATAATCCCACACTTGCAGCCCAGACGTATGCAGGGTGCGCTGCCGGATATACCTACAACGAAAACTTCCAATGTTGCCAGGCTTCCGCCGGCGGCACATACCCGGGCTGCGCGCCCGGCTACACGTTCGATACAAACCTGCAAGCCTGCGCGCCGGTTGCAGAAGAAGAACTCGGCGGCACGGGATGTATCACTGTGCGCGTACAAACGTTCAAATGTTCCACTCCCGAAGATAAAGTATGCGCCCCGATCCAATCGGAAGCCCATTGTGTGGCAAACTTATCCTGCAAATGGAACGAAAAAGCGGACGCCTGCGAACTGAGACCGTCGCCCTAGGAAGAGAAATAGTTTACGAAAAAACGGGCTTGGCTGCAAATCAACAGCCAAGCCCGTTTCAATTTATCTTCCCGTTGGTTCTTCTATAGGGTTATGGCTGAGTACAATAGCACACCGTCTGGTTGCCGAAATTGAAGCAAACAAGATATTCCGCCGGACAACCCGTCGGCTCATCGTATTCCGGCTCTGCCCCGGGAGGCAAGGGACATAAACCAGGCTCGCTCCCTCTGGGTTGGAAACCAATCGCCATGCGACAGGCATTATCCAACTCGTAAACCGACTTGATGGGATAGAAAAACTCAAACTCCTTCAAAGACGAACCAGCCTGTTCGTGCGTGAAGCGGTCATTGATATCAAACGTCGCGGGGTCCAATAATTCATTCCCAGCCCACATGCCAGCCATAAAAGCGGATTGACCGCCGATCAGGGAATGTTTCACCGCAATATGGACCACATAGGGATCGTCGGGATCAATGCGGACCCACGCCAGGTCGGGATCATCCCCCTGCCCTTCGCCGAAGACCATGGTCTCGTATCCATTCCCGGCTGCCGAACCGTCGTCGGCGTTGAGTTTTACCGAGCCGCCCACGTCGTCGTTTTCATCGAACCAGACTTGTACGCCGTTCGTGGTCCATTCGGTCACTGAAGGCTGGATAGCCAAAACCAGCCAATCGCCATCACCGTCCATGTCCAAGTCAATTTCAAAGCCGTATTTCCCGCTCAAGGGATTCCCCGAATCATCGTCTTTCACGCCGATGACACCATAAATCCATGTATCATCCAAGTAAATCGCCGAGGTCTGAATGTCAATATAGGGGTGGTAGACATTCATTTCAATGGCGTTGAACGGTCTTTCGTAGCGACCAAATGTAAAACGGTCGCCGCCCGGCGCGCGATTCTCGTCCGCCGAGATCGAAGAATCCTGGTCACCGGCAAAGCCGCTCCACTCGGCGGGTAATTCGCCCGGAATCATCTCGTGCTGGACAGCTTCGGTGGCAGGCTCATCCTGCACCTCGGAAATGGAATCTTCCACGACAGGAGTATTCGGTTCTGTTTCTTCCAACACGATGGGTTCCGTAGGTTCCTGCAATCCCAAATTGCAGGCGGACAGAAAGAAGGAAGCGGCGCAGCACAAAGACAAAACAATCATAATCTTTTTTCTCATCTCAACTTTTCCTTTCACTATATGAAAAGTATATTGCCGCGCCCTTTCAAAAACAATAGGACAATAGTGGCATGACCTTTGGGTACGCTTCCCGTCGAATGACGGTTTACTTTCTTCCTCCTGCTTTCATTATCTCCTCCACCGCCGCCGGGTTCACCAGCGACGAGGTATCGCCCAACTCCAGCCCCAAATACGCCGCGCGAATCATCCTGCGCATCACCTTGGCGTTGCGCGTCTTGGGCAGGTCATTCACAAACAGGATGGCTTTCGGCGCGAGCGGTTTGCCCATCTCTGCCACCACCATTTCATGCAATTCCTGACGAAGAACCGCGCTTCGCTCCACGCCGGGGCTTGTCACTGCAAAAAGGATCAGTTCACTCCCCTTGACCTCGTGCGGCACGCCAATCGCCGCCGCCTCCACAATGGATTCATGCCGGACGAGAATCGACTCCACCTCCGCCGGTCCCAAGCGTTTGCCCGCAATTTTTATTGTGTCGTCCGAGCGCCCAAGGATGTACCACAAGCCGTCGTTATCCACCGCCGCAAAATCGCCATGCACCCACACATTCTCCCAGCGCGACCAATATGTATCGAGATAACGTTGCTTGTCGCCCCAGAAGCCGCGCGTCATGCCGATCCACGGCGCTTTGATGACCAACTCACCCACCGCGTTACGAACAGACTTGCCATTTTCATCCACCACATCCGCATCCATGCCCGGGCAGGGAGCAGAGAAAGCGCAGGGTTTGAGCGGCAACAGCATATTGCCCATTACAATGCCGCCGGAAATTTCCGTCCCGCCGGAATAGTTGATGATGGGAATGCGCCCGCCGCCCACTTTCTCGAACAGCCACATCCACGGGTCGGGGTTCCACGGCTCACCTGTGGATGCAAAACACTTCAACGAAGAAAGGTCATGCTTTTTGAAATGCTCATCGCCATGCGGAATCAACGAACGGATCAACGTCGGCGACACCCCCATTTGATTGATGCGGTGCTTCTGCGCGAGGTCCCATAAACGATCCGGCGCGGGGAAATCCGGCGCGCCGTCGTACAGGAACATCGTCGCGCCGAGGATCAAACTTCCGAACACCAGCCAGGGTCCCATCATCCAGCCCATGTCTGTCATCCAATAAATGACATCGCCCGGGTGAACATCTGTGCCGAACGCCATATCCTGCGCGGCTTTGATGGGAAATCCGCAATGGGTATGCAACGCGCCCTTCGGTTTGCCAGTTGTACCGGAGGTATAAATGACCATCATTGGGTCTTCGGCTGAAGTTTTCTCCGTTTCACAAACATCGCTTTGCGAGTCGACTAGTTCATGCCACCAATAATCTCTTTCCTCCTTCATCTTTATTTCCTGCCCCGTTCGCTTCAACACGATCATGTTCTTCAACGTGGGAATCTGTTCCGCCGCCTCATCCGCAATGGACTTCATCTCCACCGCCTTGCCGCGCCGAAAAGCGCCATCTGCGGCGAAAAGCGCTTTCGCCTCCGCATCCACCATGCGCGAGACGATGGCGCCCGCGCCGTATCCCGAAAACAATGGCAGGATGATGCCGCCGATCTTCGCAATCGCCAGCAGGGCAATCACGATCTCCGGTGTCATCGGCATAAAGATACCAATCGCATCTCCTTTGCCCAACCTCAACGAACGCAGGGCATTGGCAGCCTTATTGATTTCCTGATTCAACTCAGCATAAGTAAGCGTCTTTGTAATTCCCTCTTCCCCCTCAAAAATAACAGCCTTCTGCCTTCCGCCTTCTGAACCCGCCCGCTTCTCCACGCAATTGTGGACGACGTTCATCCTCCCATCCACGCACCACTTGGGAAATTGGATGCCATCGCTTAAATCCACCGCTTTTGAATACGGCTCGTAGAATTTAATATCCAAAAATTTCAAAACCGCATCCGTGAACCATGCCACATCACTGGTGGAGCGCTTCATTAGTTCATCGAAATCCTTGATTCCCCATGTTCGCATGAAAGCAGTCAGGTTCGCGCCTTCGATTTGCTCCTGTGTCGGTCTCCAAACGATCTCGCCGCCAAACGTAAAATGCTCGGTCATGGGCACTCTCCTCTAAATCAGGTTGGACTGATTCTATCGCAACTTTCTTTACGATTACCAGCGAAACGACAAATCAGAATCTCCCCTTTGACCAGACTTTTATGGTTTACGGGAATTCGACCCCATCATTCAAATATCCCATACATCTGATCGGGCGCAAGCAGATCGGGGAAACGCGCCCTCAGCGTAGTCCGCGCTTCGTAGCACAAGTGACAGGCGTCGGCGTAGTGTGAAGCGTGCGGAAGGTTGTACTCCGTCACCAGTGCAGCGGGTCCGCCTGAGAGTAGAAGCCCGCAGATCGGGTGAGCATCCGGGTCATATTCTTCGCAGATCTGCTTCAACGGTTTCTCGAATAGATTGCCAATGGAAATTCCCTGACAGATATGCAAATTGCCGAGCGGGTCGAGATGGATGCGACCCGGGTCGCGCAAATCTTCATGCGAGCAGGTATCGAATCTTTCCCAGGGATGCCTGGCTGCTCTTTCAGCGAGTTTTTCCACCGCCCGACCGCGATACATGACCGCGCTTTCATCTTCGATCTGCCCATGCGATTCCTTCACCCCGGCATCCGGCTGCGCGACGCTGATCATCCCAATTGGAATCCCCAGCCATTTGGCGGCGACAACGGCGTTCTGCGGACGTTCTCCCAAACATTCTCCACAATGAAAGAGATCGCTGCTCACGCTGAGGTCTGCCACCCGCCCCGCGAATGGACGCAGCCATTCCACGGCATCTTCGACCAAATTCGCCCAGTAGGCGTTGGAAACAATGCCAACCTCGAAACCCATATCTGCCGCCATGTGAACAGCCTTCAACAAGACCGCATAATACAGGAACGGCTCGCCGCCCTCGAAATAGATGGACGTGACACCCGCCTCCTTCGCCTGATGCAAAATATCTTCGATTTGTTCAAGCGTCAGGGTGCCCGTCTGCCGCGGACTGCCCCACACAAAACAATGATCGCATTCGTAGATGCATTGATAAGTCAAAAGAATGTGCAAACCAGAGAGTTTCATATCGATCTCCTTGCCTTCTTCATAAATGTACATTTTTTATCCAAGGAAGTCATGTGTCAAAAATCACATTGCGGACTATAATCACGGCAACTCACATCGGAGGAACCATGTCCAACGTTCACGAATCCAAACATCCCTTGATCGCGCACAAACTTTCAAAATTAAGGGACAAAGATACCGAACCCAAGAAGTTCCGCGAACTCGTCAGAGAGATTGCGGGACTTCTTGCGTATGAAGCCACCGCCGATCTTGCCACCACGCCCGTCGAGATCGAAACGCCGCTGCAAAAAACGACCGCGCAGCAATTGCAGGAAAAAATCGGGCTGGTGCCAATCTTGCGCGCGGGCTTGGGAATGGTGGAAGGCATTTGGGAACTGATGCCCAGCGCCGAAGTCTGGCACATCGGTTTGTACCGCGACGAAAAAACGCTCAAGCCGGTCGAGTATTACAACAAACTCCCCATCCAGCCGCGCGTCGCCGTTTGCCTCATTCTCGACCCAATGCTTGCCACAGGCGGCTCCGCCACAGCCACCGCCGACGTGCTAAAAAAATGGGGCGTGACGAAGATCAAATTCGTCGGGCTGATCGCCGCGCCGGAGGGAATCAAAGCCATGCAAACGGCGCATCCCGACATCGACATCTTTGTCGCCGCCATCGACGACCATCTCAACGAGCGCGCCTACATCGTGCCCGGGCTGGGAGACGCGGGCGACAGGCAATTCGGCACTGGATAAATGAAAGCCATGCTGCTCGAGTCGCTTGGGGATATAAATCCGCTTCAGACTCCTTTGAAGCTGGTTCAACACCCCGAGCCGACTCTTGCCCCAGGCGATATCCTGCTAAAGATCACCCGCTGCGGAGTCTGCCACACCGAGCTGGACGAAATCGAAGGGCGGACTCCCCCGCCGCAATTGCCTGTCATTCCAGGGCATCAAGTCGTCGGCGTTGTGGAAGAAGGCGCAAACAAAGGTCAACGCGTGGGCGTGGCGTGGATCGCGTCCGCGTGCGGCGAGTGTGACTTTTGCAAAAGCGGGCGCGAAAATCTTTGTCCGCATTTCAAAGCGACGGGACGCGACGTCAACGGCGGATATGCCGAGTACATGAAAGTCCGTGCGGATTTTGTTCACCCCATTCCCGAGTCACTATCTGATTCAGAAGCTGCGCCATTGTTATGCGCTGGCGCGATTGGGTATCGGTCATTGAAGTTGAGCAATTTGCAAGACGGGAAAACTCTTGGGCTGATGGGATTCGGCGGGTCGAATCATTTGGTGTTAAAACTGGCAAAGCATAAGTTTCCAAACTTGAAGATATTTGTGTTCAGCAGAAACCCAGCCGAGCGCGAGTTCGCCATGTCGCTGGGGGCGGCTTGGGCGGGAGAAATTAATCAGAGTCCAGCCGAGGCGTTGGATGCGGTCATAGACACCACCCCAGTTTGGGGTCCAGATGTGGAGGCGTTGAAAGTCCTGAAGTCAGGCGGGCGTTTGGTCATCAACGCGATCCGTAAAGAGGAAAAGGATAAGGATGCGCTCCTTCAATTGAATTACCCCGCGCATTTGTGGATGGAGAAGGAAATCAAAAGCGTTGCGAATGTGACGCGCAAGGATGTGCGCGAGTTTTTGCAGATCGCGGCGGAAGCGAGCCTCAAGCCGGAGTTTCAGGAATATAAATTGGAGGATGCCAATCAGGCATTGGTCGAAATGAAGCATGGCAAAATTCGCGGCGCGAAAGTACTAATCATCAACTGAGGAGAGGGTATGCCATCTGAAAAATTTATCCTGGCAATAGATTTGGGAACGTCGGGACCGAAAGCTGCATTGTTTTCGCTGCGGGGGGAATTAATCGGAAGTGAGTTTCAGGAAAATCGCGTGTTGCTTTTGCCGGATGGCGGCGCGGAACAATCTCCCGCCGAATGGTGGGATTCGATCAACGTCGCAGTCAAACGCCTGCTTGGAAAAAAGCTCGTTCCTAATGAAGATATTCACGCCATTGCGACAACAGGTCAGTGGTCTGGGACGGTGGCGGTGGATAGTGACGGCAACGCGCTTGGCAACGCGATCATCTGGATGGACTCGCGCGGTGAACCGTATGTCAGGCAGATCGGCGATGGCTTGATCAAGGTCGCGGATTTCGCAATCAGCAAACTCATCAAATGGATTCAAGTCACTGGCGGGCTTCCCAGCGTGGCGGGCAAAGACCCCATCGCGCATATTTTGTATCTCAAACATATCCACCCTGAAATCTATCAGCAGACATATAAATTTCTCGAACCGATTGATTACATCGGTCTGTTATTGACCGGGAAGTTTGCGGCTTCGGTCAATTCGATTGTTTTGCATTGGGTCACGGACAACCGGAACATCTCGAACATCGCCTACGATAAAAGCCTGATCCGCATCTCGACCATTGACCGCGAAAAACTGCCGGACTTGCACCCTGCCAATGCTGTGCTTGGTCCATTGCTTCCGCGCATTGCAAAAGAATGGGGCTTGCCAGAGGATGTGCAGGTCATCATGGGTTCGCCGGATGTCCATTCGGCGGCGGTCGGTTCGGGAGCCGTGGCGGATTTTGCCACGCATGTTTACATCGGCACCTCCGGCTGGATGACGTGTCACATGCCGTTCAAGAAAACGGATGTGCTTCACAGTCTTGCGTCGCTGCCTTCGTCCATTCCGGGGCGTTATTTGTTGACCAACGAGCAGGAATGTGCGGGGGTGAATTTGCAGTACCTGCGCGACAATGTTTTCTTCCATTCGGATGAGTTGACTTCGAACAAGCCGGAGAACGCCTACAAATTATTCGACCAGATCGCGGCTCGGACTCCCGCCGGAAGCGGGGGCGTCCTCTTTACGCCCTGGCTGTACGGTGAGCGGACTCCCGTCGAAGACCGCTTCGTGCGCGGCGGATTCCTCAACCTGTCGCTGCACACCAACCGCGAACACATGGTGCGCGCAGTCTTCGAAGGCGTGGCATTTAACGCGCGTTGGCTGTTGAAATACATCGAGCAATTCATCGGGAAGCAGGTGGAAGCGATCAACATCGTCGGCGGCGGGGCAAAGTCTGACATCTGGTGCCAGATCCACGCGGACGTGTTGAATCGTCCCATCCGTCAAATGAAAGACCCAATCGAGGTCAACGTGCGCGGAGCGGCTCTACTCGCGGCAGCCTCGATGGGTTACATCCGCTATGACGATATCGCCTCGCGCGCGCCGGTAGCGAAGACCTACACCCCGAACCCCGACCACCAGAAGATCTATAAAGAATTATTCCGCGAGTTTCTGGCGGTATACGAAAACAATAAAAAGATGTACGCAAGACTAAACAAGAGTGACATCCACGCAACAGGAGAACTATGAAGATCGAAGATCGATTGATGAAAAATATCGGGAAACTCCCCGCGCCGATGGTGGCATGGGTGGAAAAACGGATGAAGAAAATTCCAGCCTTCCGCGAGAAGATCGACAAGGAATATGACGGCGTAATGGCGGAATTGGAGTCGTCGCTCAAGCCGTACAAGGAGAGTTACCCCGTCTTTGCAAAACTCCCCGCCGAAGGACGCGACCGCCGGGAAATTCTGCGCGAACTGGAATCCCTGCGCGAGCACGAAGAGTCGCAGTGGAAGGATGGTTTTGTCTCCGGCGCGGTCTACCACGGCGACGCATCTCACATCGAATTTCTGAATCAAGTCTACGCGCTTAACTCACAGAGTAATCCCCTTCATGCGGATGTATGGCCCAGCGCGACCAAGTTCGAAGCGGAAATCGTATCCATGACGGCGAATATGCTGCATGGCGAAAACGCATGTGGAACGGTATCCTCCGGCGGCACGGAAAGCATCATGCTGGCGATGAAAACCTATCGCGATTGGGCGCGTGAAATGAAGGGCGTCACCAAACCTGAAATGATCGCACCCGTCACAGCACACGCCGCGTTCGACAAAGCCAGCCAGTATTTTGGCATCAAAATGGTCAAAGTCCCTGTGGATGCAGACTCGCACACCGACGTGAACGCTGTCCGCAAAGCCATCAACCGCAACACCATTGTCATCGTTGGGTCGGCGCCGAATTTCCCGCATGGAGTGATCGATCCGATTCAGGAAATGTCCGAACTTGCGCGCCAACACAACATCGGCTTCCACACCGACGCATGTCTCGGCGGATTTGTCCTGCCATGGGCGGAGAAACTCGGCTGCGACGTGCCAGCGTTCGATTTTCGCCTGCCCGGCGTCACATCCATTTCAGTAGATACACACAAATACGGCTACGCCGCCAAAGGCACTTCGGTCATTTTGTATCGCAGCAAAGAACTTCGCCACTATCAGTATTACACCACCACCGAATGGCCCGGCGGATTGTATTTCTCGCCCACCTTCGCGGGCAGCCGCCCCGGCGCGTTGAGCGCGGCGTGTTGGGCAGCGCTCACGTCCATTGGCGAGCAGGGCTACATGAACGCGACCAAAAAGATTCTCGAAACAGCAGATTACATCAAAGCCGAAATCAAAAAGATACCCGAACTGCGCATCATCGGCGACTCATTGTTCGTGATCGCCTTCGCCTCCGACTCGCTCGACATTTATAAAGTACTCGAAGCGATGGGACACAAAAAATGGAGTCTGAATGGACTCCACAAACCGTCCTGTATGCACATCGCATTGACGCTGCGTCACACCGAGCCTGGCGTGAAGGAACGCTTCATCTCTGACCTGAAACTGGCGCTCGACCATGTGAAGAATCACCCCGAGGAGAAGGGCGGCATGGCTCCCGTCTATGGCATGGCAGCCACCATGCCCATGCGCGGACTGGTCAGCGATATGCTGAAAAAATATTTGGATCTGATCTTCAAGGTGTAAACATCTTTATGCCTTTGTGATAACTACTTCAAAAAGAGGCGCATCATGGAAAACCAATACGACCTGAAATCTGTCAAACTCCCCTATCTCGCAGGCGGAATATTGAAACTGTTCACATCACTCGTTGAAGGTCCGCTAGGCGGATTGCTCACGCCGAGTCTATTTGAAAGCGCGGGCATCAACTGGCTGCGCAAACAACACTTCGACGAAAACCCGACCTACCAACCCGTCCATCACATTGGCGAATTACAGGCTGAATCGGCGGCTGTGGCTGAAAAAGAATTTCCGCAAAAAGCATCCACCCTAAAAGGATTTCAATTCCCCGGCGTCCATGATTTTGCCAAAGCCTATAGAGACGGCACAACCACGCCCGAAGAAGTTGCGCAAAATATTTTGAACGCCGTTCGGAAAGGCAATAAAGGCGATAAACCCCTAAACGCCTTCATCGCCATAGACCATGATGATGTCTTGCGGCAGGCGCGCGAATCCACGCTGCGAATTAAAGCGGGCAAGCCCCTCAGTATTTTTGACGGCGTACCCATAGCGATCAAAGACGAAATAGATATGACGCCCTACCCCACCACGGTTGGCACGGCGTTTCTCGGAAAAACTCCCGCAAAAGAAGACGCAACCGTGGCAGCGAGATTACGAAGCGCGGGCGCATTACTGGTCGGCAAGGCGAACATGCATGAAATCGGCATTAACGTCTTCGGGCTCAACCCGGTTCACGGCACAACACGCAATCCGTACAACCTGAATCATTTCACCGGCGGAAGTTCTAGCGGTTCCGCCACAGCCGTCGCGGCAGGATTTGCCCCCGTCGCCATCGGCGCAGACGGCGGAGGTTCGATCCGCATCCCTGCTTCGTTCTGCGGACTGGTCGGATTGAAAGCCACACATGGACGAATTAGCGAACATGGCGCTTATCCGCTGGATTGGAGCGTCGCTCATATCGGAC
Organism: Anaerolineales bacterium; assembly: GCA_020060625.1. Classification (GTDB taxonomy): domain Bacteria; phylum Chloroflexota; class Anaerolineae; order Anaerolineales; family Villigracilaceae; genus Villigracilis. The sequence continues at coordinate 4,916 of JAGUZU010000060.1, read as the reverse complement.
CTCTAGCCTGGTCTGCCACCGATGCAGCCTTGACCTACGCCGTCATCGCCGGACCCGACCCGAAAGACCCGACGTCACTACATCAGCCTTTGCCTTCGCTAAAAGGCTGGGATGACCTCAATCTCAAAGGACTCAAAATCGGCATATATTGGGACTGGTTCCGCCACGCAGACGCGGAAGTGGTTGCCGCGTGCGAAGCCATGCTCAAAGAATACGAGAAGATGGGATGTGAGATTGTCGAGATCATAATCCCCAACCTCGAAGCCAATCGCGTCGCGCACAGCGTCACCATCCTCACCGAAATGGCGCAGGCGACGAACGCCACATACGGGGAGCATCACAAGGAACATGCGCTCGATGTCCGAATCAATCTTGCAATGGCTCGCCAGCTTTCAGCCACAGACTATATCACCGCCCAGCGCATTCGCACGCGGATAATCAGCCACTTCAACACCGCCTTCCAAAAAGCGGATGTCATCCTCACGCCCTCCACCGGCATCGCCGCGCCGGAGATCAAGAAAGGCGCGCTGCCCAACGGCGAATCCGATCTGAGCACCACCATCGAAATTATGCGCTTTGCCACCGCCGGGAACATGACAGGTCTGCCCGCAATTAGCTTCCCTGTTGGATACACACAAAAAGGATTACCCATCGGCTTGCAGGCAATGGGACGCGCATGGGATGAAGTCACACTGCTGAGATTAGCACTTGCCGCCGAGCAGGTGATGGAGCGAAGAGAGCCGCAGGTGTATTTTAGAATCATTGGCTAAATTTTCGGTGTCACCGCACTTAAGCGTGGTTGAGTTTTTTCTGCCACAATTTTCACGAATTGGCGCGAAAAATCCGTGAAATTCCCGCAATTTGCGGCTAAATTTGTTCGACAGAGAAGACTCCACTCTTTACTGTGGCGCTACCCAGAAGATTGAGATGGCAAAGAATGTTGAATTGAAAACAAAAAAGAATGAAGCAAGCGTCAAAGACTTCATTAATTCCATCAAGGATGAGCAGACTCGAAAAGATTGTTCCGAGATTCTCAAAATCATGAAACAGGCGACCAAAGCCGAACCAAAGATGTGGGGCGCGAGTATTGTCGGTTTTGGGGAGTATCATTACAAATACGCCAGCGGGCGCGAAGGCGACTGGATGCTGACTGGATTCTCCCCGCGCAAACAAAACCTCACGTTGTATATCATGGCAGGCTTTGACCGCTACGACAAACTGTTGAAAAAACTCGGTAAATACACTACAGGAAAATCCTGCCTGTACATCAAACGGCTCGCGGACGTGGACAAAAAAGTTTTGAAGGAACTTGTCACAGAATCAGTGAAGGTGATGAAGAAAGCCAATGCATAGCGCGGCAAGCCGCAGCCAAAGTAGGTCGGATTGGCAATCCGACCTACGCGCAAAATCTTCGCGGTAGGCATAGTTTTTACAGAGCAATACTATAGGAGACGCTCTCAAGCGTCGGAAGGCGATATTTTTTCAGCGATGAACGGCGTCAAAGGATTTATCAAATTATCGGACAAGTAATATCCACTTTTCCCGCCTCATCTACACGACATGACCAACCGAACCATATCCCAAATTATCGAACCCAATCTCGTGATTGAAGGCGCGGGCGTTTTACTCCGCCGCTCCTTTGGTCCACATGCCAGCAACAAATTCGACCCCTTCCTGCTCTTCGACCACTTCGCCTTCAACAACCCGCTCGAAGGACCCATTCGCGGCTTCCCCACCCATCCGCATCGCGGCATCGAAACCGTCACCTACATGCTCGAAGGCACCGTCCGCCACCGCGACAGCCTCGGCAACACCGGCACCATCGCCGAGGGCGACGTCCAATGGATGACCAGCGGACGCGGCATCCTGCACGAAGAAATGCCCCGCCGCAGCGAGAACGGAAATATCTACGGCTTCCAACTGTGGGTCAACCTGCCCGCCGCGCAAAAGATGAGCGAACCCCGCTATCAGGAAGTCGCCGCCGGAACCATACCCGTCGTGGAAAAAGACGGCGTGACGATTCGGCTCGTCGCCGGAGAAGTGGACGGCATCCGCGGACCTGTGACCGAAATTGCCGCCGCGCCTCTTTACATGGACGTGAAGCTGGCACCTGGTTCCCGATTCATTTACCCCACCCCAAGCGAACACACGACGTTGATGTACGTCTTTGAAGGCGTTGGCGAATTCTCTGGAGAGGTAGTGGAATCTGTCAGCATGGTGAAATTCAACGATGATGGCGAGCAGGTTGAAGTCAAGAGCGAAGCGGGAGTCCGTTTTATGCTCATGGCGGGCGCGCCGTTCAAAGAACCCATCGTGCCCTACGGTCCATTTGTGATGAATACAAGGGAAGAGATCGAAGAGACCATCCGTGAACTGAGAAACGGGACGTTCATTCAACCGGCGTAAAAGCCGCTCATCGTTTATGTTATACTACGCCCCGACGTGTTGAAGTTGGATTACATCCAAACTCCCCTTCGGTCAGTTTAATTGATTATGCTGTTCAGATAGAAAAGGAATTGGATTCGATAATCCAATTCCTTTTTCCGTTTTATGGTGCAAATCCCCATGACTGAGCATGCCCCCCTCCCTTCCCGATTTCTATTCATTTCCGATATGGATGACACCCTGTTGGGTGATGATGCGGCGTTGAGTAAACTGGCAGCGGCTCTAATGCAAAATCGGGGGCAAATCGTCATTGCGTACAATTCGAGCCGCCCCTGCGCCAGCCTGAGAGAAACGCTTGCTCAAAACAAGGATATCCCCAAGCCCGACTATTTGATCGGCGCCCTTGGCACGGAGATCGAACGATTCGCTACGGGAGAGGCGCTTGACGCATACAGCCGCAATCTGAAAGAAGGCTGGCAACGCGACAAAGTCGCCGCGCTGATGGAACAGTTGGGTTTTGCCGCTCATGCGGATGAATTTCAGACCGAGTTCAAAGCCAGTTACCATGTTCCAAGCGCCGCCCAATTTCAACGCGTTCTTCAGCATATACGGGAGGCAGGTTTAAATGCCAAGATCATTTTTTCAGGCAACAAAAACCTGGATATCATTCCACCCGGCGCGGACAAAGGAAAGGCTGTTATCTTCCTGCAGGGGACGCTTGGCTTCCGCCCAGAGCAGGTAATTGTGGCGGGAGATTCAGCCAATGACCGCGAAATGTTTGTCCACACATTCAAAGGCATTGTCGTCGGCAACGCAGACGAAGGATTAAAGTCGCTTTCGTCCCCGAACATCTATCACGCCAAATCATCCTGCGCGGCTGGGGTTCTTGAAGGGTTGAGACATTGGGGCGTGGCACATCCGAAGCCTTTGAATAGAACGCACAAGAATCACAGGAGGTTTATCTAGATGATACGAAAAAAGCAGTTTATTGGTTCGATCCTGATGCTGTCGCTGCATGGCTACGTGGCTGCCGAACCGGAATTGGGCAAGCCGGATACGGGCGGGCAGGTGGTCTTTGTGCTCGAACTCGCAAAGCGCTTCAGCCGGTTAGGGTATCGGGTGGATATTGTCACCCGTCGTTTTGAAAAGCAGCCCCAATTCGACAAGATCAACGAGGCGCTGCAAATATGGCGCATTCCCTTTGGCGGGAATCAATTCATCCGCAAGGAGGACATGCACGATCACCTGGGCGAGTTCCTCACCAATTTCCTGGCAGCCATTCGCAGCCGCCGGATCGCCTACGATGTGGTCAATTCCCATTATTGGGACGCAGGCTGGGCGGGACAGAAGATCGCCGAAGAACTCTACATCCCGCACATCCACACGCCGCACTCGCTGGGCTCATGGAAACGCCAATCCATGGATGGAGACCCGCAGAAACTGGAACAGACTTACCGCTTCGAGGAGCGCATCCGGCGCGAATTTTTGATCTACCGCAGTTGCGACCAGGTCATCACCACCACCGAGGAGCAGTCGGAATTGTTAAAATCAGAGTACGACTTAACCGAAAAGAACATCACCGTCATCCCGCCGGGCATTGATGAAAACCGCTTCACGCCCGTGCCCGGTTTGAAACGAACCGAACTTCGAGAACGGCTGGGGATGACGACGCCGACCATTTACGCAGTGGGTCGCATGGCAGCCAACAAGGGGTACGACCTGCTTATTCAAGCGCTGCCAACCACCCAAAGGCTCGTACCTCATGCCCGATTGTTATTGGCGGCGGGAAGCGATAATTCAAGCCGCGACCAGGAACAGGAAGCGCAGCTCCGAACAATCGCCCAGGATGCCGGCGTCCTCGAAGCGGTAAAATGGGCGCAGTATATTCCCGACGAGGAAATGCCCGACTATTATCGCGCCGCCGGTGTCTTCGCCCTCTCCTCTCGCTATGAACCGTTCGGCATGACCGCGATCGAAGCCATGGCATGCGGCACGCCGACCGTCATCACCGTCCACGGCGGCTTGCATGAACTGATTGACTTCGGCACCCAGGCGCTCTTCGCAGACCCGCTGAACCCGGAGGAATACGGCGCGATCCTGGCTTTCCCGTTACGGTATCCCAATCTGGCGGACGAACTCTCGATAGAAGGTTCGCGCTTCGCCCGCCGGACGTTTGGCTGGACGGGCATCGCCAAGCGCACGCTCGCCGTATTCGACCAGTTCAAAGGCAAGTATACCGACCCGGAATTGGAAACCCAATGACCCATCTGTACAAAGGCTTGTTACGAGACTAAATCATACCGCGGCTTCCAACCATGAAATGCAGGTCCTTTTTGCGAAGTCCTCGCAAAAGGGTAACGTGACTGTCACGTTTGCAAGCGTGACAGTCACTACGGATGCGCTTTGCGTCGGCATGTTTTTCAAGAGCAATGCCATAGCGCGGCAAGCCGCAGCCAAAGTAAGTCGGATTGGCAATCCGACCTACGCGCAAAATCTTCGCGGTAGGCATAGTTTTTACAGAGCAATACTAT
>JAGUZU010000017.1 GCA_020060625.1 Anaerolineales bacterium | reverse complement strand
TGACCTCAAAACCGCCAAACTTTGGAATCTTTCTCGGTAACATTTCTGCTTGATGCAACGTATCCCCTCAAAGTAACATTTTATCTTGATGCATTACGATTGACCGTGAGATTATTGTTACAACGCAAGGCTGCCGGTTGCAGAGAACCATGCGCGAATTTTCGCCGCAATGCTGGCGTGAAGGGTGTCTTCAAATGCGGCAGTATAATGGTCAAAGCGTATTTGTTAAGGAATCTGTTTTGGAGGTATATGATGCGTATTCGTCTTGCTGCCGCCGTTTTACTGGTTTTGGTTGGGTGTCTGGAAGAGGGCGCTCGCGAACCGATGGAACTGGGGAGTACGAAGATTTCCCCAGCCGATAAGATGATCATGGTCTACGTGCCGGAAGGCGACTTTGAAATGGGGAGCGAATTTGGACTTACCGACGAAAAGCCCCGGCATGAAGTCTTCCTGGACGCCTACTGGATTGACCAAACCGAAGTCACCAACACAATGTATCGAAAATGCGTTGAAGACAACGCCTGCGATCCGCCCTACTCAACAACTGAATTTGATGATTCCAACTATTCGGATCATCCTGTCTCGTTTGTTTCGTGGGTGGATGCAAAGAACTACTGCGAGTGGGCGGGACGACGCCTGCCCACCGAGGCGGAATGGGAAAAGGCGGCGATTTGGGACCCTCGTTTAAACGAACAGCGAGTCTATCCCTGGGGAAACGAATATGATTGCAAAAAGGGGAATTTTGACGACGAACTCACCCTCGATGCCTCCATCATGCCGGACACTTCCGAAGGTTGTGACGGGTTCATTCGAAGCGCGCCCGTAGGAAGTTTCTCCGAAGGCGCAAGCTTTTACGGCGCTTTGGATATGGGCGGCAACGTGTGGGAATGGGTGCATGACGCCTTCCTTGAAGTGGATCCATTGGAAACATCCGTTCAAAATTATTATGCCATTTCGCCGCGCAAAAATCCGCAGGGAGTTGACCCGGCGCTGACGGATTACCGCGTGGCGGATCGTGGAGCATGCTCTTCGGCTTTGGGCGCGGCGCATACCGCCTCTGGTATGGATTGGATGACGCCTACGAAGACATCGGCTTTCGCTGCGCTTTGAGCGCGCCTCCATAATTATTGGATTTCGACCTTCACCCATTTCCTTAACGAATTGACAAGGAATATCGCCTCGAACTCCGCCGTATCCTGTTTGCGGAGTACCCGTTCCTTTACCTCGCCGGAAGCGATCAGCTCCGCCCGAAACGTCCCCGCCAGCAGACCGCACTCGACCGGCGGCGTAAAAAATTCGCCATCCATCTTTACGACCAGATTGCCGATGGTGAACTCGGTCAGTTCCCCCTTTTCATTGAAGAGCAAGACATCGTCGTAACCTTCAACGGCGGCTCGCTCGTACACATCTCGCTTTGTGGTTTTGTGAAAGAGAAAGCGATCTTTCGAGTTGACTGGTTGCTTCGCCAGGCGGGCTTGGAATACTTTGCTGCCTGGCTGAAATTCTTTGACATCGCCTGAAATTTCTCCCCGTGCGTTCATTAACAGTTTCACTCGCTTTGGCGATGTTGCCCCCGCAACGAGTTCATTCAGTGTCTTTACTATCTCTTCCGCATGGCGGGCTGCAAGCCCGCCATGCCCTATATTTTCAGAGGTTGTCAGGCTTTCAACCTGACCTACGGGATTGAACCCAAAATACTCTGCCGAGTCCAATATTCGCGCGATGTGGCGGTCAAGCAGAAAATAGCTGTCTTCGGGAGTCCATAGCAGCGTCTCGAAGAGAGAAAACTCTTTTTGCGGAGGGTCGGTCAGCACGCGAGCTTTGAGCAGGGCTTCGTCGTACTCGTCCGCGGATGTCGAGTCCCACACGATGCCGCCACCGACGCCGTATTCGGCTTTGCCGCTTTTCGTATCCACCAACGCAGTACGGATCGCCACGTTGAAGCGCGCCTTGCGATTTGGCGCGATGTACCCGATGCTCCCGCAATAAACCCTGCGTGGACTGGTCTCCAGTTCCGCGATGATATTCATCGTGCTGACCTTCGGCGCGCCCGTGATGGAGGCGCAGGGAAATAGCGCCCCGAAAATTTCCGCTACGGAAGCCTTGGTCTTTGCCTTCACCGTGGACGTCATCTGGAAGAGGGTGGGGTATTTTTCTATGGTGAATAACTCAGGGACGCGGACACTGCCAATCTCCGCAATGCGCCCGATGTCGTTGCGGATCATGTCCACGATCATCACGTTCTCAGCGCGATTTTTGATAGATGCGCGTAGCCAATTTGAAATATTTATATCTTCATTCGTAGTGCGCCCGCGCTTGACCGTCCCTTTCATGGGGCGGCTTGTGATGATATTGCCGTCGAGGTCGAAGAATAATTCATGCGAGGCGGAGCAGACTGCCCAATCGCCAATATCGAGGAACGCGGCGTACCTGTTCTGGCTTCGGGCAAGGTGACTGAACAGGGTCCGCGAATCAAGCCCAAAGTCCGAACGGAGGCGCATGGTGTAGTTGACCTGATAAGTCTTGCCCTGCGCGATGTAGTCTTTGATGGAGTGGATGGCGGCGTTGTACGTGTCCCGCCCGGTGTCGGGATCCCAATCCAAAGTTTGAAGACCTCCGAGGTCTTCAAAAGTATCGGAGATCTCGTGGGATCGATACAGCCCAAACCACAAAAATGGAAATCCTTGCGATGAGACGACCTTCAGCGCGGGGTCGAAGGCGGGCGCGGCTTCGTAACTAACGAAACCGGCGGCAGTCCAGCCGTTCTCGTTCACCAGCCTTTCGACTTCCCCCAATCCCTGGCGGACTTCGTCCAGTTTCCCGGTTACAATCACGCGATGCGGATGACTAAACTTCCACCAAACATCGTCGTTTTTGAGAATCACATCACCGACCAAAGAAACCTCACATGAAGAAATTCTTCGATATTGTACCGCGCTGGCTTCCCGCCGCCTTCCTGATGATCGTTATTTTTGCGTTTTCTTCACGCGCAAGAGATGAATTGCCGAACTTCGGCGGCTGGGATTACTTCGTCAAAAAATCCGCGCATGGAATTGGCTATGGCTTGCTCGCCCTATCGTACCTGCATGCGCTCCCGAATCGGAATTACAAACTGGCATGGTTTCTGGCGGCGCTATACTCCGCCTCAGATGAATTCCATCAGTCCTTTGTCCCCGGGCGGACTCCGTCGGTGGTTGATGTGCTGGTGTTCGATAATTTGGGGGCGATTGCGGCGTTATTTATTCATCATTGGTCAGGCAAGCCGCGCTCCTAAAGTGCAACAAAAACGGACGAGACCCCTGTCTCATCCGTCACTGTCAACTATCAACCGCTCACTATCAACTGCCCCTACTCAAACTCGATCTCAATTTCCTCGTCGTCCTTCCAGTCTTCGTTTCGTTCAAACTCGATATCCCCGAACAGCACATCCTGCTTGGCGGTCACACGATAACGCTTGACCAACTCCAACAGCGCGAGGAAGGTCACCACAATCTCCACGCGAGTGGCTTTATCCGTGATCAGTCCGCTGAACGACATACGCTGAATATTCTTCAAGGTCTTGGTGATGAAGTCAATTTTCTCGCGGATGGTCACCTTCGGCGCGGTAATGACTGTCCCCAACGGCTTCTTCTCCTTGCCCTTCGCGAACGCTGATTCTGCTGCATTGAGCAAGCCTTCGAGTGTCAGGTTCGAGAGGTCAAGTTTCGGTTCCACTTTTGGCGGCGGCGCCACACGCAGGAACGTCCGCAGGTTGCCATCCTGCCGCTCCGCAAGCCAGCCCGCGATCTCTTTGTAGCGTTTGTATAGTTTCAACTGCTCTACAAGCGACTCGCCAGGGTCTTCCTCGCCAACCTCGCGTTCGGGCGGGCGCGGCAGAAGCGCTTCCGATTTGATTTGCACCAATTTCGCCGCGATCACCAAAAAAGAAGATATCTCTTCGGGTAGTTGATTTTCCACCGCCCGCAAATGCTCAAGGTACTGATCCGTCACCGAAGCCAGCGACACCGACGTAATATCCAATTCGGCGCGTTCGATCAGGCTCAACAACAAGTCAAGCGGACCCTCATAAACCGCGGTCAGAACCTTATACGTGCCGAGTTGATTTCCAAGAATTCCATCCATAGCGGGCGAATTATATCTTAAGTACCTTTTCAGGACACGGATTTGACGGAAGGCACGGACAACAAACACCGATTTTAAAAGGTCTTTCCGCGTGAATCCGCGCGACCCGTGCCGTCCGTATACAAAAAGAGGGCGGTATAATCCAGCCCATGTCCAAACTTACTCATCTCGATGAACACGGTCGCGCCAAAATGGTGGACGTGAGCGACAAGCCCGACACTTCACGCACCGCCATCGCGCGCGGCGAAGTCCGCATGAAAAAAGAGACATTGGATTTGATCCGTGCTGGGCAGATAAAAAAGGGCGATGTGTTGACCGTGGCGCAAATTGCAGGCATCACCGCCTCCAAACGGACCTCGGACCTGATTCCGTTATGTCATCCTCTGCCACTCTCGAAGGTTGATGTCGACCTTGAACTGGACGACTCGCTCCCCGGCGTAGTCATTACCGCCACTGCCAAAGTTACTGGCAAAACCGGCGTCGAAATGGAAGCGCTTACCGCCGTCACCGTCGCCGCGCTCACCGTCTACGACATGGCAAAAGCCGCCGAGAAAACCATGCGGATACAGAATATCCGTCTCATCGAGAAGCATGGCGGCATGAGCGGCGATATTGTCAACGAGTAATTCCAAGCATGTCACCCTGAGCGGCAGCGAAGGGTCTCTACGATAATCTATGAGATCCTTCGGTCGCGACGAACGCTCCCTCAGGATGACATAATTATCAGTACTTCACGAAAGCGCGTAATTGGCGTTCTCTAACGCCGGTTTTGCGCTAGAGAACGCACACTACGCGGCGTTTTCGTGATCTACTGATTATAGGTAAACTATGAACTACACCCCAATAAATTTTAGTGAAAAACTCACAAAATTCTCCAAACACTGGTCACCGAAAATTATCGCCCAGTTGAACGACTATCATCTCAAACTCGCCAAAGCCCAGGGCGAATTCGTCTGGCACGACCACCCCGATACCGACGAAGTTTTCATCGTCATCAACGGTCATCTTGACATTCTCTTCCGTGACGGCAAAGTTTCACTGAATGAAGGCGAAATGTTCGTTGTGCCCAAAGGCGTGGAACACAAACCCGTTGCCGAGCAGGAATGTCATATTCTGTTGATCGAACCCGCGGGTCTGGTCAACACAGGCAGCGTAAAAGACTCTGATCTGACCGCGCCGAACGATGTTTGGATTTGAAAACAGGTCAAAGGTCGAAAGTCGAAAGCCGACACTCGACCTTCGACTAATCTTTGAGAAGGTTACTGAATGAATCATATTAAACTTTTATTCTTCGCCACCATCCGCGACCGCGCCGGAACCAAGTCCATGGAAATGGATATTCCCGCCGACATGACCATCCTGCAATTGAAGGGAAAACTTGGCGCCGATTATCCGAACTTGAAAGAGTCCATGAAATCCGTGCTTATCACCATCAACCGCGAATACGCCTTTGATGAAGCCGTCGTCCCGCTAAATGCTGAGATCGCCCTCTTTCCACCGGTATCTGGAGGTTAACCTTCCAACATGCAACCTTCCAACCTTCCAACGATTTATTCCATCACCGAATCCGAAATTGACTTGAACGACCTGCTTGCCAGGATCACGCTCACGTCCACGGGCGCGGCGGCGATCTTCACCGGCATGGTGCGCGGAGTGACCTCGCGCGGTGACGCGCATGAGACGGAATACCTTGAGTACGAGTCGTATATTCCCATGGCAGAATCTAAAATGAAACAGGTCGCCGACGAGATTCGCGCGAAGTGGCCTGTTGTGGAGGGCATTGCCATTGTTCAGCGCATTGGTAAACTTTACCCGAAGACTCCAACAGTCCTCATCGCCTGTACCGCCGCCCACCGCGACACTGGCGTCTTTGACGCCGCCCGCTACGGCATTGACCGCCTCAAGGAAATTGTCCCAGTCTGGAAGAAGGAAGTTGGACCGGACGGGCAGGAATGGGTCGAGGGCGATTATGTCCCCAAGCCTGGAGAGTAAAAAACATCCGGCGTGGACGATGTTTGTGAGGCAGGGCAGGTTTCGGCGGGGTGTGAAGCGTTGCGTCAAGTTCTGCGTGACGCTTTTCAATTTGCGGGGTTTTTAATTGCGCCCATATCCAAATCAATTGATTACCGGAGGTTTAATGCAGGAACGTATCGTTATCACAGGGATGGGAACAGTCAATCCCCTTGGGTTGAGCGTGAAAGAATCCTGGGAAAATGCAATTGCGGGCAGGTCGGGCGTGGGACCAATCACCCTGTTCGATTCTTCGCCGCTGCAGGTGCATATTGCGGCGGAGGCGAAGGATTTCAACCCCGAGGATTTCATGGACGCCAAAGAGGCGCGTCGTCGTGACCGCTTCGAGCAGTTTGCAATTGCGGCGGCGCGGCAGGCGTTGACGCAGTCCGGTTTGGAGATCACGGAAAAGAATGCGGGGCGGATCGGCGTGATTATTTCGTCGGCGATTGGCGGCTTGCAGTCCTTGCAGGATGCGACGCTTACGAATTACAAGGAGGGACCGCGCCGCGTCAGCCCGTTCTTGATTCCGATGTTGATGGCGAACGGCGGGGCGGGGATGGCTGCAATCGAGTTCGGGGTCAAGGGTCCGTGTTTTTCGGTGGCTTCCGCCTGCGCTTCGGGCGCGGATGGAATCGGCGCGGCTCTCATGATGCTTCGCACGGGGATGATCGATGCGGCAATTACCGGCGCCTCCGAAGCGACGATCACATCGACGGGCGTGGCGGCGTTCGACCGTGTGGGGGCGATGTCGCGCCGGAATGATGATTATTCAACGACTCCCCAGCCGTTCGATAGAAACCGCGACGGGCTGGTGATGGGCGAAGGCGCGGCGGTGCTGGTGCTGGAGCGCGAATCCAGCGCGAAAGCGCGCGGCGCGGAAATTTTTGCGGAACTGGCTGGGTACGGCGCAACCGCGGATGCTTTCCATGTGACCGCGCCCCATGAACACGGCGAGGGCGGCGCGGCGGCGATGCTGATGGCTTTATCTTCGGCGGAAGCCAACGCGGATGAATTGGGGTATATCAACGCGCATGGCACGGGTACGATGTTGAACGATCAGGCTGAGACGCGCGCGGTCAAGGCGGCGTTCGGCGACCTCGCGTATAAACTGCCGATTTCCTCCACCAAGTCCATGACGGGGCACATGATGGGCGCGACGGGCGCATTGGAAGCCATCTTTTGCGTGCAGGTTGTGCGGGAGGGCATCCTGCCGCCTACGATCAATTATGAAACGCCCGACCCCGAGTGCGATCTTGATTACGTCCCGAACGAGGCGCGCGCGGCGAAGGTCTCGCTTGCGATCAGCAATGCTTTCGGGTTCGGCGGTCACAATGCCGTGCTGGCAGTGCGGAAATACCCATGATTTTCGCTTGTGGGTTGGTAAAATGCGTGCTATAATCGCGCGTCGCACACCAAGGAACACTAAATCACAAGTAAGGAAGAACGGAAATGGCAGACCTGATAAAAGCCGTTGAGGCTAACGATAACGAGAACATCCCCCAGCTTGCCGCTGGTGATACTGTAAGCGTCCACGTGAAGATCAAAGAAGGCGAACGCGAGCGTATTCAGGAATTCAAGGGCTTGGTGATTCGCCTGCGAAACAGCGGGAACAACGCTTCCGTGACCGTCCGCCGCATGGCGTCGAACGGGATCGGCGTGGAACGTACCTTCCTGCTCCGCTCGCCGCGTCTCGACAAGATCGTCGTCGAGCGGCACGGAAAAGTCCGCCGCGCGCAGTTGTACTTCATGCGTGGACGCACGGGCAAGAGCGCAAGGATCAAAGAGAAGTTTGTTTAGGGTTTTCCTGTAAGACCCTGACGGTCTGAAAGGATCGTCAGGGTCTTTTTTGTTTGGAGGTTCAATTGACGAAACCCTTGATCGGCGTTACGACCTATGGCGCGAAAAACTCCAATGGAAACCCTATTACCGCCGTCCAGCATTCGTACATTCGGGCGGTGACACAGGCGGGCGGACTGCCGGTGTTGATCCCCGCGATTTTGAACGAGGACGATTTTTACGATCTTTATTCGAGGATGCAGGGCATCATGTTCACCGGGGGCGGCGACGTTTCGCTGAAATACTTCAATGGGGAGGATCACGCGCGGATTTCGGGCGTGGATGAAGACCGTGATTTTACAGAAATTTCCCTTTTACGGAAAGCCGCGCAGGACGGCAAGCCCCTGCTTGGGATTTGCCGCGGCGCGCAGGTGATGAACGTGGCGCTGGGCGGCACGCTTTATACGCATATCGCCGGGCAGGTGAAGGACGCGCTCGATCACGATTACCCCGGCGAGTTATTCCCTGTCATCGTTCATCCGGTCAATGTGGATGAAACCACCCGCGCGGCGGAAATTTTCGGGGAGACGCTTTTACACGTCAACAGCCTGCATCATCAGGGATTGAAAGATATTGCGCCGTCGCTGCGGGTGGCGGGTCGCGCGCCGGATGGTTTGGTGGAGGTGATCGAGATGCCGGATCATCCCTATGCGATTGGCGTGCAATGGCATCCCGAATGGTTGACCGACCAGCCCGCCATGCAGAGATTGTTCAAATCGTTTGTGGGTGCGGCAGGAAAGTAATGCGTAATCCGTAATTTACATATCACGGATTACGCATTATCATTTTCCCATGTCTTCAAACAATCCCATTGGCATTTTCGACTCGGGCGTGGGCGGACTTTCCGTCCTGCGCGAAGTCCGCGCGTTAATGCCGAATGAAAATATCATTTACTTTGGCGACCAGGGACACGTGCCGTATGGTCCGCGCTCGATGCGGCAGATACAAAATTTTTCCGAGGGTATCACCCGATTTCTGCTCGGTCATGGCGCGAAGATAATCGTCGTTGCATGCAACACGGCTTCGGCGGCGGCGTTGAAACATCTGCGCGCGACGTTTTCGGATGTGCAATTCGTGGGCATGGAGCCTGCCGTCAAGCCTGCGGCGGAAAAGACGCAAACCGGTAAAGTTGGCGTGCTGGCAACGCCTGCCACGTTTCAAGGCGAGTTGTACGCTTCGGTGGTGGAACGCTTCGCAAACGGCGTGGAACTATTCCAAAATACGTGTCCGGGCTTGGTGAATCAGATCGAGAAAGGCGAGTTGAACGCGCCGCAGACCCGTGCCATTCTCGAAGATGCGCTGCTTCCGATGCTGGAAAAAAATATAGATACGGTTGTGTTGGGATGCACGCATTATCCGTTTGTGATTCCGCTCATCGAGCGGATTGTGGGGGAAAAGGTTCGGGTGATAGACCCAGCCCCCGCAGTGGCGAAACAAGTCAAACGTCTGCTTGAGGCGGGCGGGATGGTGAATCAAAACAGGGAAAAGGGAACCGTCCGCTTCATCACTTCGGGGGAAGTTGATTCTGTCAAACGAGTTTTGTCCACGCTTTTGGGCATTGACGCCGAAGTCGAGGCGGTCACGTGGATGGATGATCGAGGGATTCGATAATCTCCGCTCCCATTCTTTGCATGTCATTGAAAAACCTGACCGGCTCGACGATGTGACCCATGATGTGAAGCCCGCTTCGGCGCGCCGCGCCATCGAGATATTGAAGCAGATACGCAACGACAGGAATCGCAGTGAGTTCGTAGCCGTCTGGATGCGCGACTCGCACTTCGACCTGGGCTTGTTTGCCGTTTCTCAAACCTTTAGCCTCCGCCTTGAGCGCGACGAAATACGGCGGCTTGGATTTTCCCATTGCCCACCACATCAGCCTGCCAAGCGGGCGGAGTCCGCGCTTCGGCGCGATCTTCAAGCCGAGGAAGACCAAGGGTGTAACGATCAGGTCTGCCAGCCAGTTCGAACCCGAAATATAAAAGCCGGTTTCCTTGAGATGAGGATATAGACTGGGAAGCGCGCGCAGTTCCTCGAAGAACATCGAATAGCAGGTTCGTTTGCCGATGCCCTCGCCGAAATCGAACACGCGCATATCCCATGCGGAGGGCTTCGTCCATGCGCCGTTTTTGTACACCTGCGCCTGATAGTCCAGAAAGGCTTCCATGAGTTCGTCCACCGCTTCGGTGTAGGGGATGTTTTTCATGCTGATAAAGCCAGCCGTAACCGCAGACTCAAGTTTGTCCAATTTTATGGCAGCATAACGAATGAGCGCGGCGGGAAGACCGGGGTGATAGCCTGCTTCCGTGACAAAACACAAGCCGTTTTGCTCGATTTCATGACGCGCGGCATGAAGCGCGCCCAGTTTTTTCGACGAAAATTGCACGTCCAGATAATCCGCGCGCGAGTCAATACAGGCGCGGACGACGGTTTCAGCATGGTGTGCGATTGGCGCGGCGACCAGGCACAGGGTTACGTCATGAAGCGCATGTTTGAGGCTGGCATAGTCGCTTCCATCCACGCGCCGCGGCGAGACGCGGGCGCTGTGAAGTTCGTCCGCGAAGGCTTTGGCTTTTTCCTGGTCGCGCCCTGCGATGACGAGATTCGCGTCGGTTTGGGCGAGCAGGTGCTTCGCAAGAAACCTGCCCGTGTAGCCATAACCGCCGAGGATGAGAATGGTATTCATGATTTCAGTATAGCCCCGAAGACCGAACTTTCAATGGCGGTATATCCTAATTCGGGCAAGCCGAAACCAAACAGGTTCAAACACAAAGGTCACGAAGGAAGAGACCTTAAAACCTTTGTGTACTTCGTGTCCTTCGTGTTTAAAAATTCTTGCACACATATGCCTGCGACTCTGCGTCTTCGCGCAGCGAACGGCAGTGCAGGCAAAAAATGTCGCCACGGCACCACGCGACGCAAGAATTTCACTTGTAAGGCGCTAATCTGCCGGGACGATATTCATGTCGTCCGCGGTGATGCGGACGGACTCGAGCGCCTCGAAACTCAGTTGCGAAGAAACCAGTCCGAATTTCTCCGCGACGCGGTCGAACAGGGCGTGATAGCCCGCTTTGACCATGGCATTCCAATTCAAGCCAAGCGCTTTGGCGGTTTCCATCAGCATGTTGATATCTTCCCCCTCGATTTCGACGAACTCGCCGTAGGGCAGTTCGTCCAGCATGATGTGAACGCCGTTCATCTCATAGGTGGCGCGATATTTTTCATAAAAGACTACGGGCATAAAGCCCAGCGCTTCGAGGAACTGTTTTGCGCCTTTGAAATCGCCAACGCTGAATTCGATCTCCCTGCGAGACATCACGCCGCCTTCCCGCTCCTCGCTTGGACCTTTGAACGTGAGTTTTGTTTCAACGTCCCTGCGGAGTCGCAGCACTTTGCTGCTCCTCCGCAGGCTTCCGTTTTCGTCGTCGAAGCGCAGGTTGATCTCATGCGCGCGCGGATGAATCAATTGCGCCTTCAACTTGCGAAGGCGCAATTCGATCTTTTGCAGGTCGTTCACGAAAAACTTGACTTCGGTTTCCCGCCCGTTCATGTTATTGGATGCTCAGCAGGGTTTGCTTCTGCTCGACGCTCTCGCCAGCCTTGACGCGCACGCGGTCCACCACGCCGTCGCGCGGCGATTTCAATTCGTTTTGCATCTTCATCGATTCGAGGATGATCAACACCTGTCCCTTTTTGACTTCCTGCCCTTCCGCGACCGGAATCGTGACGACCAATCCCGGCATCGGCGCTTTGAGATGGAACTCGCCTCCTTCCGCGACGCCCTCGCCTGCCGCCGCTTTCAGACGTTTTTCCCGTTCATCCTCGACTTTGACTTGGTACTGCCGCCCGCGCAGGAGCACTTCCCATTCATCCTCGTTTTGGTAAACGTAGGATTCGTACGATTTGCCGTCCAATATCAACGAGAAGACGGGCTGTCCGCTGACGGATTCAATATTCACCGGCAGCAGGCGGTCGCCAACGCGGATGTGGTGTTCGTCCACGATCTCGATTTCAAATTCTTTTTCATCCACAGTTGTCACATATTTCATATCTTTTCCTCACATGCTAATTGCTGACACCTATCGGTGCATCCGCTCCCAGCGCCCGACCCATTTCCAGTTGCTTGTGTCCCGTTCATTGCGGCGGACGATCTGGGCGGAGCGTTCGGCCTGTTTGTGCGCCGCCAGCGTGGCGAGGATTGCGGCGATCTCCGCCTGTGCCTGGCGCGATTCGGATGCGGCGGCATCCATGGAAAAGCGTTCCTCCACGAAGCGCGTGTCGAACTGCCCGCCCATGAAGCGGTGCGAATCCATCAGCGTTTGGTGAAAGGGAATGTTCGTTCGCACGCCGACGATACGGTATTCCTCCAACGCGCGGCGCATCCGCAAAATGGCTTGCGCGCGTGTCTCGCCCCATACGATTAGTTTTGCGATCATCGGGTCGTAGTACGGTGTAATCTCGAAGCCCGGGTACACGCCTGTGTCCACGCGCACGCCGGGTCCGGTGGGGAGCAGGCTGTGGGTGATCCGCCCGGTGGACGGGATGAAATTATTGAATGGGTCTTCGGCATTCACGCGGCACTCGATGGCGTGACCGTTGAATTGAACCTGTTCCTGCGAGTAGCTCAACTGGCGTCCGCGCGCAATGCGGATTTGCTCGGCGACGATATCCACGCCTGTGACCATCTCCGTCACGGGATGCTCCACTTGCAGGCGTGTATTCATTTCGAGAAAATAGAAATTGCGGTCTTTATCGACAAGGAATTCAATCGTACCGGCGTTGACGTAATCCACCGCCTGCGCGGCTTTGACCGCCACGCTTCCCATCTTCTCGCGCAGTTCGTCGTCGAGGAAGGGGGACGGCGCTTCTTCCAAAAGTTTTTGATGGCGGCGCTGGATCGAACATTCGCGCTCGCCAAGATGAATCACATTGCCGTGTGAATCAGCGATGATTTGGAATTCGATGTGACGCGCGCCTTCGACCAGTTTCTCCAGGTAGACGTTTCCATCGCCGAAAGCGGCTTCCGCCTCGCGCCTCGCAGACTGGAGCAGGGCTGGCATTTCCTCCAGGCTTCGGACTTCTCTCATGCCTTTTCCGCCGCCCCCAGCCGTCGCCTTGATAAGAAGCGGAAAGCCCACCTGCGGCGCAACGCGGAGCAGGTCATCGTCGGTCATATTACCCACGGCCTCCGTTCCAGGGACGACTGGCACACCCGCCTTGATTACCGTCGCGCGCGCCTTGCCTTTGTCTCCCATCGCTGCAATGGACGATGGTTTGGGTCCGATGAAGTCGATGCCGAGGTCGGCGCATTTGGAGGCGAAGTCTTCGCGCTCGGCGAGAAAGCCGTAGCCGGGGTGAATCGCGTCCGCGCCGGAGGCTTTGGCGATGTCGAGGATTTTATCCGCGCGCAGATAGGATTCGCGCGACGGGGCGGGACCGAGCAAATACGCTTCATCCGCATAGCGGACGTGGAGCGCGCTTCGATCCGCTTCGGAAAACACGGCGACGGTTTCCAGACCGAGTTCGCGGCAGGCGCGGATGATGCGGACGGCGATCTCGCCGCGGTTTGCGATCAGAACTTTTTTGAACATATCACCTCATTATGTCATTGCGAGTGGCGCGAGGCGCCACGAAGCAATCTCCACGCCAAGGCGGGGATTGCTTCGCTTCACTCGCAATGACATGCTACAGTGGAATATTCCCATGCTTCTTGGCAGGGTTGGCATCGCGTTTGTTGCTCAGCATTTCGAGCGCGTTGATCAATCGCGGGCGGGTTTCCTTCGGCTCGATCACATCATCGATGTATCCGCGCTGCGCGGCTACATACGGATTGGCGAATTTTTCCTTGTAGTCGGCGACCAATTCCGCCTTCTTTTTGACGGGGTCTTTTGCCGCTTCGAGTTCTTTGCGGAAGATGATGTTCACCGCGCCATCGGGTCCCATCACCGCGATCTCGGCGGTGGGCCACGCCAGGTTGATATCGCTGCGAATATGCTTGGACGACATGACGCAGTACGCGCCGCCGTAGGCTTTGCGGGTGATGATCGTCAGCTTTGGCACGGTCGCTTCGCAATAGGCATAGAGCAGTTTCGCGCCGGAGCGGATGATGCCGTGATGTTCCTGGTTGGTGCCGGGCAGGAAACCCGGCACATCCTCGAAGGTGATGATGGGGATGTTGAACGCATCGCAGAAGCGGACGAACCTTGCGCCTTTTTCGCTCGCGTCAATATCCAGCACGCCTGCCAGCACGGCAGGCTGGTTCGCCACAATGCCGACCGAATGCCCGCCGAGATGCGCAAATCCGACGACGATATTCCCTGCATAGTTTTCATGGATTTCATAGAAGTTGCCGTCATCCATGATTGGGCGGATGATGTCTTTGATGTCGTAGGGTTTGTTCGGGTCGTCCGGGACGATCTCGTTCAGCGATTCGTCCATTCTCAATGGATCGTCCGCAGTTGACGCAAACGGAGCGTCTTCCATGTTGTTTTGCGGCAGGAACCCAAGCAGTTTGCGGATGAGATAGAGGGTATCCGCTTCGCTGTCCGCCGCAACATGACAGACGCCGGATTTTTCCGAATGCACGCTTGCGCCGCCGAGTTCCTCCTGCGTCACTTCTTCATGCGTCACTGTCTTGACGACGTCGGGTCCGGTGACGAACATGTAGGAGGTGTTGCGTGTCATGAAAATAAAATCGGTCAACGCGGGGGAATACACCGCGCCCCCGGCGCACGGTCCCATGATGGCGGAGATTTGTGGAATGACGCCCGAAGCCATGGTGTTTTTCAAGAAGATGTCCGCGTAACCTGCCAGCGAGACCACGCCTTCTTGAATACGCGCGCCGCCTGAATCGTTCAAGCCGATGATGGGCGCGCCGTTCTTCATCGCCATGTCCATGATTTTGCAGATTTTTTCGGCATGGACTTCGCCCAGGCTTCCGCCGAATACGGTGAAATCCTGCGAGAACACGTACACAAGGCGTCCATCGATTGTGCCCCAACCTGTCACAACCGAGTCGCTCATGATTTTTTGGGCGTCGAGTCCAAAGTCGTGCGTGCGATGGACGACGAACGGGTCCACCTCGCGGAAGGAGCCTTTATCCAGCAGCAGGTCCAGCCGTTCGCGCGCGGTGAGGCGTCCCTTTTTGTGCTGGGCATCAATACGTGCCTGCCCTCCTCCCAGGCGTGACTCCGCCTTTAGTTCAGTCAACTTTTTGATTTTCGGATTTTCGCTCATAAGCCTCTCTCGACAATGATTTTGTTGCAATGATGACGACGATCAAGATCATCAGGTTTACGATGACGGCAAACGTCAGGTTCGGGCGCGGATTTTGCCACATCAGGCGCTCGCCCCAATACCAGACCGTGCAGCCTGCCGCCACTCCGGGGAGCATTTTCACGCTCCAAGCCTTTTTCTGCCAGATGCCCCAATATAGAATTGCGCCAATGACAGCCCAAATCCCCCCGACCATGCCTCCGACGATGGGCGCGGGAGTGATGGAAAACTCGTTTAATATCTCACTCCATGCAAGGGATGTCCATGCGCGGGCGGCGTTCCAGATCACCATGCTTAACACCATCCATAACGTCAGGGTTACAGGGAAGGGGCGTTTCATATCCGGGTTGGATGGTTTCATCCCGTTAGTATTTCGGTTCTTCCAAAAGATAAAGAAGGTCTTTTCCGCCGTAACTGCTGTACCGTTCGAAATAAGGGGCGAATTGACCGAAGTAAGGCGGCAGAACCAACAGGCGCGGATTTGCAAAAACAATTGTCATGCCCTGGTTATATAAGTATGTGGGCGCATCGCCGTTTTGTAATGCCTGGAAATAATCGTAACTGTTGATGAGACCGTCCATGTTGACGATGGTGCGGTCTTTAATGAAATAGCCGACGTTCCCGCCGCCGGTCATACCGACGACGCTTCCGGGGGGCGTGTTCTCCTCAAGATATTCCACCACTTCCATGTAGGCGCGATCGGGGGCGAAGTAATCGTGCCGCATTGCATACTGGATGAATTGATTCAACCGCTGCGCCAGGAGGACGCCAATCAGCAGGGCGGCGATTTCGAGGGAAATGCGCGCGACCTTTATCTTTTGAAGCGGTTTGAGAATCAAGTCGAGGAGGAAGCTGAACGTCAGTGTCAGCAAAACCATTTGACTGACCCAATACCACGCCTTCGCGCCGCCGTAGGCTGTGGCGGTATAGGACAGGAGGTGAATTGCGCCTCCCGCCGCGAGCGGGATGAATCCCATATTTGTGATGACGCGCAGGGAGCGTTTTTTCGCGGCAAATATCAATACCGTTCCTGTGAGGAGGACGGCGAACATGGCGGCGTAATAACGCTCGTCCTGTTTGTCTGCGCCGGGGAAGATGGGGCGGAGCGCGTCCGCGCCCCACCAGAAGAGTTCCGAGAACGGTTTCGACACATCGCTGATTTCCGAATCGATTCCGAAGTACGAAGTCCAACTCGATGCGGGGCTTTCGTAGATGACGCTTGCCATGCCGCCCCACCAGCGTTTGATCTGTCCGCTGACCGGGCTGGAGGTTCCGAATGCAAACTGGTTGAAGAGCATGTAAAAAACCAGTAATCCGCCCAGCACGCCGTAAAATACCAAACCCTCAGAGAGCCATTTTTTCCATTGCGATTTGAATTGCGCGAGCGGGGATTCGGCGTTGACGCGGCTTGGGTCGGCGAACCAGGATGCGGCGAGTCTGAGCGGGAAGAGGAGAGCCAGGCTGATGCCAAAGTCAAGCAGGAATGCCGAGCGCGGAAAATTCTTCCCGATCCCGATTTGGACCAGAAGAATGTAAATGCCGGCAACAAGAACCGCGCTGGCAGAGAGGGCGAGGAATAATCCTCGAAACTGCGCCCACAACGAACGCGCGCGGGGATGCTGGTACGCTCCAAAGAAATAGAGCAGGGGAATTTTCACCAAAAGGGCAAGGATGGCTGCCTCGATTGCCGAGCCTGCATAAAGCGTGTTGTACGATTCAAAGCCGGTGCGCAATATGACCGAACTGGTCATTGAGATGAAGATTAGAACGATGTCCAGCGGGAGCAGGTGGCGGATCGGGTTCCCTCGGAAGACCAGCCATATCCCAACGATGACCGCAAGAAAGACGAGGTCGAGGCGGCTGAACATGACGATTGCAGCAAGAAAGCCCAGCCATGCAAGGTCTCTCTTTGCGATGTCTCGCGCGCGCCATTCCAATTCGAATTGGGAAAGCTTGTAAAGCAGAAAAACGACCGAAAGAGCCGCCAGCGGTGTTTCCAATCCCAATTCATAGACTGTGGCATGGGTGTAGTTCTCGAATGCCCAAAATGAAGCGGCAAGAATGGCGACCGCCTGAGACAGGTGTTTTTTTATCAGCCTGTAAAGCAAAACAGCTGTCCACGCCTGCATGGCAGCAATAACCATTACCAGAACGCGCAAGGGCAGGATGACGTCGAAGCGGGCGAGAGCGAAGATGGGAATGCAAACCGCCAGCCAGAGCGGGTGATACCCGTTGGTTGGGTTGATGCCGTCGAATGTGCTGCCATGACCCTCCGAAATATTCTGCGCGACCTTGAAATAGTAATACGCATCGTCGCGTTTGAACCACATATTCGGGAAAGTGTAGGCGTCCGCTTGCGCCGCGTACAAATGAATGAACAATATGACGGCGACCAGTAAAACTTCAAACAGGTTAAATCGTTTTAGAAAGTTGATCATTTAATGGGGGATTCGTTTCTATTCGATGTCGAGGGTGATTTTGCCGAAATTTTCCCCGCGCCATAATCGTTCCTGCGCGAGTGCGGCTTCCGCGAGCGGGAAGGTGCTGTCAATCACGGGTTTGAGTTTTCCCGCGACGACCAACTCCATGACCTCCGCAAACTCCGCGAGCGCGCTCATGGTGGAGCCGAGGATGGAAAGGTGCTTCCCGAAAATATAACGGTTGTCAATCTCAAAACGGGGCGCGCCGCTGTTGCCAACGGTCAACAAACGACCGCCTTTGCGAAGCGCGCGCAGGCTCAGTGGAAAGGTCGTGCCGACGTTGTCAACGACCGCGTCCGCGCCGCGCTTTTCCGTTGCGAGGAAAACCGCCTTCGACCAATCCTCTTCCTTCGAGCGGTCAATCAGGATGTCCGCGCCGAGCGCTTCCGCCTGCTTGAGTTTTTTCGCGTTCGATCCGATGACGATTACCCGCGCGCCCAGATATTTCGCAACCTGGATGGATGCCGAATTCACGCCTCCGCCCGCGCCGACGATTGCCACTGTTTCCCCGGCTTTTATCTCCCCGCGAGTGACCATCGAATGCCATGCGGTTTGGTACACCAATGCTGCGGCGGAGGCTTTGTGATAGTCAAAGTCGGCGGGCAATTTGTACAACTGGCGGATGGGCAGGCAGATATTTTCGGCGTATGTTCCGCGGACAGTTTCACCGAGCAGATGCCACTTGCGGCACATGTTGTCCCTGCCGCTCAGACAGAACTCGCATTCGCCGCACCCAAGATTGGCGTTAATGACAACGTGGTCGCCAACTTGAAATTCGACCACACCCTCCCCAAGCGCGGCAACTTCCCCCGCGCCGTCTGCGCCGTTGATGTGGGGCAGTTCCAATTTCAATCCTGCCCAGCCGTTGCGCACCATCACGTCCATGCGGTTCAACGCCGCTGCCCGCAGGCGAACGAGCGCTTCGCCGGCTTCGGGCTGCGGATCGGGGAAATCAGTATATTCGAGGACTTCCGGTCCGCCGTGTTTGTGGAATAAAACGGTTTTCATCGGGCTTTATTTCAGCCCCAGTTCCAGCCTCGAGATGACGAGCCTTTGGATCTCGCTCGTGCCTTCGTAAATTTCGGTGATTTTCGCGTCGCGAAAATATCGCTCGATGGGCAATTCCCTGCTGTAGCCCATACCCCCATGAATTTGCACCGCCTGGTGAGTCACGAACATGGATGTTTCCGAAGCGAACAACTTTGCCATGGACGCTTCCAACGAATAACGCCCGCCCGTCTGTTTGGATTTTTCCTTTGCCAGGGCGGCGTTGTAGATCAACAAACGGGATGCTTCGATGCGCGTTTTCATATCCGCGAGTTTGAAGCCTGTCCCCTGAAACGCGCCAATCGGCTGACCGAACGCCTCGCGCTGACCCGCGTACTGTCTTGCCGCTTCATAAGCCGCTTCCGCAATCCCAAGCGCTTGCGTTGCAATCCCGATGCGCCCCGCATCGAGGACGGTCATGGCGATCTTGAAGCCTTCGCCTTCTTCGCCGAGACGGTTCGCGGCGGGAATTTTGCACTCTTCAAAGATCAACTCGCTGGTAGCCGAAGCACGGATGCCGAGTTTGGGTTCCTTTTTACCGCGTGTGAGTCCGGGCGTGTTTCCTTCCACGAGAAACGCTGTTACGCCCTTTTGTTTCTTTTCCGGGTCGGTCATCATGAATACGACGAAGTAATCTGCCACCGGTCCGCTTGTAACCCAGGATTTACGCCCGTTCAGGATGTAGAATTCGCCGTCGCGCGTGGCGCGGCTTTTCATCGTTCCGGCATCCGAGCCGCTTTGGGGTTCGGTCAACGAATAGGCGCCGATGGCTTTTCCGGAGGCGATGGGCGTGATGAATTTCTTCTTCTGTTCTTCCGTGCCGAATTTCAAAATGCCGTGACAATACAACGAGTTGTTGACCGACATGATGACGCCGTGCGCTGCGTCTGCTTTGCAGATTTCCTCGAGGGCGAGGACGTAGGCGAGCGTGTCCATGCCTGCGCCGCCGTATTCTTCGGGGACTTCGATCCCCATGAAGCCGAGATCGCCCATTTTTTTGACGGTTTCGCGCGGGAACTCTCCGCTCTCATCGAATTCGGCGGCGATGGGTGCGATCTCTTTTTCGGCAAAGTCGCGCGCCGCATCGCGGAGCATTTTATGTTCGTCGGTGAGCGGGTAAACCGGAAGGTCTGTCATTGGCTGTTCTCCAGAATGGTTTTACAGGATTATACCGCCATGAGGGTGCGGCGGATTTGTCAGTGTGGATTCTGCCAGGGTTGGCGGGCAGGTTCGAGCGGAGTCTGCGGCGTGCCTAATCGGAAATCGGCGATTGACTTCCCTTTGTCGTTCCATATAATTCCTTATTCAGATACATCGTATCTAATATTCTTTTGTGGTGTATGTTAAGCATATCTGAAAGGAGGTGGCGGCGGGGCTGATTCGGTTCGCTTTGTCTGGACGTATTATACAATTCAAAAGGAGAGAGTGATGAAAAAGCTTGTTTTCAATCTGCTGGCTTTGATGTTGTTTGCCAGCCTTGCGCTTTCGGCTTGCGGAGGCGCTGCCCCTGCGACTGAAGAGGCTCCCGCGGAAACGGAAGCGCCTGCCGCTGCCGAAGCTCCCGCCGAAGAAGCGCCTTCCACAGAACTTGAAGGAGCGCTTTCGATCGTTGCCTGGGCTGGTTATATCGAGCGCGGCGAGACCGACCCAAATTATGACTGGGTGACCGAATTCGAAGCGGAGACCGGGTGTATCGTCTCGGTGAAGACCGCCGCGACTTCCGATGAAATGGTTGCGTTGATGAACGAAGGCGGATTCGACCTTGTGACCGCTTCCGGCGATTCGTCCAACCGCTTGATCTCCGGCGGGCGTGTTCAGCCGATTGATATTTCCCGCATCCCCAGTTACGACAAAATTGATCCGCGTCTTCAGGATGCCCCCTGGCATACCGTGGACGGGGTGCATTACGGCGTGCCGTATTCCTCCGGTCAGAACATCCTGATGTACAACACGGATGTCTTTGGCGATCAGCCTCCCACAAGCTGGGATGTGGTCTTTGAGGAAACGACCCTGCCGGATGGGCAGTCCAACAAGGGACGCATTCAGGCGTACGATGGTCCGATCTATGTTGCGGATGCCGCGTTGTATCTGATGTATCACAACCCCGAGCTCGGCATCACCAATCCCTACCAGTTGACCCGCGAACAATTCGATGCCGCGGTGGAACTGCTCCGCCAGCAGCGCGCGCTGATCAACCGTTACTGGCACGATGCCTTCGTCCAGATGGATGACTTCACCAACGAAGGTGTTGCCGCTTCCGGTTCCTGGCCTTTTCAGGCGAACCTGTTGAAGTTCGGCGGCGCGCCGATTGACAAGGTCGTCCCTGTGGAAGGCGCGACCGGCTGGGCGGACTCCACCATGCTGCACGTGGATTCCGAACACGTCAACTGTGCCTATGCGTGGATGGAACATTCCCTCGATCCGAAGGTGCAGGGCGACCTTGCCGCCTGGTTCCAGAACATCCCCGTGCGCCTCGACGCCTGTGAGGGCAATGAGCTGCTCGGTCCCGATGGCTGTGTGAACAACGGTCTGAACGACTTCGACAAGATCTGGTGGTGGCGCACTCCCACCTCGGATTGCGGCGATGGACGCATGGAATGCGTGCCTTATCACGAATGGGTCACGAACTACGTTGCCGTGATTGGCGGTCGTTAATTTCGAGTATGGTTAGGTATCAGGCGGGGAATTCCCCGCCTGATACGATTATTTTTGACGAAGAGATTCCAAGATGACCAATAATTCCTCCACAACCGCTGTCCGCTTCAATAAAGTAAGCCGATATTTTGGGGAAGTAAAAGCCGTCGACCAGGTTGACCTTGACATTCAAGACGGCGAATTCTTTTCCATGTTGGGTCCCTCCGGGTCGGGAAAGACGACCTGCCTGCGAATGATCGCGGGCTTCGACAGACCCACCGCCGGGAGCATTCATTTATACGGACAGGATGTGTCCAACCTGCCGCCCTACGAGCGAAACGTCAATACGGTGTTTCAGGATTATGCGTTATTTCCGCACATGAATGTCGGTGAAAACATCGCCTACGGCTTGATGGTCAAAAAAGTTTCAAAAGAGGAGCGCGCAAAGCGGGTGGATGAGATGCTGGAACTCGTCCAGCTCGCGGGCTATGCCGGGCGCAAACCGTCCCAACTCTCAGGCGGACAGCGCCAACGCGTCGCGCTTGCCCGCGCCTTGATCAATCATCCCAAAGTTCTTCTCCTCGATGAGCCGCTTGGCGCTCTGGACTTGAAACTCCGCCAGCAAATGCAGGTTGAACTCAAGGCGATTCAAAAACGAGTCGGCATTACCTTCATCTTTGTCACACATGACCAGGAAGAGGCGATCACAATGAGCGACCGCATTGCTGTCTTCAGTCAGGGCGGGATCGAACAGGTCGGTTCGCCATTGGAGATTTACGAAAAGCCCGCATCCGCCTTCGTGGCTGGATTTGTCGGCACGTCGAACCTGATCAGCGGGGAAGTCGCGAGGCGTTTGGCAGGTTCCGAAAACACCTTCTCTCTCCGCCCGGAGAAGATCCATCTCGGCGCGACCCTGGAGGCATCCCCCAAGGACGTCATCTCCGTGGACGGTGTCGTGCGCGATGTCATTTATCTCGGCTTGTACACGCGCTACCTGGTGGAGATCGAAGGCGGGATTGACCTCGTTGTTGTGGAACAAAACCTGAAAACCACTTCGATGGATGTCCTGTCTGCCAAAGGGCGGAAGGTAAAACTGTCCTGGCACAGGGATCACATCAATCCCTTGGGAGGCTAGGATGCTCAACCGCATATCCACCTATTTTTACCAGCGTCCCAAACTTGTTCTGGCTCTCTTTCTTACGCCGCCCCTTTTGTACATGGGAGTGGTGTATCTGGGCTCCCTCTTTGCCCTGCTCATCAATAGTTTTTATGCCATCGATGATTTTACGGGCTTGATCATTCGTGAATTTACCCTGAAAACGTACGCGCAGATATTTACCCCCGCAAACCGTGAAATTTTCATGCGCACCGCGGGGATGGCAGCCGCCGTCACCATCGCGGATGCGTTGATCGCATTTCCCCTTGCTTATTACATTGCGAAGTTCGCCTCGCCCCGCCTCAAAACCTGGCTGGTGATCGCAGTGACCATTCCGCTCTGGTCGAGTTATCTCGTCCGCGTCTATGCCTGGAAGTTGATCCTCGCCAAGGAAGGGATTCTTTCCTGGTTCATCAACCTCCTGCATCTCGACGGTCCGCTGGATTGGCTTCTCAGCCTGCCGGGCATTGGCGGCTCGTCCCTTTCACTTTCCCCCATCGGCATGTTCATCGTCTTCATGTACATCTGGCTGCCATACATGATTATTCCCATCCAAACCGCATTGGAGCGCGTTCCCGCGTCCCTGCTTGAAGCCTCCAGCGACTTGGGCGCAAAACCCCTGCAAACCTTCCGCACGGTCATTCTTCCGCTTGCTTTTCCCGGCGTAGTGGCAGGCTCGATCTTTACCTTCTCGTTGACGTTGGGAGATTTCATCGTCCCGCTCACGCTTGGCAATTCGAAATTCTTTATCGGGCAGGCAGTATATTCCTATCAAGGCACGGCGGGTAATATCCCCCTTGCCGCGGCGATGACGATGGGTCCCGTAACCATCATGATCGTCTATCTGCTGATTGCCCGCAGACTGGGAGCGTTCGATGCCCTCTAATTCCTCCGATACCCGTCCGAAAGCCTCCTGGGGCTTGAAACTTGCCGCGCTGGGAACGCTCCTTTTCCTGCACGTTCCCATCGCGATCATTTTCCTCTACACCCTCACACCCGATGAAACCACCTATACCTTCCCCCTGCCAGGCTTCACGCTCAAATGGTTTGCCGTTGCGTGGGGCAGGGAAGACCTCTGGCGTTCGTTGAAACTATCCCTGCAGGTTGCCTCGATTGCCACTGTTGCCGCATTGATTTTGGGGACGCTCGCCGCCGCCGCAGTCTATCGCAGTAAATTCTTCGGCAGGGAAGCAATATCTTTCTTGCTGGTTTTGCCGATTGCCCTGCCGGGCATCGTCACCGGCATTGCCTTGCGCACCGCCATCGGCGGCATGAGCATTCCCTTTTCCTTTTGGACAATCGTGATCGGTCACGCAACGTTCTGCGTGGTGGTGGTCTACAACAATGTCCTTGCGCGCTTTCGCCGCACCAGCGCCTCGATGATCGAAGCCTCGATGGACTTGGGCGCAAACTCGTTTCAAACCTTCCGCCATGTCGTGCTTCCCAACATTGCCACCGCGCTGCTTGCAGGCGGGATGCTGGCATTTGCCCTCTCGTTCGACGAAGTCATCGTCACCACATTCACCGCCGGTCAACAGACCACGCTTCCCATCTGGATCTTCAGCCAGTTGACCCGCCCGCGCGACCGCCCCGTTACGAACGTGGTCGCCACCTTCGTTGTACTGATCACCTTCATCCCGATCTTTCTCGCACAACGCCTTTCCACTTCATCTTCGGATACGGAGGGCGGGACAAAATAATCTTGACTTGCACAAACCGGAGCGACAGGGTTCCCCCTTGCCGCTCTTTTTTTGTATAATTGCCCCCTGCCGCTTCACCCCGGACTTTGAGCCTGTTTCAGTCCATTGATCTTTTCCGCCGCCGTGACATGCGGACTCCGCCCAAAGGGAGTCTGCGGTTTGGGTTGGAATGACCAGCCCGCCCGTTGTGTGAAGCGTTTTATCCTGTCAGTCCATCGAGGTGAAATGACATCATCGTACTTCAATTCAAAATGCGAGGCGCGTCAAAACGCCAGAGGCGGCTGTGGCGTTTATGCGCGTGAGAAAATCCGGCGCGGCGAACTGGTCTCCATGTGGGGTGGGAAGATTGTGGAAAGAAAACAACTCGATCCGTCCATGCTGCGCTTCACCCAGCGCGTTTTGCAAATTGACGAAGACCTGTTTTTACTGACCGCCGAAGAAAGGGAACCGAACGATTGCTTCAACCATTCATGCGATCCGAATTTGGGTTTTTTCGGGCAGATCGGTCTGGTGGCATTGCGCGACATCGAGCCGGGCGAAGAATTGACTTTCGATTACGCCATGTCCGACGGAAGCCCGTACGATGAATTCGAATGCCATTGCGGGTCGGCAATTTGCCGCGGCAAAGTGACGGGGGATGATTGGAAACTGCCCGAATTGTGGAAAAAATACGACGGATACTTCTCGCCCTATCTTGCGCGGCGTATCGAAAAATTGCGGAGATGAAAATATCCTTTCCTATTCGCGTCTATGTCATTGCGCTTATCCTGCGGTTGATACCGATTCTCCTCACACGCGGACTTGGCATCGGCTTGGACGATATGTTTCAATACGACATGCTGGCGCGCAGTCTCGCTTCGGGAAATGGGTTCCGCTGGTACGCGCAGGAAGATTTGAAACTGCTCGAACCATACGTGGATTTCGATTTGTCCACAGCGAAAAATTATGACCCCGAACTCGGCGTTTACACCTCCTTCCGCGCGCCGCTTTATCCGGCGTTTTTAGCCGTCGTTTACTTTTTGAACGGGTTGGAGTTCTCGCGTTTCTTTACGGCGCGGCTGGCGCAGGCGATTCTCCTCGGCGCGCCACTCGCCCCGCTAACCTACCTCGTTTCTCGATACTTGTTACCCGGTTCTGAGAAAGCCGCCCGCGCCTCCGGCTGGATCGCCGCCTGCTACCCCATGCTGCTTGTCTATCCGCTTGGCTTGGGTACGGAAAATCTCTTTTTCGTCCTCCTCCTTTCTTCTTTTCTTTTTCTTCTCAATTCCCTCAATTCTCATGATTCTCCCAATTCTCCTTCCATCCTCCCCCATCTACTTTCCGGCGTCCTGCTCGCCCTCGCTGCCCTCACCCGCTCCGTCATCTTCCCCTTTGCGCTTCTCGCGTTTTGCGTTTTGTTCTTTCACAGCCGACGCAGTTCCTTCATCTTCCTTGCCGCTTTCCTCGCCGTCGTCTTTCCCTGGGTGATCCGCAACTCGCTTTTACATCACAAATTGACGGGGATCGAAACCTCGATGGGGTACAACCTCTATCTTGGCTATCACCCTGAAGGGAACGGCTCTTTTATCTTCGGTCCTTCGCTCGACCTGCTTACCATCATGGACGATGCCGAGCGGGACAAAGTCGGCACGCAAAAAGCGCTGCAATTCATGAAAGACCAGCCTGAACGCTTTCTCCCGCTCGCAGTGAACCGGCTTGGCTTCTTCTTCGGCTTGGAGAAGCGCGTGTTGATGTATTTTTATTCCAACAATATCGTCGGCTTTATCCCAAAACCGGCTTTGTTGACCATTTCCGCGGTTTTACTTCTGCCTTTCGTTTTTATTTCGACCTCTGCCATGTTTGGGTTTGCTCTTTTGCGTCGAAACCCGCAGACCGTTTTGCTGACTCTTCTATTCGCCTCCTACATCCTGCCGCATGTTTTCATTCTCTCGGAAGACCGCTTTCACTTGGCGCTGATTCCGTTTCTAGCCATCCTTGCGGCGCATTTTTGGACGAGCGGCATCCGCGGACTGGTTTCGCGCTGGAACGAATCGCCGGGCGGAAGGTTGGCTGTGATCCTTGCAGGGTTCGCCGTTCTTTTTCTTCTGACCAATTGGGGATTTGAACTTTTCCGCGACGCCGGTAAAATCACCGCGTTGCTGGGAGCCGATGGCAACAAAACCTATTTTCCTTATTGAGAGTGACCATGAAATATCTGCTCGGTGAAAAACTCGATTTCGACTGGAAGGTCATTACTGTCACAATTGTCAGCACCCTGCTGCTGATGGTGGATCACTATCACAAACTCACGGCGCACAAATACTGGGACAGGGTCATTCTTTACCTTGTCATTCCGCTTTTGATTGTCCTGATTCTGTTTCGGGAGAATCCGCGCGAGTACGGGTTCTCGTTCGGCGATTGGAAACTGGGGCTTGCGTACACCGCATTGGGCATCCTCCTCATGGCTCCGGTCATCTATTATCTTGGGCGCGGAGACGAAGCGATGAAATCGTATTATGAACGCTTCCTTTCCGGCTTGCCGTGGACGACTTTTCTGGATTTGATCGGTTGGGAATTTTTCTTTCGCGGCTGGATTCTGTTCGCCTACGCGCGGAAATTCGGACACAACGCCTTGTGGCTGCAAGCCGTCCCGTTCGCGCTGGCGCACATCAGTAAACCTGAAGTGGAGACGCTTTCCACCATCTTCGGCGGCTTTGCCTTCGGCTGGATGGCGTGGCGGACGAAGTCCTTCCTTTACCCCTTTCTGGTTCACTGGTTTATCGGCACATTCATCATCATTGTCGCGGCGGGAGCGGTGTAGCGTATGTCTGGGTATGATGTCCGCGCGGCGCTGGAATCAGAATCCGCTCAAATCAAGGATTTGATTCATTTGGTCGGGATCAACCCAACAGGTCTGGATTGGAGGCGTTTTGTCGTCGCGGTAAACGATTTGGGGGAAGTCGTCGGCTGCGGGCAAGTCAAGCCTCACGGGAAGGAAATCCTCGAACTGGCTTCGATTGCCACGCATCCCGATCATCGCGGACAGGGCGTCGCGCGGAAGGTCATCGAAGCGTTATTGCGCACAACTCCGAGACCGTTATACCTGATGTGCATTTCAAATAATGGACCGATGTACGAAAAATTCGGTTTCAAGTCGGTTGCGCATGAGGAAACGCCGCGATATTTTCAGCGCATCCAGAAATTGTTCAACGTGGCGAATGTGATCCACGGCGTCGGCGAACTGCTGGTGATGAAGTTGGAGTAAAATCGCTGTCATGAGAAGCGCGCTTTATGTTTTGCTTGGCGTCATGGCGGGTTTTGCGCTGGCAGGGCTGCTGTTGTTCGTCTCCCGCGTCCCCGAAGGCGAACCGGTTTTGTTGCAGCCCGCCCCAACCAAGGCGCCCATCGCCGTGCATGTGATCGGCGCAGTTCCGCGCCCGGGGTTGTATGAGTTTGCGGAAGGCGCGCGGGTTCAGGATGCGATCAACGCGGCTGGCGGCTTGTTGACTTCCGCCGACATCAACGCGGTTAACCTCGCAGCATTGCTGGCGGATGGACAGCAATTGAATGTCCCCTATAAGGCTGGAGAAGAACCATCCGGCGGCGGCTCGGAGACGCTTTCTTTGCCGGGTCCAGATGATGATGATGATGAATTGTCTTCCGGCAACTCTGGTTCGGAAGAGCCAATCGCTGAACTCGTCAACATCAACACTGCGTCCGCGGCGGAATTGGATTCCCTGCCGGGCATTGGTCCCACGCTTGCCCAACGCATTATTGATTATCGAAACGAGAACGGTCCATTTACCGACATCGAAGATATCATGAACGTTTCGGGTGTTGGTCCCTCCACGTTTGAAAACATCAAAGACCTGATTACGGTTTGACCGTCTGCAAACAGATTTTTTCTTTGAGACGCTGAAACAATCGCCTCTTTCCGCGCTCAAACCTGTTTGCGGTTATTCTGAATCCGCGTCCTTCTCTGACGTTTCCTTGTGTTAAAGCCGGGCGGATTGTTGGCGTGGGTGATTGTGAAGAATAAAAAACTTTATCGGAATTACCCTTTTGTCCACGAAGTTCACGAAGAAGCACGAATTGTTCTCTTTCTTCGTGAAAATTCGTGTTCTTCGTGGACGATTATCTTATTTCCGATAAAGTCTATTATTCCCTCGCCAGCACACGCCTTGCAATGACCAGCCTTTGGATCTCGCTCGTCCCCTCACCGATGGTCATCAACCGCGCGTCGCGGTACATGCGTTCCACACCGTACTCGCGGCTGTAGCCGTACCCACCGTGGATTTGAATGGCTTCGTAAATGACGCGCTCCGCCATCTCGGTTGCGAACAGTTTTGCGATTCCCGCTTCTTTGGTGTATGGACGTCCCTGATCCTTGAGCCAGGCGGCTTTGTAAATGTACGTCCGCGCCAATTCGATTTCCGTTTCCATATCCGCCAATTTGAACTGAATCGCCTGAAACTCCGAAATGGACTGCCCGAACGCCTTGCGTTCGCGCGCGTAATTGACCGTCGCCTCCATTGCCGCGCGCGCCAGCCCGATGGAAATCGCGCCGATGCTGATGCGCCCCGCGTCCAGCGTGGAGAGCGTCTGCTGCAAGCCCCGTCCTTCCGCGCCGACCAGGTTCCCAAGCGGCACGCGGACATTCTCGAAGGTCACTCCATGCGTGGGCGAGCCGCGCAATCCCATCTTCTTCTCGGCGGGACCGATAGCCACGCCTTTTGCATCGGTTGGCACAAGGATCATGCTCAATGACTTCGAGCCGCCTTTTGGGTCTGTGCGGACGAGCGCGATGATGTACTCCGCGATGCCCGCATTCGTACACCACATCTTCGCGCCGTTGATAACCCACTCGTCCCCAACCTTCTCCGCGCGCGTGGTCACGCCCCCTTGAAGGTCTGAGCCTGCGCCGGGTTCCGTAAGCGCCAGCGCGGCGAGCTTGTTATTTCCGCTTGCGACCATTGGAAGCCACTTCTTCTTCAGATCCTCGCTGCCATATGCGGTGATTGGCGATGTGCCAAGCCCGTTATGCGCGGTGAACGCCAGCGCCGTCGAACCGCACCCCCAACCCAGTTCCTCGAAAGCGATGGCATTCGAAATGTAATCCACGTTCGAGCCGCCGAACTCTTCGGGAATGTTCATTCCGAGCAATCCGACCGGTCCGCCTTTGCGAACCGCCTCCCAATTGAACTCCTCCTTTTCGTCCACCTCGCGGGCTTTGGGCAGCAACTCCTTCTCCGCGAATTCGTGGACAATTTTTTGCCAGGTCTTTTGTTCGTTGTTTAGATCGAAATTCATGATGTCTCCTGTGTTTGGATTGTGATGACGTTGCAGGCTCAAAGCCGTAGTTTCCCGGCGGCGCTTGTTAATCCTGAACGTTGAATTCATCCAGCAGTTTTTTTGCCTGCTTGATTTTATCCTTCGGCACGAACACTTGCACGTGTCCCAGCGTATCGATAGTCACCGGAAAGGCGCTGTGCCCGACTGATTCCTGAAACAACTCCACGTCGATGCCATGCGCTTCCAAAAAACTTTCCAGCAGGTCCGCTTCGAGCCGGCTGCTCAGTTCGGTCAACAAGTCATATTTCATTTCGTCGTTCATGGCGTCCTCCAAACAAGGATGAACAGAATCGTCCACAGCGTGCTGACGATCAACTGGCGGATTCCGATGCGTGTCGGTTTCCACCCAACAGCCGGGCGCGCGACACCCCAAATCGTTTCAGCCCATTGCAGAAAAAACGGAATAAAGACAAATTTCGGAACGAGATTAAAAAGACCAGCCGCCGCGGAGACGACCAGATTGAACGACGTGTACAACATCGCGCGGATTCCCATTCGCAGCCAATCGCTTCGCTTCCACGCCGACGCCTGCTCCTGTGACATTTCCCTTTGTCCCAGCCGGAGATATGCGTACACGATGCTCGCCGCCGATTGCAGCCAGGTGAATGCCCACAGCCACCAGCCTGCCGGGTCGTATTCAAGGACGCTTACCCAATACGCCGCCGGAGCGGACAGAGATAGAACGCCCGTTGCAATCACCTCCACGCCCGCCTGCCTGCGTTCGGCGCGTTTGCTGACCAGCCATAAATGCCACGCAAAGACCGGCGCTCCGGGAACTGCAAGGTAGAGGATGTAGCCGAAGCCTTCGAAGATAAGTCCGAGTAAAGCCAGGGCGGAGATCAGCCCGTAGATCAGCAGCCAGAAACGGGCGGCGGGAAGATCCGTCTTTGGTCGTCTCCCGGAATACGCCTTGACGGCGACGGTCATCGGCTGACGAAGCATGAATGCGCTCATCGCGGCAATGACCAGATATAGAACGCCGCGGCTGAAATTCCCGCCCGCGAAAACCCCGACCAGCAGCGGACTCAGGATGAAGACCCAGGAACCATGGTCCTGCGGCAAGGCAATCTGTTTTTTGAAGAGATGTCTCATCAGCGCAAGGATACAGGAAAAACAATGCCCGCGCAAGGTGGTTATAATAGGAGTAAATTACCTTCAAAAGGAGAAATCACTGTATGCCAAAAAGGAATCGGGCAAAGGGAAGGGACGCGGCTTCCCTGCAAATGGAGAAGACCATTCAGTACTTTGCGGGCGTCATCGTGTTCATCGTGATCGCGATCTTTGCGGTGCGGCTTATCCCTTCCGGGGGCAATGTGGAAGCGGTGAAGGAGACGTACGATGCGCCTCCTCCAATGACCATCGATGGGTCCAAGTCATACTTTGCGACTGTCGAAATGGAAAAAGGCGGTTCGTTCGTGATCGAGCTGTATCCCGACAAGGCTCCCGTTACCGTCAATAGTTTTGTGTTTCTTGCCCGCGAGGGGTTTTACGACGGCGTGACCTTCCATCGCGTGCTGGATGGTTTCATGGCGCAAACTGGCGACCCGACCGGCACAGGTTCGGGCGGACCGGGTTATGAATTTGCAAACGAAGACAGCGACCTGACGTTCGACAAGGCGGGCGTGGTGGCGATGGCAAACGCGGGGCGCGACACGAACGGCAGTCAATTCTTCATTACGTTTGCGCCTGCTCCGCATTTGAACGGCGGGTATACCATCTTTGGGCAGGTCATTGACGGGATGGAGGTGGTCAATACCATCACGCGCCGCGACCCCGCCGCAAACCCAGGCTTCACGGGCGACGTGATCAAGTCCATTACGATTGTCGAGGAATAGAACAATAAACGCGGATTGCATTCCCCAACAACCAGACGAACACATGCTTTGGGTCTGGGTTAAATCCCCCGGCGTCATCAAAAACCTGCAATAAAAGAAGCGAGGGTCGCTTTACAAAGCAACCCTCGCCGTTTGAGATTTATATCTTCGTTCTACCCCATATTCTTCTTCATCGAATACTTCAACGCGATTCGGTAGACCTCGCTTAACTTCTCTCCCATCTCCTTCGCTTCGGGATTGTCGCCCTGCGCTTCCATTTGCGCGGTCAAACCGCTCAGGGTATCCAGCAGCTGCTGGGTGACCATCGCATCGTTTTCCTTCAACGCCGATTCGATTGCGGCGGCGTCCGGCAGTTGGATCAACTGCTCGATGAATATCACCTCGGGCGGCGTGCTGGCGGCTTGTAAAACCTGGATCATTTTTTGCAGTTTACCCATCCGCGCGTAATCGTTCTTCTCCGAAGCCTCTTTCAGCATTCGGTTGGCAATCTCCACAGCGTCCTGCGTGAATCCGTCCAGGTTTTCCTTCGTCGCTTTTTCGATGTCATCCTGTTTCAACAACGTCTCGACAAACTCCTGCGCCTGCTTGAACCGCGCCTCGAGTTGTTTATCCATCTCGTTGACATAATCCAGCAGTTTCTCGCGGATGCCCTCCAGCCGTTTCCTTTCGTCGCCCTCGGCTTTCTCGATCTTTTCGGTCAAGGTCTGGAAGAAGACATAATCCATTCCCGTGCGGGCAAGCGAAACATAGGCGCGGATGCGGGCATCCGTCTCTGACTCAAGGACGAAATCCAGCAGTTTTTCGCGGGTGAGACTTTGCCCCGCCTCTTGCAGGACCTTTTGGGCTGTTTCCATCTCCCCGACAGATTCTTTCAACTGACGCCCATACTCGGTCTCTTCCAGCAGTTGGGTTTGGATGTCGATCAACGCGCGGGCGATCTGCTCCTGCCCGCTGGAGAGAGCTGATTGCGCGATGCGGCTGAAAAGCGCGAAGAATTGTTCGTCGATGATCTTTTCGTTTTGCTTGAGCAATTCCGAGCGCACATCTTTTGTGGTGACCTGCATCAGCCGTTCGATGAACTGGACGCGCTCCTGCTGCCCCTTGATCATTTCGGGCGTCACGCCGTCCTTGCCGAGAATGGTCTCGATCATCGACTCGTACGTGAGGTTGGCTTGCGGCTTGAGGAGATACGCCTTGCGTTTTTCAGGCGGCAGTTTGTCGGTCACCTGTTTAATGAGCGGACCGATCATCCTCTCCTGTTCGTCCAGTGGCAGTGCCAGTTCGGGCGGAAAGAAAGTCAGCAGGAGTTCCTTTTCATTGTCGTGATAGACAATGGGCGTTGCCAGCCTGCCTTCGTACCCGCAGAATTGACAGCGGGCATAATTGGATTGCCCGCTCATGAGCCTTTGTTTGGCTTGCGGGTCGGTGGTCACATCGAACAACTGCTCGACGTTTGCCGGGATCATCTGTTTACAACGGGGACATGCGATTTGTGTTTGAGCCATTTAACAATTTCCAATTTTAGATTTTCGATTTTTTACCGATTGCACGTCAGGCATCCATACTTTGCAATCTGCCACCAAACAACCGAACTACCCTACCAACTCCTCCAGCCGGTCAATGTATCTTTCCATCACGGCGAAGGTCTCTTCGACGGGTTTGGGCGTGGTCAGGTCAACTCCCGCCTTTTTCAAGACGTTCAATGAGTAGTCGGAATTACCTGATTTGAGGAAGCCGAGATAATCTTCCACGGCGTTTGGCTCGCCGCGCAGGATGCGTCCCGCAAGGGCGTGGGCGCCGGAAATGCCCGTGGCGTAGGCATAGACGTAATAGTCCGCGAAGAGATGCGGGAAGGTGGACCAGGTCATGCCGACGCGTTCGCGGTCCATGTCGAAGTGTGGACCAAAGCCCTCGGCGAACAGATCAGCCATGAGGTCGATCATGGAGTCGGCGGTCAGGGGTTCGCCGCGTTCGGCGCGCTGGTGCGTCTCCAGTTCGAAGCGCGCGAGAGTCGGCATCTGAAAGAAGTAGCGGAACATGTTGCCGCCGACCGCTTCGAGGATCAGCGCGAGTTGGAAGTTTTTGTCCTTCACGCTGTCGAGCAGGTGACCGCGCATCATCGCCTGATGGAAGTTGGAGGCGACTTCGGCGACGAACAGCGAATAGTCGCTGTTGATGAACGCCTGATTTTTGTTCGTGAGGTGGGTGTGCATCGAGTGACCGAGTTCGTGCGCGAGCGTGCTCATGCTGCCTGCGTTGTTGGCGTAGCTCATCATGATGAAGGGATGTGTGCCGTATGCGCCTGAGGAGAACGCGCCATGCGTCTTGCCCTGGTTCGGGTAGACATCCACCCAGCGATCTTTGAGACTGCCGCGCCGGATGGTCTCCACGTACTCGCTGCCAAGCGGGGCGAGCGACTCGCAGATCAAGTCCACGGCTTGTTCGAACGGAACCTTCGCCTTTTTCTTTTCAATGGGCGCCCACATGTCGTAGTAGGCGAATTTTTTCAAGCCAAGCGCCCTGCGGCGGATATCGAAGTAGCGATGCCATACAGGCAGGTTCTTTTTGAAGGTGTTGATCAGATTATGAAATACGTTGGTATGGATGTTGAGATCGAACAGCGACGCCGCCAGCGTGGATTCGTGTTTTCGCACGCGCATGTTGAAAACACTGACCTGGATGTTGTGGGCGAGATTACTTGCCAGTGTGTTCTTGTGTTCCATATATTTATCCATGTAGGATATGTAGGCGTTCTTGCGGACTTTCCTGTCCGCGTGGAACATCAAATCTGCTTCAAAGGAGCCTTGGGTAACATCGAGCGTCCTGCCTTTGACATCCTTGACGGGTTTGAATTTGAAATCCGCGTTGGTCAACATGCTGGTGGAATTATAGAACCCGTTGAACGGCTCGCTTGCCAGACCGAGCACCTCCTCCACCTCGGCGGAGCGGACGTGCGCCTGCCTGCGGAAGAGATTTTCGAGGAAGAATTTGTAATCGCGGAGTTTCTCCTCCTGCTCGAGGAATTCATCCAATTTCGCCTGACCGATTTCCAGCAATTCGGGCTGGATGAACGAAACCGCGGACATGACCTGTCCGTACATGCCGGCGGCTCTGGCGCGCATGCCCGCGGCTTTTTGATTTGTGGTATCCACTGAGTAGGAAAAACTTGCGTACATATAAGCAGTCTGGGCGCGGATCATAAGGGCTTCGTACGACTTGAAGCCTTCAAGTAAAGCGGTCGCGCTTTCGCCCAGTTTTCCTTGAAATCTCTTGACCAGGGAGACATCGGTGAATATCTTTTCGACTTCCTTTTCCCATGCTTCGTCGCTGGGGAAAACGCTCTCGGCGTTCCATGTATATTTCTTTTCGATCTTGTTGCGTGGGGAAACTGTACCGGGCATGAATCCTTCCTTGTTCTAGTGATTTGCGAATTGATCGGATTGTACCATTTGGAACTGCCCGTTTCTGCGGCGGGCAGCATTGAAGACGCGCTTCTGCAATAAATCAACGCGGAAGCGAGAAACAGATCCTCGCGCCGTTTTGGGATTTGGCGTTTTGATCCGCCGAAGATTTGGCGGCATCCGCCCAGATGCGCCCGCCATGCGCCTCGATGATGGCGCGGGCAAGGTAAAGCCCCAGCCCGGCTCCCTTCGTCTGCTTCACGGCGTTTGTCGAACGATAGAAGCGGTCGAAAATGTGGGGAATGTCCTTTGCATCAATGCCGGGTCCTTCGTCGCTCACGCACACGATCACCTGGTCGGGGCGCGCCGTTCCGCTGATCTTGATCTCGCCTTCGGATGTGTATTTCAAGGCATTCGACACCAGATTCGCAACAACCTGCTCCAGGCGGTTTTCATCGCCGAGAATGACCGGGAACTTTTCAGGAAAGTCCGTGACGATGCGATGTTTTGGAGACTGCGCGCTGAATCGCTCGCTCACTCTTGACGCAAGGCTGGGCAGCGACACGTCAGCCTGGTTCAAGCTGAGACCTCCCGCCTGCAGCCGCGAGGCGTCCAGCAAATCGTCCACCATCTTGGACAAACGATCCGCCTCCTCCTCGATGACAGCCAGCGAGTCGCTGATGGTGCGCTTGTCCCATTTTGCGTCGTCGCGCCGCAGGGTGGACGCGTATCCCTTGATTAGGGCGACGGGCGTCCGCAGCTCATGGCTGACGATGGAAATGAAAGTCGCTTTGATCTCGTCCGCGGTTCTAAAGTGGGTAATATCCCGCACGCTGACGAGGATGTTGAGGAGTTTGCCCTCTTCTGAAACAAGCGGGGCGTATGTAATGCCGACAGGTAACGGCGGAGGAAGGGGGCGTTCGAGGTCGCCTTCCACGTATAAAGTGGCTTCCGGCGTGAGGGGCCAGCCGTTGGCGACGGATTCTTCCAACGTTACGCCTTGCGGCTCCTTTTTCCACTGGATGATCCCGCCGTGTTCCCTGCCTGTGATCTCTTCGCGCGTTTTTCCAATCATCTTGATGAAGGCTTCGTTGCAGCGCTCGATGTCAAGATTCGCATCGAGGATCAGGATTCCATCCGCGGCGGAGTCCAGAAGCGCGTCGAGTCGTCTCTTTTCGTAGGAGACTTGCCCATAGAGCTGCGCGTTGTACACGGCGATGGCAGCCTGGTCCGCAAAGGATTGGAGCAGCACGCGGTCGTTTGGAGTGAACAGGTCGGTGTAATTGCGGAAGATGAAGATCACGCCGATGACCTGTCCTTGCGAGGCGAGCGGCAGCCCCGTGCCGTTGAGCAGCCCCATGCTGGCGGTGTAGGTCAATTCCTTTAACATGCGGTTGAGTTCGCGCACGTCCAATTCGCGGACCTTTTCCTCGGCAAGCAGGGGGGTGAGATAACTCAGGAAGGCGGGGGCAATTCCGTGCGCCGCCGCGACGCGCCAGCCGTCCTTCTCTTTCAATGCGATAATGCCTGCCTGCCCGGCAAGCATTTCGATGGAAATTCGCAAAATGCGCGCCAGCAGTTTTTCGAGGTCGAGTTCCTGCGTGAGCGCGCGCGAGATTTCGAGGAGATAATCTCTCTGGCGGACGCGAAAATCCGGCAGCATGGATGGGATGATGGACATGATACTTGCGTTTATTTTATCACCGCGCCCAAATTGAAGATGTATGAATTCTGTTAGCAGATTCAACCATGAAACTGACAAAAAACTTTCTTTTTTGTTATTTTTATTCGTTGACCATAGTACAAACTTCCCATAGAATATGGAGCAATTCATTACAAACGCTCTTTTTACGGATGCACTGACCCAACGCCTGAATCTGGTCGCTTTCCCGTTTTTCTTGGGGGGCGTTGGCGAGCAAAGCAGCGAAACCGGCCGTAAGGCTTGTTTTGTTGCTTTTTTGTTGCGTTCCCCGCGGAACCACGAATTCATTTTTTGTTTATGGCTTTTTTGCCAGGGAGAGCATTTTGAAATCAATCCATTTTCGTTCGATTCATTTGACTTTGGCGGTTATCTTTATGATGGCATGGGGGCTTCCCGCGCATCATGCCGCCGCCGCTCCCGCCGCCGAAACTGTCGCCCCGCTGCAATCTGACCCCGCGCCTTTGAAATCCAACCCCCAATTGATTTTGACCAAGTCGGTTGAGGATGGGGTGTCCGAAGTTCAGGTGGGCGATGTCATTCGTTATCGCATTCGCTGGGAGTGCAGCAGTCTCACCACTTCCTGCGGCGAGATGGAAATCACCGATGTCCTTCAATCTGGTCTGACGTATCTGCCGCCTCCAAACTCCTCTGTGCCGGGCGGGTTTGAAATCAATTACAACAGCGGCACGCGCGCCATCTCCATTACCAAAACCGATAATGACCTTCTTGACGGAACTCAATACGATGCCGTGATCGCCGTGCGGGTGAATCAGGACTTGCGCCCATTGCCCGCCACCATTGACAACACCGTCAGCGGGCGGATAGACCCGCCGGGTCCGGTGGATTGGCAGGATGCAACTCCCGCCTCCGCTCCGCCCATTAGCGTTGGCGGCGTCTCTCCCAGTTGGGAGTTGACCAAAACCCGCGTCGCCCCAATCATCGAACCGACGGTGGATACTGAAGTAACCTATC